>DATKGP010000001.1:0-24322 GCA_035510775.1 Saccharimonadales bacterium (SeqCode)
GCGAGCTTGGCGTCGGCGAGCTACTTCTATTAAGTAAGGGCGAAGAGAAGTCCGGCGGCCGAAGCCGAAATTTAATTTTGGCCAACACTTTTGAGGCTTTAATTGGAGCAATTTACCTCGACAAGGGTTATAATGTGGCAGCCAAATTTATCAGCCAACATTTAATCTCTTTGCTACCAGAAATAATCGAAAAACGCCTATATATCGATTCCAAGAGCCACCTTCAGGAGATCAGCCAAGAAAAGCTGAATGCCACCCCAGAGTATAGAGTCTTAGACGAAAAAGGTCCTGATCACGACAAGGTTTTTACTGTTGGAGTCTATGCCCGTGGCGAGCTAATCGGCAAAGGCACTGGCTCGTCTAAACAAAAAGCTGAAAGTTCTGCCGCTAAAGACGCCCTCGATCACTGGAAGTAACTACCAAAGAGACCAAAAAGGCCAGGCCTTTTGATGTGCGTGATCATTGAGCCTAACAAAGAAGAGCCGATTTAGGCTCTTCTTTGTTGTTAGTTTTCGAGTTTACTTAAATTCGTTGCGGATTCTCTTGACCAAATCGTTCATGTGATCTTGGCCGCCCAGACCGAGCGATAGACCCAAACCAAGAGCCAACATTGAGACGACACCGATGAAGATAATCACGGTGAATTCCTGCGGCACACCCAAGGCAAACATTGAGGTCGTGGCCACCGAAATAAGGATTGCCCAACGGACAACCATTTCAGCTGTCTTGGCGGCGGCGGTACCGATACTGTCGGCGCCGGCGCGAGTTAGCTTACCAAGTAAATCAGCGACTGACCAACCGAAGATGACCAGCAAGGCCACGGCCATCACTCTCGGCACGTAGGTCAAAACTCCGTTAAAGAAGTCTGACACGCCCTGAAGCTTCAAAACATTGGCGGCTGGCACCAAGAAGGCCAAAATTACCACCCACTTGACGAAGTTGCCGATAACCTCCGAGATATCGGTTTTCATCTTCGCCTTTTTCAAGACGTCGCTCAACCGACTCTGGTCGGACAAAACTTGCAACTTTAGCGCCTGCAAGATTCGCGTAACCACGTACCCTAACAGAAAACCAACAATCGCGCCGATTAAAACTATCAGTACGGCACCAACGATATTTGGCGTGAAGGCAACGATTCTATCCCAAACAGTTTGGATTAGATCGCGGACTTCGGTGCCCCATGTATCTACCATATTCTATTCTCCTTTCCTTGTTACTTTATGATTTCCTCTAAAAGGCAATCATCTATTACATAACTTCTGTGCCCGTTGTCAAGGGGTTAGTAAGTTTCGTAAGCCAGATACTGGCCCGCCCACGAAAAAAGCCGGTGCATTTCTGTGGCCGAAGCCGTAATTGTCGACTCGTTGGTATTTAATACCACTCCGATGACTACGTGATTTTGAATCGTGTATGCGGAAACTAGACAATGGCCAGCTTCGTTAGTGTAGCCGGTCTTGATGCCCAACGTTCCGGGCAAAAACGACGGATCGTCGCTTTGTAACAAACGGTTTGAATTCTTGAGCTGGTGGGTGATTGCTCCATCAACCGAAGTAATGGTCGTTTGCGGTGTTTTAACAATTGCCGACAGCACTGGATCCTCCAAAACTAATCGTCCGATATTGGCCAGCTCAAAGGCAGTCGAATGGCCGTTGTCGTCGTCTAGGCCAGCCGGATCGGCAAAAGTTGTCTGGGTCAGATTGTGGGCTTTGAGAAATTCGTTCATTTTGGTTACATACGGCGCGGTGTCACCAGCCTGGCCGGTTAAACCCTCGGCTAGGGTGATAGCAGCGTCATTGCCCGAGGGAACTAATAACCCTTTGAGCAAGCTTTCCACGGTGATTCTTTCGCCTTGTATTAGACCGACTTTCGATCCGTTAACAAGCGGGCCGTTACGAACAGTTAGAACGTCGTCGAGGCCGTAAACCTGTCGGGCCACCAAGGCGGTTGTCATCTTAGTGGTCGAGGCCACCGGCACGACCAAGTCTTTATTACTCGAGGCAATCACCTCACCGGTTTGAGCGTCCATTAGCAAATATGCCTTGGAGTAGGCCAACGGCTTTTTGGCAGTGCTTAAAATGGGGTAATCAGCCAGGCCGCCGAGAATTGGTTGGTAGTTTGCGGAAGTATTCGTACCCGTTGTCTGTCCGCTTTCAGCTTTGATACCGGCCGGGGTAATAATAATCGACAGGTCAACAAGACTGAAAAAGATTTTCTTCCACCCTGACGACCGAGGTCGAGGCGCGTCGCCTGGCAGCAACATTATGAGAGTTTAATGCCCAATTCCTTGAGCTGGGTCTCATCAACCGGACTGGGCGCGTTCATCATCAGGTCTTTGCCGTCACCGGCCTTGGCAAAGGCTATTGTGTCTCTGATGGTCTCTTCCTTGAAGAGGGTGGCGTACAAGCGATCGAGGCCCAGGGCGATACCACCGTGCGGTGGGACGCCGTACTCGAAAGCTTCCAGCAAATGTCCGAATTTATCGTTAATTGCCTCGGTCGAATGACCCATAAACTTAAATATTCGAGCCTGAACGTCGGGTCTATGAATTCGGATACTGCCGCTGGCAATTTCATAACCATTCAAAATCACGTCGTACTGCGCCGCCAAGGCTTCCTTAGGCTTCTTCTCGAAATTTTCCATATATTCTGCCTTTGGACTAGTAAATGGGTGATGCGTGGCGTCAAAACGATTTTCACTTTCTTTCCATTCAAAAAGAGGAAAATCAACGACAAACGCGAATGCTAATTCGTCAGGATTTTTATTATCCTTGCGTAAATCCGGTTTATCTGACTTGTACTTTTCTATTACCTCTTTGTAGGTAAGTCTGGGGATACTGGGAAAAGTTAAAGTCTTCTCCGGGTAAAATTTCTTGACCAAGCCAGTAAGCATTTCCTCTGTTAACGAAAGGATTTCCTCTTGCGATGAAAAGCTTAGCTCGACATCAAGTTGTGTAAACTCTGGTTGGCGATCACCCCTAGCATCTTCATCACGAAAACAGCGAACTATTTGAAAATATTTCTCAATCCCAGCGACCATCAGCAACTGTTTATATTGTTGCGGCGATTGAGGAAGCGCATAAAAGTTCCCTGGCATTATTCGGCTCGGTACTAGATAGTCACGAGCGCCTTCGGGTGTCGATTTAGAAATATACGGGGTTTCGACTTCGGTAAAGTCGTTATCAGTGAAATAGTTACGAATATATTGATTTATACTATGACGCTTTCGTACGTTGTCAGCCATTTGTTTCGACCTAAGATCGAGATAACGGTATTTCAAACGTGTGTCTTCGCCAACGCTACGATCATTAAGCGGCATTGGTAGGGGTTTGGCGATTGTTTCGACGGTTAGTTTTTCGACCTGAATTTCGACAGTGCCGCTGACGATATTTGGATTAATAAGGGTTTTTGGCCGCTCACTAACTTCGCCTTCAATAGAAATAACGGATTCAGTTGTCAGCTCACGCATTTGCGCCAAGAGATCACCAGTAAAGACACATTGAGTTAGACCCTCGCGGTCACGCAGGTCGATAAAACCAACCTTTGAGTGGTCGCGGATGGTCTGGGCCCAACCTTTAAGCAAAACCTTCTTGCCGACTTTGTCGGCGACTTGGGCTGAAAGAGTTCGTTCCATGCTTTAATTCTACTGTTTTTCTGCCTAGATGGGAATATTTTTACTGGGTGAGCTATTTCTGAATTTAATATTTGATCGCCGCATAAAGACCTCTGTAACTATCGCCATCGCCAAAAGAACAAAAAATGTCGGGTAGTTGAGCAGGCGAAAAGATTGCAAGACCAGCGCCAAGGTTATGACTGCCGAGGCTAGGACCGACCAACGAATTACGGCCGCCGTCTGTCCCCAGGGCGGGATGGCATGAAAACGAAAAAACTGCCAAAAATACAAGACCAGAAAAAGCAGTCCGCCCGCTATCAAGAATAACGAGACATAGAACAGTACGAAGATGCCTGTCGTTGATGGCGGAGTGTTAAAAAGCACTGTTATTACGGTAGCACCAGCAAACAAAGTCAGGGCAAAGGCCAAAAATAATAGGCCTCGGGTCTTCACTTCTCAATCTCCTCGAAAAGCCTATCGAGATGTTCGAGGTAGTTGTCGTCGATGACGAACGTCAGCACTGGTGTCAGGCGAGTTTTGACGTAAGTCTTGAGGCTGGCTTGAATCACCGGCCGTTTCTCTTCGACCCGCTTCAATATCGCCGGCGTAGTGTGCAAAAAAACTCTTCCATCCTGCAGGGAGGAGGAGATAAGAAAATCGGTCACGACCAAGGGCTGTGTGTCTGGCAGTTCTTTAAGAAGAATTTCACCCAGGGCTTTTTTAATGGCCTGATTTAATCGTTCAACCTTGCTGGGCATCAAAACGATAATAGCTTTTTCCACCGGCGATACAATTCGGCGGTAGCGGTTAGGTCTCGGCCGTTATATTCCGCGATTTCTTGATATTTTTTGGCCAAAAAATACTCGCCGACTTTTGAGCCATCGATTTCTCCGTCTTTGGGCGTCTCTATCCCGAAAGCTCGACAGACCATATGAAGCGAGCCTACCTTAGCGGCTCCGTAAAACGTCAGTTGGTCGTAGAGATCGACGTGGACTGCCTGCGGCGACTGTTGGTACAGATATCTAGCTCGAGTTAAATCCTTGCCGGCTCGCAAGCCGTCTATAGCTGATCGAATCATTATAAAAGGAAAATCAAAAGTCCGGCCGTTGTAAGTAACAAACTCGGTGTACTTTTCGGCGATTTCCCAAAACTTCGTCAGAATCTCTTTCTCAACACCAGTATGGTACTTCAGCCCATCTTTGACAGAGTCAGGAATATTTTGATTAGGCGCTTGAAAATAGACCGCTCCTTTGCTGGTATCACTGTCCAAAACGCCCAGAGCCACGATTTGTGAGGTTAGAGGCGACAAACCCAATTCTGACGAGACAACCTCTTCGACGTCGGCATCATTGGCTAACCGCTTAGCGGCCTTTTCCAGCAAATGGCTTTTGGTCGTTTCGTCAATTTTCTGCCAATCCTCGCCGACGGTCTCGATATCAACAATTAAAGCCATATTAATGACTATTATATCTCAAAAGCTGTTAAAAAAGGAAAGGGCTTTAACGTTTAGCCCACTGCGGAGCGCGGCGAGCACGTTTCAGGCCGGGTTTTTTGCGCTCTTTAACGCGAGCGTCACGAGTCAGCATTCCGGCTTTGCGGAGAGTCGAACGGAATTCTTCGTTGAGTTTGACAAGCGTTCTCGCTAGACCAAGAGAAATTGCGTCAATTTGAGACATCGCTCCCCCACCGCGGACAACCACCGAGACATCGAACTGCCCCTTACGGTCAACCAGATCCAAAACCTGCAGAAGTTGAAGCGGCCAATCCTTACTCTTGCCGTTAATAACTAACTCGCCACGACCTGACTGCAGACGAACCTGTGCGATGGCTGATTTGCGACGGCCAACGGCTTTGAAGTAGTCAAATTTGGTTTCAGTTTTAGCAGACATTAGATCTTCTCCTTTTCCGCGACCTTAATCGTCAGACGCTCTAACCATTTAGCCCGTAGACGATTGTCCGGCAGCATATTTTGAACTGCCAGCTGGATAATTCGTTCCGGATGCTCGGCTTTCATCTCTAAATAAGAGATTTCCCGCAGACCACCAGGATAACCAGAATGACGGTAATATTTCTTCTGGGTTTCTTTGCGACCGGTCAACTTAACCTTATCGGCGTTTAAAACGATAACTTTGTCGCCATGATCTTGATGGTAGGTGAAACCAATTTTATGTTTACCGCGCAGCAAGTTGGCAATTTCGGTAGCCAGGCGACCCAAGACTTTGTCGCTGGCGTCAAGTGTGTGTGTTTCACGTGTCATGGCAGTCATTATTTTTTACCTTTCTTTGGTTCGGCGACAGTCTTTTCTTCAATGACCAGCGGCCGAATCAAACTGACCATCATCATCTCGGCGCTATCACCTTTTCTTGGCAGCAACCGGAAGGTTCTAACGAAGGTCGTTTCTCCGGACTTGTAGCGCGGCAAGATTTCTTCGAACATTTTCTTGACGGCGTTTTTGTCTAGAAGTGTCTCGTGGGCATAACGCTTGGCTGTCAGGTCGGCGTCCTTGACCCGAGAGTAGAACCGGTTGGCATAGGTCACCAGAACCCGCGCTTTGGCGGCAGTGGTTGTGATGGACTCGAAAAGCACAAGCGAAGTCAGCTGATTTCGCAGTAGAACGGTTTTGTAATCAGCCTGGGCGCGTGTGTTTCGTAGCATTCTCTTGCCTTACTTGGCGGCTTTTTTGGTTCTCTTGTCGGTTTTTTCCACGACCTTAGCGACCTTTTTGACTTTAGGAGCGGCCGGAATGGCTTCTTCCTCAATAACCTCTTCTGTTGGTTCGACGACTTCAGCTTCTTCAACAGCTTCAAAAGCTGGTGCTCCAGCGATGATAGAAAAGTGCTCAACAATAATTGTTGAAGCGGACTCAAGAGCCTCTTTCGGCGACACCGTGCCATCAGTGCCGATTTCCAGAATCAATTTGTCGAAGTTGGTCATCTTACCGACACGAGTGTTCTCGGTTTGAAAATTGACCTTTTGAATTGGCGAGAAGTTGCTGTCGATGGAGATTACGCCAATCGGCAGTTTTTCTTCTTTGCGTAGTTCGGTCGGAACATAGCCCCGGCCTTTTTCCACCGTGGCTTCCAGAAGGATTTTGCCACCATCAATCAACTCGGCGATAACTAAATCTTTATTTATGACTTCAACGCCGGTCGGGCACTTGAAGTCACCGGCCTTAACGACACCGGCTTTCTTGGCATCGAGAACAATTATCTGCGAATCATCGCCAGTAAGTTTCAAGCGAACTTGCTTGAGGTTCAGAATAATATCAACGGCATCCTCGCGGACACCTTTGATGGTCGAGAACTCGTGGCTAACACCATCGATTCTAATCGAAGTGATGGCGGCACCTTCGAGCGATGAGAGCAAAACTCGGCGCAAAGCGTTACCAACGGTCAGACCAAAACCTGGCGAAAGCGGCTCAATCACGAAACGCGATTCGTGCTTGGCGAGGCTATCTTCCTTTACCTGCATCAAGGCAGTTTCTTGTAATTTATATGACATTTATGTCTCTCCTTTATTATTTATTACTTGCTGTAGAATTCCACGATCTTTTGAGTGTCGAACTCGACCGGCAGATCAATTCCGGTAGGAATTCGCCCAACGGTAATCTTACCTTTCTTGGGCTCAACTTTCAACCAATCAACCTTCGGCGTTTCTGGGGCAATGCTGACTTCGTGCTCTTTGTGGAAGGCAATAACGTCGCCGACTTTGACACTAATCGAAGGGATGCTGATGCGGCTGCCGTTCAGAGTTACGTGACGGTGACTGACTAGCTGGCGAGCCTGGGCGCGGGTACGAGCGAAACCAGCCCGAAAAACCACGTTGTCTAGGCGACGCTCCAGGGTTTGGAGCAGTAATTCACCGGTCTGGCCGCGGAATTTGGCTGCGGCATCAAAGTATTTCTTGAATTGAGCCTCGCGCAAACCGTATGAATTACGGGTTTTTTGTTTTTCCTGCAGCTGTTTGCCGTATTCGGAGACCTTTTTCGGCCGTTTGTTTGACCGATTGGCCTTGGTAGTAGTTGTTGAGGTATTGGGTGTTGGGTAATCAGCCATTAGACTCTCCTCGCTTTTTTCGGTCGGCAGCCATTATGGGGTAGCGGAGTTTTGTCGTGGACCCGAGTAACCTTAAGGCCAGAGCCAGTTAGGGCTCGCAAGGCCGCGTCACGGCCGTTGCCGGCGCCGGAGACGACTACGACTGCGGTTTCGGGTTTAAAGGCCGCTAGCTTCTCTAAAAGCGACTTCATGGCGGTGGTGGCAGCGTACGGCGTGCCTTTCTTGGCACCCTTAAAGCCGACCATACCCGAAGACGTCCAGGCCAAGACGGCTCCCGTGTGAAGGGCGCTAGCGGTAATAATTGTATTATTAAAAGATGAGTAGACCGACAAAAGCAAGTCGGCGACCGGTCCTTGGTTTTGTTTCTTTTTTTGAGTAGTTTTAGCCATTTATTTTAGGTTTTTTCAGCTGATTTCTTACGGCCTGAACCGACGGTAACTTTTTTGCCGCGCTTCGAGCGGGCGTTAGTCTTGGTTCGCTGGCCATGAACCGGCAGATTTTTGATGTGTCTAGTTCCTCGATAGCTGGAGATTTCTTTAAGACGGCGGATATTTTGATTAACGACCTGACGCAGATCACCTTCAACGGTGAACTCTTTCTCCACAATCGAACGTAAGTCGTCAATTTGAGCTTGATTTAATTCGGAAAATTTCGGATTGCCTTTGATTTTGGCCTTTTCAAGAACATCTTTGCAGTTACTCGGTCCGATGCCGTAGACATAACTCAAGCCGATCTCGACTCGTTTGTTGTCTGGAATGTTAACTCCGGCAATTCTTGGCATCAATTCGCTCCGCTTAAAACTAAAGAGTAAAGACTAAAATGTAAAATATTTGTGTCACTAACGTGACTATTATCATATTTTTTGTTTTTAGTTTTTAGTTTTTTGTTTACCTTCATCCTTGTCTTTGTTTGTGGCGAGGATTTTCACAGATCACTCGAACGACCCCCTTGCGGCGGACAATTCGGCACTTCTGACATCGTGGCTTTACTCCCACATGTACTTTCATAGTTTTTCTTTAGGTGAGTCGTTTAGTGATTCGACCCTTGGTTAAGTCGTAAGGACTTAACTCAACCGTAACTCGATCTCCGGGCAAGATTTTGATCCTGTGATGACGAATCTTGCCAGAAACATACCCGAGAACGACTTGGTCGTTATCGAGATGCACTCGGAATTGAGTATTGGGAAGAGCTTCCTCAACAAGCCCTTCGACCGCGATCACTCCTTCTTTTTCCGACATCTAGTCAATAGTATACCTTAATTATAGGATTCACGTCAATATTTCGCACTTATTCTGCCCCACTATTATAGTATCCTCAAAATGGGCGGCTGGGACGTCTTTCACGGCGATAATTGTCCAGCCGTCGTCTTCGACGGCGATAGTCGATGGTTTTAGGGTTGTAATAGGTTCAATTGCCAGAACCATCCCCTCTTTGAGTGGTAATCCTCTGCCGAATTGGCCGTAATTCGGTATTGACGGGGGTTCTTGAAGGGTTCGGCCGACACCGTGACCGTGGAGCTCGCGAACTACGGCAAAGCCGGCATTTTCGACAATTTCTTGAACAGTAGCGCCGATATCGCCTATTGTATGGCCAACCGTGGCGATTTTCAGAGCTTCTGCCAGAGCTTGGCGCGTTGTTTCCACTAAATTCCGCGCTTTTTCATCAGCAGTACCGACAATATGCGTTCTGGCAGTGTCAACAATCCAGTCGTCACAGGCGACACCCAAATCCACTGACAAAATATCTCCGTTCTTCAGCTCGTAATCCTTGGGGATGCCGTGGACAATTTCTGAATTGACCGACAGGCAAGTAACGTTTGGGTAACCATTAAAACCCTTGAATGGAGCCGTCATCTGGTTTTCGGCGATGATATCGGCGGCTAGCTGCTCTAAATTAAGTAAATTAGCGCCAATCACGGCTCGTTCGCCGATAAGGCGGTGAATCTGGGCGGCGACCTTGCCGGCAGCTCGTAGGGATTCTTCTTTAGACATTTAACCCCAGAGCGCTGCTAATTAGTCCCCAGACCATTTCCGGCTCTGGTTCGCCGTCAATTACTACTAGCCGATAATTATCCTCGAACCAGTCCAGCACCGGCAAGGTCTCGCGCTTAAACGTCGCCAGGCGCTTGGCCAAGGCTTCTTTGGTGTCGTCGCTACGGGTAGTTTCGTGGCCATCAACAACAACAACTCGTTTGGCGATTCGCTCCTCGGCTGTCTGGTCGGAAATTCTAATATAGACCGCCACGCACTGCCAGCCAAAACGTTTTTGGACTTGGGTAATAACGTGGCACTGCTCCAGCATTCTCGGCAGGCCATCGATAACTATGCCCCGACTACAGTCGTGGGAATCGAGATACTCGTTAAAAAGCCGTTCAATGACCGTCTCATCAATCAAATCACCCCGATCAACCTGCTCTTGGACCGCCGCCGCTTCGGGGGCGCCACTTTTAAGAAAGGCTCGGACTTGATCGCCTTGAATATATAGCGGCAAATTCAGCCTGTCAGCCAGTGTTTGTGCCTGCGTGCTCTTGCCCGAACCTTGAGCTCCGAACAAAAAATAAGCCGTTGGTCGTCGATCAGTTATTTTTCTCCTCCCTGTGCTCGATGTAGGTCAAGGCCCAGAGGCCGTTATCACCCTTAATTTTTGGCTGAACCAAGGCAATAACATTGGTGGCCGTGGCCTGTTTATCCAAAACCAAGGCCTGACCTTGGCTTTTGTCTTGGCTTAAAAGTGACCAGTCGTCGCTCGCGGCAATATTCCAATAGGTTAGAGCGGTTGTCTTGGCAACTTTGAGCGGATCAAAGTTGTCGTTGGTTTTTTGGTCACGAATCGTCAGATTCAATTCAGTGGCAACGTCTTCGTTAATAATAAAATTGATGCGGTAATAATCGGTGTTGGTGTTGTACTTAGGGATCACCAGAACCGTACCTAACTGGACAAGATTTTCGTTGGTAAGACCGTTAGCTAGCTTAATAGTCTGCCAAGGAATATTCATTTTTGAACCGACGCTAAATAATCCCTCGCCGGTAGCAAGGGTATAAGTATTGGCTGGGTAAGCGACGCGACCCTTTGGGTCGGCCGGTTTGGTCAGACTATCAATTTTATCTGGGGCACTGGTTGATGAGCCGACTGTTTGAACCTGACCGTCGAAGTGAATTGACTTGTCGGCGTTGGCCTTAGTCGTTCGGCTTTTGGCGTAGAAATAAGCCGTCGAGCCAGTTAGGAAGCCGATGAGAACAAGGACTATAATCGTCACTGCGGGCGAAAAGCGCATGCTAATTACAGAGTATCATACCGGCGCATAACAATTTGGCTGTTAAGCATCCGGCTGGTTTCAATAACCACAGAAACTACGATCAAGACGCTGGTGCCGCCGATAGTTAGGCTAGTGATGTTCAAGCCCGAGCTGACGGCTTTGGGCAAGACGGCAATAATCGCCAAGAAAACCGCCCCGATGACGGTAATTCGGGTGGTGGTGTATTTCAAAAAGGCGACGGTTTCGCTACCCGGCCGTACTCCAGGAATAAAACTGCCCTGTTTCTGGAGATTCTCCGCCACCTGCTCCGGCTGAAAAACAATATAGGTATAAAAGAAAGTAAATATTAGCACCAAAATAAAGTAGGCGATGCCGTAGTAGAGGTTATTATTAGACCACAGCGTCACCTTTTCAGCGATGTTGACTAACAGAGTTGAGTGGGCGGTTGATAAAAATCGAGCGATAATAACGGGAAAAGTCAGGAAGCTCAAGGCAAAAATTATCGGGATCACGCCGGCGGCATTAACCTTGAGCGGCAGATAACTATTGACCGACGAGCCGGCTCCGGCTGCCTGACGGGCATAGGTAATGGGGATTTTTCGCTCGGCGTCGTTAACTAAGACTATCACGGCGATTGTTAGAACGGCGATGGCGGCAAAAACGATGACAGTGAAGTAGCTGCCGGTTGCCGAGTTGGCAATGTTACTTATTTGGGTCGGTAACCCGGAAACGATTCCTAGAGCGATAATTAGCGAGATGCCGTTGGCCAAACCTTTCTCGGTAATTAATTCGCCCAGCCACATAATGAAGATGCTGGTGGCGGTGATGACGGCCAATATTTCCCAAATTGCCCCAGCCGATAGATTCGGCAGGACGTTCTGGCTCCGGAGTAATACCAGAGTGCTGTAACCCTGGATAATCGCCAGTGGCACGGTCAGATAACGACCGTATTGGTTGAGTTTTTCTCGGCCGCTATTACTTTCCTTTTGAAGGTTTTCCCAGGCCGGGATGGCCTTGGTTAGGAGCTGGATAATAATCGAAGAGGTAATATACGGCCCAACGCCAAGCATAGCAATCGAGAGCTTGGTTAGTGAGCCGCCGGTAAAGACACTCAAGAGGTTGAAAATTTGGTTCTGCGACTGACTCATAAAGGCCGCTAGTTGAGCCTTGTCGATACCGGGAATTGGGATATGAGAAATAATCCGAATAAAAACTAGTAGCGCCAGCGTGAATAGAACTTTATTGCGTAAATCGCGGCTCTTCCAGATTTGAAGCAAATACTCTCGCATTGCTCACAGATTACTTTAGTGAGCGCGAGAGTTCAACGCCTTCAAAAGCTACTTTAATAGTAAGTTCTTGGCGTTTGACGATTTTGATAGGGTTTTTCTGCTCTTTAGCTCGGATGATTTTTTTCTCCAAAAGAGTCTCGGGAGAGACTGTTTCGCCGTCTGCGTAATGGCGGGCAATAACGTCGGTAGTAATCGCGATGGGTCTAGCAGCGATTTTCTTGGAATTATGCATCCCTCGGCGCTTGGCGGTTTTGCGGAAAAGCGGCGTCTGGCCACCTTCAAACCACGGCTTAATTTTTCGGCCGGCACCGGCTCGAGACTTCTGACCCTTGGTACCACGACCGGCAGTTTTGCCCTTACCCGCAGCGATACCACGCCCGGCGCGTGTGGTAGATTTTTTGGCAGTATCTTTAAAAATTTCTGTGAGTGACATTAGCTTCGACGATAAGGAGATTTAATTAACTTTTGCAGGGCAAAAAACGTTGCCGAGGCAGTATTTAACGGGCTCGAGCTGCCAATGGCCTTGCTGACGATGTTGTTAATGCCAGCCAACTCCACAACCGCTCGAACCGAAGCCCCAGCGATAATTGAATGACCCTCGGGCGCCGGCTTGAGGATGACTTTAGTCTTTTCGAAAGTCGCCTCGACCTGGTGGTGAATTGTTCCCTTGTGCATCGGCACAGTGATGGTCGTTTTCAAGGCCTCGTTTTTGGCCTTGGCGATGGCGGTCTGGACATCAGCGCCCTTGGCTAAGCCAACACCAACTTGACCGGCTCTGTTTCCCACGACCACTAGGGCACGGAAACGAATTCGTCGGCCACCTTTGACGGTTCGGGAAATTCTGTCGATAGCGACAACTCGCTCTTCATTCTCTGGAATCATAACTTCCTCAAGTTCCCCGGCAATGTCTTTGGTTTCAATTTCTGCCATCAGATCTCCAGACCTTTCTCACGAGCTGCTTCAGCTAAAGCCTTGACCGCGCCTTGATACGGGTAGCCACCGCGATCAAAGACGACGTGTTTGATTTTTTTATCTTTAGCAATCTCGGCGATTTTTTCACCAACAGTCTTGGCTTTCTTAATTAAGCCCCCTGCCATCTTGAGTGAACTGGCGGCGCCAATGGTCACCCCAGCGGAGTCGTCGACGAGTTGAGCGAACATATTATCGAGCGATCGATAAACGGCCAAGCGCGGGCGCTCGGTAGTGCCGATGACAGTTTTACGAATTCGATTGTGGATTTTTTGTCTGTTTTGCATTTTTTAGGCTGCCGTTTTGGCCGCCGCTTTACCTGGTTTAAGGCGGATGATTTCACCTTGATAACGTATTCCCTTGCCTTTATAACGGTCAGGCTTCTTACTGGAGCGAACGATGGCGGCAAACTGACCGACCATATGCTTGTCGCGGCCAGAGACGGTGATGACGTTCTTTTCAACTTTGGCGGTCAAACCTTCTGGAACATGAAGGCGAACCGGGTGAGTGTAACCGACTTGCAAGACTAGTTCGTTATCTTCCAGAGCGGCGCGATAACCGATGCCGACCATCTCCAGTTTCTTTTCAAAACCCTTGTCAACTCCGGCCACGGCATTAGCAATTAAACTGCGGATTGTCCCGTGGAGCGCCTTGTAGAGCTTGACGTCGCTGATGCGGCTGACGATTATTTGATCATCCTTTTTGGCCACTGTCACGCCGTGGGGAATATTTACCTTCAACTCACCGAGCGGGCCGGTAACTTTAAACAAAGTCGGGCTCAACTCAACGTTGAGATTCTCGGCAATTTTAACAGGTTTAATACCGATTCGCGACATTACCAGACCTCACAGACTAATTCGCCGCCGACTTTTTGCTTGCGAGCTTGGGCGGCGGTCAAGACGCCTTTGGGCGTCGATAGGATAATTAAACTAAAGCCCGAGTTTGGACGGGGAATCTCGGTATATTTGACGTAGCGGCGAATGCCCGGCTTACTTAGGCGTTTGATTTTTGACAGATTCAGATCGGAAGCTAGTTCAAGATCAAGAAAATAGCCATCTTCTTTAATACTGGTGATTAATTTCTTTTCCTTGAAAATTTTGGCGACGTTTTCAACTAACTTGCTCTTTTTAACCTTGACCGAACTCTTGCCGGCCATGTAGGCGTTACGGAACCGAGTCAAAAAGTCGCTGACTAAATCGTTCATCGCTTTACCAAGAAGCCTTTCTGACGCCAGGAATCTCACCGGCGCTGGCTCGCTCGCGAAAACAAATGCGGCAGACACCATATTTACGCATATAACCGCGCGAACGGCCGCACAAAGCGCACCGATTGACAACTCGGGTGGGAAACTTGGCCTTGCGTGTGAGATAGCGTTTGCTTGCCATAACAGATTAATTTTAGCCTAACTGGAAGGGAAAACCAAGAGTCTTGAGTAGGACAACGCTCTTGGCGGGGTTAGAATGGCTGATTGCGATAGTAATCGACAGACCAAATGGGCGATCCAAAACATCATGACCGAGTTCGGCGAACGACACCTGGTCTTTAAAACCGAGCGTTAGATTACCTTGAGCGTCGAACTGACTTTCGGTTATACCTCGGAATTCCCGGATTCTCGGCAGAGTAATATTAATTAGACGATTAAGAAAATCGTACATTTTGTTGCCACGCAAAGTCACGCGCATGCCAACGTGGTCGCCAGCCCGAAGTTTAAAACCGGCAATGGCTTTTTTGGCATAGGTGTTCACGGGTTTTTGGCCGGTGATAAGCGCCAAGGTTTTGCCGATATACTCGACCATATCTTTGTCGGTCTTTGACTGACCCAAGCCGACGTTAATAGAAACCTTGGAGATTTTCGGCAAAGCTAGATGGTTTTTTATCTCCAGCTGCTCACTCAAAGCTAGCCTAGTGGAGACTGACCGTTCTTTAACGTCTATCAATGTCATTTGGCCTCACCTTTAGTAATTACTTCGTTTGACAGTTTACCGAATCGAACTTTTTCTTCGCCCTGAACGCGGTAGCCGACTCGGGTAGGTTTGTTTTTCTGGGGATCTAAAAGCATAACATTAGAGATATGAATCGGCACAGTCATGTCGATAATTCCGCCTTGTGGGTATTTTTGAGATCGTTTCATGTGCTTCTTAGCCATATTAATGCCAGTAATGACAACTAGCTGCTTAGAGGGAAAAACTCGCTCAACAACACCAGTTTTGTGGCGATCTTTGCCAGTAATTACCAGAACTTTGTCGCCTTTGCGAATCTTAGCTTTGGTTGCAACCTTCGTCATAGTACTTCCTCGGCTAGCGAGATAATTTTCATGAAACCCTTATCCCTTAACTCACGAGCGACAGGCCCAAAAATTCGGGTGCCGCGCGGCGTACCGTCGGGATTAATAATAATGGCGGCGTTGTCGTCGAAGCGAATTGTCGAGCCATCGGCTCGGCGGTGCGGCTTGGTGGTTCGGGCAATGACCGCCCGAACAACTTCCCGAGCCTTAACATTAGCTCTAGGTGCGGCAGTTTTAACTGAAGCAACCACGACATCGCCAAGATGAGCGGCATCAAATTTGCCCTGTTTAACAACTTTAATCACCCCGATAGTTTTGGCTCCGGAGTTGTCGGCGACTTTAATATAGCTTCGTAGTTGTAGCATTAGATTTTTTCCGTAATTGTGAAGCGCTTGTGACGGCTTAGCGGTCGCGTCTCAACGATTTTAACCTTGTCGCCGGTGTGATATTGGTTGTCGGGGTTTTCGACAATAAACTTACGATTCTTCTTGAAGCGTTTGCGGATAATTCGGTCAATTTTCCAACTAACCACCTCCACAACAGCAGAGCCCTGCATTTTATCAGAGACGACAGTACCGAGAATAGTTTTTTTGGTGTTGCTAGCTGACATTTTCACTGACCCTTTCACTGACTTTTTCGTCGAGCAAGGTCTGCAGACGAGCGATATTTTTGCGCAAAAACGTTATTTCATGGACGTTTTTGAGTTTGCCCAGCTGCCTATCTTGTTCCAGACGAGTTAATTGCTTGTGACTATCTGTAATTCTAGCAGAAATCTCCTTCGGAGTTAAGCTGCGGTGATCTTTAAGAAAATCGATACTCTTCATTTTATTCGGCCACCACAAATTTAGTCTTAATTGGCAGTTTGTTGGCCGCCAGTCTCATTGCCTCGGCCGCCACATCTCGCTCCACACCCGACATTTCAAAAATAATCGTGCCAGGTTTAATGACGGCCACGAAATGATCCAAAGCGCCCTTACCGCCACCCATGCCAACCTCTAACGGTTTGCCGGTGACTGGCTTGTGCGGAAAAATTCGCGTCCAGATCTTGCCGCCGCGCTTAACGTAACGGGTCATGGCTCGACGACCAGCCTCAATCTGACGGCTGGTTAACCAGGCGCGGTCAAGCGATTTTAGGCCAAAGTCGCCAAAATCCACCGTAAAACCCCGAGTGGCTGGCCCGGCGTAGGAATTCTTAGAAACTTTTCGGTGTTTTAGTTTTCGAGGTAGTAACATCACTCCTCTTCCTTATCGTTGGCTAAACCGCGGTTAACCCAAACTTTTACGCCAATGACACCGTAGGTAGTTTGGGCGTGATAAACCGAGTAATCGATGTCGTATTCAAAACGTGACAGAGGAATCGAGCCGCTCTGGAATTTCTCGTTGCGGGCAATATCGGCGCCGTTAAGCCGGCCGGAGACTAAAATCTTAACGCCCTGGGCTTGTTTCATCGACATCGTCTTCTCGACGGCTTGTTTGCAAGCGCGTCGGTAAGGAATGCGGCGTTCGATCTGATTACCGATGTTTTGAGCCACCAGTACGGCTGAAAGCTCCGGCGAGCGATCCTCGACAATCTCCAAACGGACAACCGGCAAATTGTCTGGGTAGAAGCGTTTCTGAATCTCTTCCTTAAGAACGTTGATTCCCTGGCCACCGCGACCAATTACTAAACCAGGCTTGCTGGTGACAACTCGAACCATCAGACGGTCTTTGGAGCGAATAATTTCCACCAAACGAACACCGGCGTTATTCAGCTTTTCTTTAACAAAATCGCGGATTTTGAAATCGGCTACCAAGTATTTTTTGTAGTCACCTTTAGCAAACCACTTACTCTGCCAATTACCTGTCAACGGAAGTCGGTTGCTAATTGGATTGGTTTTCTGTCCCATGTTATTTACCCTCTCCGGTTGGCGTTGGAGCTTTTTCGATTTTTGATTTTTTACTTAAACTTTTACCTTTTACCTTTTCACTTTTCACTTGCTCTTCGATTGTTAGCAGAATATGGGCCAGATGCTTTTGGTATTTATTTGATCGGCCGCGAGCATTTGGTCGCATTCGCTTGATTTTTGGCCCTTCGGAAACATTAACGCTCTTGATAATCATTTCAGCCGGGCTGAACTCTTTCTGCTCGGCGGCGGCCTTGGCCATGCGCAGAGCCTTATTCATAAAATAAGCCGAGTCAGGCAACATCAACGAAGTCTGGTCAATGGCTTTTTCGAGGTTTTTTCCTACAAAAATTCTGGCAACCGGACGAATCTTGCGGGCACCATGGCGAAGATATTTAAGATGGATGGTGACGGTATTCATTTTTTAGCCCCGTTAGTACTGGCACCGGCCTGTTCTTTGGCCATCTTGCCGCCGTGACCCTTGAATTTTCGGGTAGGAGAAAATTCGCCGAGTTTGTGGCCAACCATCTCTTCGACAATTAAAACCGGCAGGTGAGTCTTGCCGTTATGGATGCCTAAAGTATAACCGACCATCTCCGGGAAAATTGTCGAGCTACGCGACCAGGTTTTCACGACCGTGCGGCTGCCGGCTGGCAGGTCTTTGATTTTCTTCAGTAACTTGGGATCGATAAACGGACCTTTTTTAAGTGAGCGGCTCATCTTTTTTTCCTTTTAGTGACAACGAACTTATCGGTGCGCTTGTTGCGCCGGGTGATTTTACCCAAAGCTGGCTTGCCCCACGGGGTTTTCGGATATTTCAAACCGATTGGGTTATTACCCTCTCCCCCACCGTGCGGGTGCGAATTCGGGTTCATCGCCTTACCACGAACTGACGGACGAATTCCCATATGGCGAACTCGACCGGCTTTGGCGATACGAATTCGGTTGTGTGTCGGGTTAGAAACCCGACCGATCGACGCCATACATTCTAACAGAATTTTCCGGATCTCTGAAGACGGCATCTTAATGTAGGCATATTTGCCTTCCTTAGCGGTTATCGTGGCACCGGAACCGGCCGAGCGAACCACCGCTCCGCCTTTACCCGGTTGAAGTTCGATATTATGAATGTCGTAGCCAACTGGAATGTCTTTTAGTTTCAAGCGCGAACCGACGGTATATTTTTTGGCCACGCCAGAATAGACCTTATCGTCGGCCTTCAAACCGTCTGGGGCGATGATATAGGATTTGGTGACTTTGTCGCCGTGAGTTGTTTCGATTAAAGCGATGAAGCTGGAGCGATTCGGATCGTATTCAATAGCTTTAACGACTGCCTCTCCCTCAAAAGGCAAAAACTTGAAGTCAATGATTCGGTATAGCTGTTTGGCTCCGCCGCCTTGATGACGGACGGAAATGTGGCCGAGATTATCGCGACCGGCTTTTTTGTTGTTAACGGATGTCAGTGATTTCTCCGGCCGCTTTTTGGTAAGAGTACCAAAGTCGCCGTAGCTCATTTTGCGCACCGCGTTGTTGTTTGGCTTCATAAGTCGCGGCATTAGGCTTTCTCCTCAACTTTTTTGGCTTCGTCGGAGGCTTTCTTGGCTTCTTCGGCCTGTTTTTTTTCGGCTTCTTTCAAGACTTCAAAACCTGGAATCTGTTGTTTTGGCGGCAGCTGAACATAAGCCTTGCGGCGGATTGACCGTTCGCCGGCATGACGCTTAAAGTTAACTTTTTTGGCCGGCAGATTAACGATTCTGACGTCTGTCGGAGTAACATCGTAAAGCGCCTTCAACTCGGCGGCGACGGTTTTCTTGTTGGCTGCGGCGGTAATGCTAAAAACGTAAACCCGGTCGTTGACGATTTGGGCGGTTTTTTCACTTAAAACTGGGCGAATGATGGATTTCATTTTGCTTCTTTCACGGTAGCTTTTTTCGCCTTTGAGGTTTTAGGCTTGGCCTCTGATTTAATTAGGCCGCGGGTAATAGCAGAGGCCTTGTCGATAAGAATTTCGCCAGTGTTGACGGCATCAAGAATCGACAGGTCTTGATTCAAAACGACCTTGACGCCTGGCAAATTGCGGCTGGCTAAAACTAATTCAGGTTGGATTTTTTCGGTCACCAAAATTACTTTATTGGCGCTGATATTATGCTTAGCCAGCAGGTCGATGATAAGTTTAGTTTTTGGCTGGGCTAGTTCGAGCTTGTCAGCAATAATAATTTTTTTGTCATCGTTGAGCGACTCCAGCACCTGCTCAAGAGCTCGGCGAGCCATCTTCTTCGGCAGTTGCTGTTTATAAGTGCGGTTTTTATTTGGTCCAAAGACAATACCGCCACCAACCCAAATTGGTGAACGGCGTGTACCGGCGCGAGCCGAGCCAGTGCCTTTTTGCTTGAAAGGTTTTTTACCGCCACCGCGAACTTCACCGCGGGTTTTGGTGCTGGAAGTTGCGGCTCGGCGATTAGCCTCTTTGGCCAAAACGGCCTGTTTGATGAGGGGTATATTTAGTTTAGACATGAGTTTGAACAACGACTTTGCCTTTAGCAGGGCCAGGAACAGCACCGGTCACAACGAGCAGGTTTTTGTCCTTATTAATAGAAATGATTTTGTTGCCATAAACGGTCAGGTTTGCTCCGCCCATCCGACCGGCCATTTTTTGGCCCTTAGGAACACGCTGTGGCTGTTGAGCACCAATCGAGCCAGGCGCTCGATGTTGGTTAGAACCATGCGTTTTCGGGCCGCCATGAAAGCCATGACGTTTCATACCACCAGCAAAACCTTTGCCTTTGGTAACGCCGGAGACAGAAACGTCTTCGCCAACCTCAAACTGTTCGACTGACAAAGTCTTTTCTTCGGTCGGGTCAGTCTTTTTCAGCCAAATCCCCTTCTTAGAACCAAGAGCCTCAGCGGTTTTCCGTTGAGGTTTATTGGTTTTACCGCTTATGCCAAGACCGACGAGGGTGGTATCGTTCTGGCGGATAATCAGGTTTGGCTCGGCTTTAATGACAGTGGCGCCAACAAGTTTGCCAGAATCATTCCAAAGCTGGGTCATACCAACTTTATGGCCTAAAAGTATCTTCATTGACTTAAAAATGTCACTCAACTCTGCGTTACAGGTTGAATATGCTTAATTATTCTACCACGAGAATATGAGCTCTGCGATTATTGTCCCTTATTTTAGGGTTAAAGTCAAGAAATCTGTTAAAGGGAAAGCCCGGGGTATGATTCCGGGCTAGGAGTTAACGATGAACGACTTGTGCTCACCAGCACCGAGGCGATACAATTCGCTATAAAGCTCACGCACTCGCTGTGAAAACGGTACCTCTTGGAGTCGATGACGTTCGCTTTCGCGAGCCTCCATAACCGCCTGATCCCATGTCGGACAGAACAGGCCATCGGCGCTAAAAACGAGTCGCGAAACCTCCCAAACCGAAGGCTTCTGGCCGACGATTAAGCCAAGCAGATCTGGTGGCTGGCGATCGGTGATCATGATTGAGGCCGCCGGAACAATGTGATCCTCAAACCCAGGCACTCGGAAGACGTATCGGTGGTTCAGCCACATTTGCACGATAGTCGTGCTAACCACCATATCTTCGTGTCCAAAAGACTCCCTTTCCGTGGCAGTGGTCGTCCAGCCGATCAGCGCCGATAGGGACGCCACTCCTTCTTGTGGTAGCGGACGCGGAAAACACTCCTGGAAGGTCGCCTCAATCAACGTAAGCGGATTTGCTGCTCTCATGCATGCCTCCAAAATTAATGAACAATGCTGAACTCAAGGTAGCAGTCATTTGGGTGTTTGCAAAGATTTCGGCACGCCTGCCCTTGTGATATAATTGTCATTGGTTGTTTTGGCTTTGCAACCATGACCACCTCGGTACACGTCAACCCCCGCTCATCCGCGGGGGTTCATTTCTTCCTTGCAACAAAAAGCCCCTCCGTGCTTTTGGCTTGGAAGGACTTTTTGCTTTAAGTTCTTTTTCTTAGGTTTTAATCTCGATATCGACCCCTGCTGGCAAGTCGAGATTAATTAGACTATCCAAAGTCTTCGGGTTTGGGTCGAGCACATCGATGATGCGCTTATGCACTCGGACTTCGAACTGCTCTCGGGCGTCCTTATGGATGAACGTTGACTTGTTGACCGTCACCATCGATTTTTCGGTCGGCAGCGGGATCGGGCCGGCAATGATGGCGCCGGTTCTCTCGGCCGCTTCGATAATCTTCTTGGCCGAACGATCAATCACACGATAATCGTAAGCTTTCAGCTTGATTCGAATCGTCTGCTTGGCGTTCGAGCGATCTTTGGTGGTGGTGGCCATTTTTTCTAAGGTGCTTTCTTTTTTATTTACTTGAGAATTTTAGTGATTGAACCAGCGCCGACGGTCTTACCACCTTCGCGGATGGCGAAGCGCTGCTTCTCTTCCATCGCCACTGGCTGAATTAGGGTGACTTTGAAGGTTGAGGTGTCGCCAGGCACGACCACTTCCTGACCTTCCGGCAGAATAACTTCGCCGGTCACATCAGTGGTACGGAAGTAGAACTGGGGCTTGTAACCCTTGGCAAATGGAGTGTGTCGGCCGCCTTCATCTTTCTTCAAGATGTAGCACTGGGCCTCGAACTCGGTGTGCGGGGTCACGGAGCCGGGCTTGGCCACAACTTGGCCGCGCTCGACATCGGTGCGCTCAAGACCGCGAATCAGCAAACCGACGTTATCGCCGGCCTGACCGGAGTCAAGCTGCTTGCGGAACATTTCAACACCGGTGACGACAGTCTTTTGGGTCGGCTTCAAGCCGACAATTTCGACTTCTTCACCGACTTTGACCTGACCGCGCTCAATACGACCGGTCACAACAGTGCCGCGGCCCTTGATTGAGAACACGTCTTCAACGGCCAATAGAAATGGCTTGTCGATTTCACGAACTGGATCCGGCACGTAGGTGTCGAGAGCGTTGATGAGCTCGGTGATTGATTTTTCGGCCTCGGCGTCACCTTCCAGAGCTTTCAAGGCAGAACCACGGATAATTGGGGTCTCTTTGCCTGGGTACTCGTTCTTGGTGAGTAGGTCGCGGATTTCTTCTTCAACCAACTCCAAAAGTTCTGGGTCGGTGACTTGGTCGCACTTGTTGAGATAAACCACGATATACGGCACGCCAACCTGTTTGGCTAGCAAGATGTGCTCGCGGGTCTGCGGCATCGGGCCGTCCGGAGCGGAAACCACCAAAATGGCGGCGTCCATCTGGGCAGCGCCGGTGATCATGTTCTTAACGTAGTCGGCGTGACCCGGGCAGTCGACGTGAGCGTAGTGACGCTTGTCTGACTCGTACTCCACGTGATAGGTCGCGATAGTAATACCGCGTTGTTTTTCTTCCGGCGCGTTATCGATCTGATCAACGCCGCGTTTCTCGGCGTGACCGCTCTTGGCCAAGACGTTGGTGATGGCGGCGGTCAGGGTTGTTTTACCGTGGTCGACGTGGCCAATTGTGCCGACGTTGACGTGAGGTTTATTGCGTTCAAATTTTTCTGCCATATTTCTCCCTTTCTTTTGTTTTTTGTTTGCTTAATTATAACTAAAATCAATGCTAATTGTAACTGATTAGTACGGGTAACGTCAAGGGAGAAGTAATAGTTGGGTTGACTAATTACAAGTCAAAGATTATAATGTGCCTAAATCTTCAGACATAGGAGGAAGTGTGAAAGATTCGCAGCTTAGAAATTCATTCAAGGAGCTCGAGGAAGCCTGCGCTAGAGGCGATAAAGTTGAGGCCGGCAGTGCCTTGAGACGCTTTCGTGATCAGTGGTGCCTTGAGACCGGCCAGACCATGCAGGACTTTGCCACAAGACTTGGCTTCAAGACAGACTATACAGTAAGAAACTTGGGGCATGGCAAAAGTGACATACGTTGCTTGGCGAGAAAGCTGCTAACGATCAAGCGGCTTATTTCATTCCCGGAAGTTTCGAACGTCGAGGAAAAAGACGACACGCCGTCGCTAGCTGAGTTCGTGAGGCTTCTCGAACGAGCGCTCAAAAAGCAAATATCCTTTAGTTGCTTCGAGTCATGTGAAGCGATTCGCAAAGCTCTTTACGGTATTCAGTAGAAATCTGTCAGCCAGTCGGCCTTTAGGTGAAACACCCTGGAGGCCTTTCTCTTAACTCTCGGCCTTGGCCTTGGCGTTTCTACCGACGATTGTCTCGGCGATAGTGCGCGGAACTTCTTCGTAATGATCGAACTCCATCGTGAACGAGGCTCGGCCTTGGCTCATGCCGCGCAAATCTGTAATGTAACCAAACATTTCGGCTAGCGGCAGTTGGGCGTGGACAATTCTCGAGTTACCGCGCTCGTCTGAACCCATAATTCGGCCGCGGCGGCTGTTCAAATCGCCAACTACACTACCGAAGAATTCGTCGGGCGTGGTGACTTCGCATTTCATAATCGGCTCCAGCAAAACCGGGCCAGCATTCTTAACACCATCTTTCATGGCCATAGCGGCAGCTATTTGGAAGGCGATGTCGGACGAGTCAACTTCGTGATACGAACCGTCATAGACCGTCACCCGAACATCGACCAGCGGATAACCGGCGATAACTCCTTTGGAGACAACATCTTTGACACCCTTTTCCACCGATGGAACAAACTCGCGAGGAATTGAGCCACCGAAAATCTTGTCGACAAATTCGAAGCCCTCTCCCCTTTCGCGCGGGGTAATTTCCAGCCAAACGTGACCGTACTGACCACGGCCGCCGGTCTGACGGATATATTTACCTTCCTGCTTGACCGATTTGGTGATGGCCTCTTTGTAGGCAACCTGGGGCTGGCCTTTGGTGGCCTCGACGTTAAACTCGCGTTTCATCCTGTCGACGATAATATCCAAGTGAAGCTCACCCATGCCTTCGATTAAAGTCTGATTAGATTCAGCGTCCTTAGAAAGTCTTAAAGTAGGGTCTTCGGCAGCCAGTCGCTGCAAGGCGACGCCCATTTTTTCCTGAGG
>DATKGP010000002.1:0-20937 GCA_035510775.1 Saccharimonadales bacterium (SeqCode)
GGGAGAAGGAGAGCGTCCTGTCGATTTACCTAACCAACCGAAAACACACCCAAGCCGAGCCAATTTCTGCCGAGTCGGCCGAGGGCGCTGACGAGCTATACAAAGCTGGTCTTTTCGACCAAGCGGCTAAAAGCTACGAACAATTAATTAAAAAGGCACCCAAGAATTCCCAGGCCTACGCTGGGCTTGGCAAGGTTTATATTCAGCAAAGCAAATTCGAGCAGGCGGCGGGAGTGCTGCATCAGGCGATACGCTACAATCCGACCACCCCGTCTCACTACGCCAATCTTGGCATTGCCCTGTTGGGTCTGAAAGATTATCCGGAGGCGGCCAAGGCCTTTGAGCAAGCTTTGAAACTACGACCGGACAACCAACGCTATCAACAGCTCTATCAGCTAGCCAAAAAAGGCGGCTAGAAAAGTATCCCGGGAATGTGTTCGGCAATCGGCCGGCTGTTGGCTTGGTCGATAACCACCGCGTCGACTCTTACGTCTTCGGTCTGATATTCGTTTTGGAGCTCGCGAGCCAAAAGTAATAATTTCCGCTGTTTGGTCGGAGTAATCATCTCGATGGCCGCGCCTTGGTCGAGGTTGGTTTTCGTTTTAACCTCGACAATTATTAGAGTTGTTCCGTCGAGCGCCAGGATGTCGATCTCACCGATTTTAGTTCTTTTGTTCTTCTGGAGAATCTGCAGTCCCCGGCTCTTGAGGAGTCGGCTCGCCAGCTGCTCCCCCATCTTCCCTAGCCGTTGGCGTTGTAGTGTCATCGGCTTCAGCTTCGCCTTTTTCTTCTTCCGGCGCAACTTCCGCCTTGGATTCGTGCTCTTCTTCTTTCTGGATATCGGCCTTTTCTTCGGCGATTTCCTCCCAGACTGTACCGGCGACATTTTTATCTTTAAGTTTAAACTTAGACGACAGGGCATACTGGCGGACGAAGTTGAGCCGGGCTTTGCGGACTTTTCCAGATTTGACTCGCTCAATTTTCAGCATCCATGGTGAGTGAATAGGAAAAGTCCGTTCGACGCCAACGCCGGAAACAACTTTACGAACTGTAAAGCTGCCCTGCAGGCTTTGACCAGCCTTGGTGGCGATTACTAGTCCGGCGAAGACCTGGACACGTTCTTTGTTGCCCTCGCGAATGCGGTAGCTAACCTTGACGGTGTCACCGACACGAACATCAGCCTGACTCTTTTTGAGCTGGCTCTTGGTTACGGTATTAATGAGTTCTTCTCGGTTCATTGTTTGACCGCCGGGGCAACGCTGACAAAAGTTTTAGTGCCGTGATGACCCGAGTGGGATTTGACCGCTCGGCGTTGGAAGGTGACCACGCCATCTTTGGTGGCAAAGATCGTATCGTCACCCGCCAGGCTGACGTTTTGGCCGACGTAAAACTTACTGCCGCGCTGGCGAATAATAATGCCGCCGCGTTTGACATTTTCGCCACCATAAACCTTAACGCCCAAGCGTTTAGATTGAGAATCGCGACCGTTTTTACTAGAACCTTTTGCTTTTGTTGAAGCCATTACTCAGGTAGTATACCTCGAATGTCTTACCGAGGTCAAGAAGTATGGCAGCAAATTTACAATTATCAATTAGCAATTTTCAACTAATTATCAAGAATCAATTATCAATCAGAACGGAACTGAAAATTGAAATATTGAAAATTAAATGAGAATTGAAAATTGAAAAATGAAAAATGAAAATTGGTTTTGCCATTACAAATAAGCTCTTAAAATGGTAATTGTTTAGTAATGGCAAGAAGACCTTTTGTTCATCTTCACGTTCACTCGCACTACTCTTTACTCGATGGCTTGGGTAAGGTACCGGAGTTAGTGGCTCGCGCCAAAGAATTGGAGATGCCGGCTCTGGCGCTGACCGATCACGGCGTTCTGCACGGCGCCATCGAGTTTTATCAAGAGTGCCAGAAGGCCGGGATTAAGCCAATTATCGGCCAGGAAGCCTATATCGCCTCGCGAGGAATGACGGAAAAGACCGCCGGCGTCGACAAATCTTTCCACTTGCTAATTCTAGCCAAAAATTACCAGGGCTATCGCAACCTCATCAAGCTGACTTCGGCCGCCCACCTCGAAGGATATTATTACAAGCCTCGAATCGATCTGGATTTTTTGAGCCGGCACCGCGAAGGCTTAATTGTCTCCAGCGGCTGCCTGGCTTCAGAAATTTCTCGGCTAATTCTTGATCGTAGGCTTGAGGAAGCGGAGAAACTGGCCGCTACTTACCAGGAAATTTTGGGCAAGGACCATTATTATCTCGAGCTTCAGCACCATCCGTCGATTGACGAGCAGCAGGTGGTCAACCAGCACGTCCGGCAAATAGCCCAAAAACTTAAAATCCCGATGATTGTCACCAACGACACCCACTACGTCCACACCGACGACCGAGTGACTCACGATTTGCTGGTTTGCATCCAAACGGGCAAATTCGTCAGTGATACCAACCGAATGATTTACACCGGCGATTTCTCCCTGAAACCAGTCAACGAGATTGCCGAGGCCTTTCCCGACCTACCCGAAGTCATCGACAACACCGTCAAAATCGCCGATATGGTCGATTTGAATATTCCTTTAGGTCATCACCAGCTGCCCAAGTTTCCTTTGCCTGAAGGCGAAACCGAGGAATCGTACCTGCGAAAAATATGCGAGGAAGGGCTGCACAAACGCTACACAAAAATAACTCAAGAGATTCGGGATCGTTTCAACTATGAAATCGACATGATTATTAAGATGGGTTTCCCGGGTTATTTCTTGATTGTGGCTGATTTTATCAAGCACGCTAAAGAGAAGGGCATCTACGTCGGGCCGGGTCGCGGTTCGGCCGCCGGGTCGCTCTTGGCCTATATTACCGGCATTACCAACATCGACCCGTTAAAATACAGCCTGCTCTTTGAGCGCTTCCTAGACTTGAACCGCGTTACCTTGCCAGATATCGACATGGACTTTGAGGACACTCGGCGCAAAGAAGTTATTGATTATGTCCGCGAGAAATACGGCGACGACCACGTGGCCGGGGTGATTACTTTCGGAACCATCATGGCTCGAGCGGCGGTCCGCGACGTCGGCCGAGTCACCGGTGTGCCGTACAGCCAAGTTGATGCGATCGCCAAGGTCGTTCCTCAACCCGTCCAGGGTCGTCATATTCCGCTGGCTCGATCAGTTCACGACGCTCCCGAACTGAAACAAATTTACGACAACGACGCCGAGGCCAAGCAGCTATTGGACGCCGCCATGAAACTCGAGGGCACGATTCGCCACGCCTCCCAGCATGCCTGCGCCATCGTTATTTCCCGCGAGCCGCTCGACCATTACACCGCCGTTCAGGCCGCTCAAGGCGGCGATGTTCACCAAGTTACTCAATACTCGATGGATCCAATCGATAAAATTGGCCTCTTAAAAATGGACTTTCTGGGTCTGAAAAACCTAACGGTCATGCACGGCGCTGTCGATATCATAGAGGCCGTCCACGGAAAAAAGGTCGATATCTACGGCCTACCGCTCGACGACCCAAGAACTTTCGAACTTTTTAGTAAGGGCGAATGTACAGGTGTGTTCCAAATGGAATCCGCCGGAATGAAGCGTTATGTGCGCGAGCTAAGACCGACTAAGTTCGAGGATATCATCGCTATGGTGGCTTTGTACCGACCTGGCCCGATTCAATGGATTCAGAGTTTTGTGGATCGCAAAAACGGCAAAGAGAAGATCGAGTATATGCATCCGCTGGCCAAAAAGGCTCTGGAAGAAACCTACGGTATCCCCGTCTATCAAGAGCAGGTGATGCAACTGTCCAAAGATATGTGCGGCCTGACCGGCAGCGAGGCCGACACTCTCCGCAAGGCTATCGGTAAAAAAATACCCAAGCTCATGAAGGAGATGAAGGAAAAGTTCATCGCCGGGGCAATTAAGAACGGGGTAACCGAGACCAAGGCCAGAGAGATTTGGAACCAGTTGGAAGATTTCGCCGCCTACTGTTTCAACAAGAGCCACGCCGCCTGCTACGCCTTAATTGCCTTTCAGACCGCCTACCTCAAGGCCCATTACCCCGAATGTTTTATGGCCGCCCTGATGACCAGCGACCTCGACGATATCGACCGATTATCGATTGAAATCGCCGAAGCCGAACATATGGGCTTGAAAGTTGTGCCGCCAGATATTAACGAGTCGTTCTCGGATTTTGCCGTGGTCAAAGACGCCGCCTCGATTCGTTTTGGTTTGGGTGGGATTAAGAACGTCGGCAACGTCGTCGCCAAGGCGATTGTTAAGGAGCGCAAGACCAACGGCGAGTATCGGTCGCTCGAAGAATTCCTCCAGCGGAATAGCAGCGTTCTCAATAAAAAAGTCCTGGAGAATATGGTTAAAGCCGGGGCGCTCGACCGGTTCGCCCCGCGAGCTTCTCTCTACGCCGGGTTGGAATTATTGGTCAAGTTCGCCGCCGGCTCGAACAACGGTTCAGCCGACCAAATGTCTATTTTTGCCGAATCAGACCAGAAGAACGCCCTAAGTAAACTCGATCTGCCGACTGGCACGACCGATTCCAAAGACTTTCTCCTTTGGGAGAAGGAGCTGCTCGGCATATATCTTTCCGACCACCCACTGAAGCGTTACAGCGAGAAGCTGGCTCAGTCCTGCCGGCCAATCAACGAGCTAACCACCGCCGACGCCAACAAAACCGTCCGAATTGGCGGACTTGTTACTAGCGTCAAAAAAATTACCACCAAAAATAATCAGATGATGGCCTTCGCCCAAATCGAAGACCTGACCGGCAGTAGCGAGCTAATTGTCTTTCCAAACCTTTACGCCGCCGATCCCAACCAGTGGTTGGCCGACAAGATGATCGTCGCCCAAGGCAAAGTCTCCGA
This sequence comes from Saccharimonadales bacterium (SeqCode), assembly GCA_035510775.1. Lineage (GTDB taxonomy): Bacteria > Patescibacteriota > UBA1384 > 2-12-FULL-50-11 > 2-12-FULL-50-11 > DATKGP01. The sequence continues at coordinate 4,873 of DATKGP010000002.1, forward strand.
CAAGGACGGGATACCCAAGGTTTTGGTCGATACTGTCTGGCCAATTGATGACGTCGGTATTCCTACTGGCGAACCAGTCCAGAATGGTAACGGTTTCGGCAACGGCCGCTACCAACCCAAAAGTGCCGGGGAGGCTCCGGTAATTAAAAGTAACGGAATTTTCTCCATCGAGCTGCTTGGTAACGTCGGCAAAGACAAAATCCAAAAACTGCGTGAGCTGCTTAAAGCTAACCCCGGCTCAACACCAGTCGAGCTAAGAGTGCTTCAAAATGGCCAGACAAAAATTGTCTCGACTAATTTATCGATTAAAAAGTCCGAAGAACTAGAGGAAGATGTTCTCAATCTAGTAGGTTGAGAACAAAACCCTAAATTCTAAACTCTAAATCCTAAACAAATTCGAAACTCAAAATTCTAAATTCAAAACATAGCTTTATTAGAATTTTGTATTTTGAGCTTGTTTAGAGTTTCGTGCTTAGTGCTTAGAATTTTATCGGTTAGACTTGACGAACTGGCCGAACCGAAGGATTTGCTCGGAGTTTATGCTGGGCTTGAACTATTTGCTGCTGAAGGTCGTAGGGGTCGGCCACATCTTCGAGATCCATCTGACCGGAGTCGGAGGAGGCGGTTTTAATTTTGACTTTGCCAAAATTTAGCAAGGTATGAATCGGTCCGGCAATTTCGGTAGTAATCTCTTGGATGCGATCGAGTTCGGTCTCCGATATCAATCGTTTGAACAAATTAATCTGATCAATCTTAATCACACGTTGGTCGGTAATAATATAGAGACCATTATTCCAGAGAAAGGCTTGGTATAAAGTATAAAGGCCGCCGATAATCAAAGCCGAAATAACAGAGATCGAACCGGTTCTTGAAGCGCCGAAAAACCAGAAGACGGCCACCACCAGCAGAATTAAGATCAGCCAACAAATCGGGATGCCTATCAACAACCAGGGGTGACACTTGGCAACTAAAGCAACTTGTTCGTCGGGCCGTTTACCGCGAAACTCTACCTCGTCCATTTACGTATTTTGTGGCTCGGGCAAAGTGGCGGCCTTTTTTCGCAAGGCCCAGCTGTAGTAGGCGACCAGAGCCGCCATCAGAATCAGGGCGACCGCCCCGGCGGTGATTTTGCCGGCTGTCTGAGTATTTAATGCCACCAGGCCAAGAGCTAAACTGGCGACGTAGTAAACCAAATCAATCTGCCAACGTTTCATTCCCAAAGCCATTAGTTTATGGGGTAGATGCCGCTGATCGGCCTTAAACGGCGATTGATGGGCGAAGATACGAGCAAAGAAAACCACAATCGCGTCCAAAAACGGAATCGCCAGAACCAAGAAAGCTGTGGCCACCTTGCCGCCAGAGATGATGGCGATAACGCCGATGAGGAAACCAATTAGAATCGCCCCGGTTTCGCCCAGGAAAGCCTTGCGCTTGGAGAAGTTGTGAGGCAAAAAACCGACGATTGCTCCGAAAACGATAATTGCCAGCAAGGCGTTGGCTGGCTGATCGACGTGCGGGCTAATCGAAAGATAGTAAAGCACGGCCAGGCTAATAGAGGCCACGCCACCGGAGAGACCGTCGATGCTATCGAGCCAGTTGACGGCGTTGGCAATGACAACCAGCCAAACCACGACAAACAACGGTGCGAGGTTGCCCAAAATAAAATGCGGGCCGAACGGGTTAGAAATCCAGGGGATGCTGATGCCAAAATAGACGACCAAACTGGCGGCAATAATTTGGAAAATCAGACGGATTATCGGACTTAGCCCGCGGAAGTCATCGACCAAGCTGACCGCCGCCAAAATAATCATTGCGGCAATTAGGCCGAAAAGATTGCGGTCGATGCCCAAGAACTTATCGGCGCTAAAAGATAGTAAATCTGGCTTAAGCCCAACGATTGCCAGGACGACGAGCAGGACGGCCGCGAAGATAGCGATCCCGCCGATTCGCGGCGTAGGATCCTGGTGAACGTCGCGATCCCTGACCTCGGCCATAAAGATTTGGCGCCTTTTGGCCCAGCTAATTAGATAATCAGTCAGAAAGTAGCTGATTATGCCTGCGCAACCTGCCCCGATGAAAACCGCTGTGGCCATAACTCCATATTAGCCGATTCTTCGACTAAATCACGTGTTTGTCGTGAACCGATTGATACGAACAGATTTCACCTTCGCCAAACCAGAGTTTCAGTTCGTTTTCGGCGTCGCTCAAGTTCGATGAAGCGTGGACGACGTTTTTAATGCCGATATTGTGTGCGTCGGCGTAGGCGTAGCTGATGTGGGAGAAATCGCCTCGGATTGTTCCGGGCGGAGCTTCTTTTGGTTGGGTCGGCCCGACCATCTTGCGGACTAATTCAATTGCCTCAACACCTTCGAGGGCAATCGCCACCACCGGCCCGGTCGAGAGCATCTCCACCATAAACTGCCGGACTTTTTCGCCGCGGCGGACGGTAATATCTTCGGTGTAATGCTTCTTGGCAAATTCGGCGTCGGGGCAAGTCAGTTTCATCCCGACGATTTTCAAGCCAGCCTGCTCAAAGCGGGCAAGAATCTGTCCAACCAAGCCTCGTTCAACACCGTCAGGCTTAATTAAGACCAGAGTTTTTTCTAATTCCATTTTCGAATTGTACTACATCATTGCTCTGGAACAAATTCGCCACCAATACCAATTCATTCCACCAAACCCTTGCTAATCGTTTTTTTTTTGCGATTCTGTATATATGTCACGGTTACCAACGCCGGGAGGAGACAGCGGTACTTGGGGAACAATTCTCAACGACTACTTGAGCATAGAACACAATGCCGACGGAACATTAAAGAAAGCTACCGATATTTCTAACGCGGTGTCTACCGCCAATACTGCTAATTCAACCGCTAATACTGCCCAAACCGCTATCGACAGTTTAACTACTTATAACGTCAAGTCGTATGGAGCCGTTGGGGACGGTAAAACAGACGACACGACGGCAATCCAAGCAGCCTTCAATGCGGTTGGTGTGGCAGGCGGGACCGTCTTCTTCCCAGCGGGCACTTACCTAATCTCTAACACGATCACGATCCCATATCGCTGTCACATCGTGGGTTGCGGTGGGCGTGATCCGCTAGGGTTGACATGCTCACGCATCGTCATTTCCTCGGCAACGTTGGATGCTTTCGTCATCGCTTCAACGGCGTTTGGAGTCTCGTGGTCGGATCTCATGATCCAGAACGTCCTAGGTCTGGGAACTGGCTATTTGAGTACAGACCCGGTGATGCACGTCTATGATGAGGTTTCTGTTCCCACGGCAGGTACCGGCATTCGCTACCCAGACAACGGCGTTCTACGGCCAAATCCAGGCTACTTTGTCAGCATGGATCGTATTACAGTGCAAGGGTTCTACGACAATGTTTTCATGAGCAGTAGCATGTACATGAGCGTCACCGACTCTATGTTCCTTGACCCAGTGCATTATGGGTTCTCGCTCGCGAATGCCGCTCTAAGCTCAGACGGCGGCGACCAGAGCATCAATGGATGCTTGTTCACCCCGATGTATTCGTGTCGAAATTGCAACCAAGCCTTTAACTACGAACCATCAGGTGGCCTCCGATGGACAAATAACAAGATTAATGGGGCTGGGATTGCGAGCTATGCAGGTTTGACAGGCCCGACCGGGCATATAATCGGTACACGCGGCTTGCCCCAATATGGGTTCTACGCGGCTGTCGGGAACCTTGCGACGGTTAGTACGTCGGATCTCTTAATCGAAGGTAACAGCATTGAGAACTGTACTTCCATTGCTATCGCTATCGTTCATGGGGGCAACGCAGCCACCAACCCCTCTACGTTCGGGAATATCATCGTCACGGGCAACGAGATTGCCAGCGGAAGCGGCGTCCTGATCGGCCCCAACAACGTCAGTAATTCAACTGTCTGGAAGCGAGTCGTCGTCTCTAACAATGTATTCACAGGGATCACTGCCGGACTAAGTCTTTACAATATCTGGGGCGGAGTTGTCGAAGGAAATATCTTTATCAATTCGACCACTCCAGGCGGTGTGATGCCATCGAACTGCGTAAACCTAACTGGCACATTCGGATGCTTTGACATACAAGTCAAGGCGAACACCTATATCGGGGATGGCGGCGTTATCTATACCGACACGAAGGCAGGGACAGTGCTTACCGGAAGCTACGCAGGCTACGGCCGCCAAACCGCCGAGCATTTACTAGAACGCGAGATTCCGGCCTACACGCTAAATACCCCTAAGACGCTTTATCGGATCGCCGTGCCGGTTAATCAGGCCGGGACGCTGGATATCGACGTCTACGGCAACGTGGCGACGGTCGGAGCCTCGGTCGAGCGGGCTTCCTTCTACTACACACGAGGTGCTTCTGGGGCGGTCACGGTTACCCAGATAGGAACGACAACCGGAACGGATGCACTGGCAGTCACGACAGGGGCTACGCCTACAGGAACCAACTATACAATCTACGTGGACACAGCGACAGTCTCGGGCGAGGTCCGCATCAGCTTCGAGAGTTCCAAGGCATCGTGGACTGGCCGCGTAAGCGTCAAGGCCAAGGGCGAGTTCGCGTCCATCAAGAAGGGCGCCTAGCATCGCTAATCAGTGTGGCTTAAGAAATCTGTGAAAATTTTGTCGCTATCGTACGGGCCGATGACGGCCAGTGTTTGACGGTCTTTGGCAAGAATTGTTTGAGCCAACTTCTGAACTTGGGCGGCCGTAACAGCTTCAATTTTGGCCCTGGCTTCTTCGAAGGTTTCTTGACGGTGAAGGAGCGTTCCGATGCCGTACCATTTAGCTAGTTCGATCGGCTCGTCGGCCTTAATGTCATAGCTACCAGCGACCATGGCCTTGGCTTTTTTAAGCTCTTTGTCGCCAACTTTTTCGTTCTTAAGTTTAGCTATTTCTTCGTCCACGGCTTTCAAGGCTAGCTCGACTTTGCCGGTGTTAACACCGCCGTAGATTGCGACCGCCCCCGTGTCTTCCAAAGTCATCAAGCTCGAGTGAATAGCGTAAGCCAAACCTTGCTTCTCTCGAACATTTAGAAATAGGCGGGAGCTCATTCCTCGTCCGAGAATTGTGTTGAGAACCTCGCCGACGTAGGATTGGTCGTCTTTCATCGACAAAACAGGATCGCTCACGCCCAAAATGAAGTGGGTTTGGTCGGTAGATTTGTTAATTAATTTTAAACCGGACGAGCTTGGGACAGTGACGGGCTCAAAGACGCTTTGCTCCTGGGCTTTGAAGTCGGCAATTTGCTGTTCAACAACAGAGTCGATTGGAAGATTCTCCAAATTACCTATGGCGATAAAAAGCGACTGACTTGGATTATAATGGCGGAGGCGATACTGCTTGAACTGCTCGATAGTCATGGCCTTGATATTTTTTTCCGTGCCAATTATCGGCCGAGCCAGCGGATTACCGTCGAACAACAAGCCGCCCGATAAGTCGTCGACGTAAGAGGCCGGGTCATCCTGAATTCGGCGAATTTCCTCTATTATTACGCCCCGTTCGCGCTCCAGATCTTCTTCGCGTAGCAAAGCGCGGTACGCCAGTTGGAAAACTACTTCGATGCCAAGCTGCCAACTGGCCGCCGAAACGATGTTCCAATAGCAAGTGTGGTCGAGCGAGGTCCAGGCGTTGAAATAGCCACCGACCGACTCGATTGCCTGCGATATGGCGGCTGTGTCGGGGTATTTTTCCGTGCCTTTGAAAACCATATGCTCAAGAAAGTGGGCAATGCCGTTATTCTCACTCGTCTCATAACGCGAGCCGGAACGAATCGCCAGAAAATTTGTGATGGTATGAAAATTCGGCAAGTTGATCCGGACAATAGTCAGGCCGGACTTCGTGCGTGATGTGGAAATATCGAGCTTACTCATTGGTTGATGGTAACCAATTTTTGCCAAATGTTCAATTGAGCATGAACATTGACAGCGGTAATTTTGGAGCCTACGCTTATTAAAGATATGGAGGGGAAAAGATGATCAATGTGCCGATTGACCGGATAATTCCGCTAACTGATGCCAGGGATAATTTTAGTAAGATTGTCACAGAGCTTGAAGGTCAGCACGACGGCATGTACGTCTTAACTAAAGGTGGCAAGCCGGCGATTGCCTTGATAAACGTGAATTATCTGGCCGAGTTGATGGAAGGCAAAACCATGACTATTCCCGCCAAGCCGGCGGAAAAGCCCGCCGAGCCAAGGCCGGTTGAGAAACCCGCCGAAAACCACCCAGTCATTAAACCTATCGAGAGCCAGCCAATACACACCGAGCCGCCAAAGCCAGCCGAACCGTTTACCCCGAGCAAAGTCGAGGAGCCCAAGCCTATTGAGCCACCAAAGCCGCTCGAACCACCCAAAGCCGCCTTCTCCACCCCACCAATCGTTCCCCCAACTCCGGCTAAACCAACAATCGACCCAACCTGGCTAGACAAAGCACCGATTAATCAACCTTCCGCACCCGCTCCTGTTACCCCACTACCAATGCCCGATCTTGGGGGCGAACAAGCCAAGCCCAAGCCGGTTAACCCTTGGCCAATATTGCCACCACGACCACAGACACCACCAGCGCCGAACCTCACCTCCACCGGAGCCCCAACTCCTGTTGCGGCTGGGAATCCGTCTGCAGCGCCAATGACACCGCCGAATCCGCAGAATCCACCAGCTGGCGGGTCGTTACCGTTACCAAAGCCGGTGAGCGCGCCGCTTGGCGAGTCGTTTTCTACCCCGAAAGCCGAACCGCCAAAGGTCGAGTCTTCAATGCCTACCAAAATCGAGCCACCGGTAGTTAGCGTGCCAATTAATACTCCAAATGTTCCCGCCGCTCCTAAGATGCCGGTTATGACACCAAGCTCGACGCTTGACCAGACTAGGCCCGTCATGCCACCGCCACCTATTAACCCGACGCAAACTCCGGCTGCGTCGTCGACAATGCCACCCAAGCCAGATCTGCCGCCACCACCCAGCAACCCAACCTCTATTCCCTTTGAAGAGCCGCCAAAAACTTCTATCGAGCCAGGCGAGGATCTGCCGCCGTTAAAACCAATGGATTCTGCCGCTCCCGCCAGTGATTTAACACCTCCTGCACCGCCAGCTGGCGGTGCCCAGCCGCCAACCCAGTCGGCCATTCAGGACATCGAGATCTAAAACTCTCGTTCCTGTGGAACAGAAATCTAGGACAATTGTTCTTGCCGTAATTGTTCTAGCGAAAAACCAGCCAGGCCGAGTAAGTCGTCAACACGCCGACCAATGAGCCGGCGGTAACTTGCGCCAAAGTGTGCTGCTTGAGGTACATACGAGCCCAGCCAATCGGAATAACTAGCAGAATACCTAGAGCAAACCACGGTCCACGCAGTATCACTAAAAGCATAACTATTGCCGACATCGTGGAGGTGTGGAGACTAATTTTCCAGACGAAGGTCACGATTGTTAGAAACAAGAGCATCGCCACCAAATCGTAACTGACCAGTTGCAGCGAATGGTTAGCCACTTCTTTGTTGGCCAAGAAGCTGCCGACAAGGGCTCCCATGGTAGCCAAAAGCATCGGCACCAAGCGCTCGCGTCGTTTCGACAGATCAAGGTCAATCCGACGATCCTTGTACCAGTCGATGCTGGCGTAGAGAACGGCCGGACCCACTAAAAGGAAGGCACCTGCTAGCGACCAGTTCCAAGACTGTCGAGAAGAGCCGGCAAAATGGTTAACAATAATCACCAGGCTAACAATCAGGACGATAATCGGATTGGTAAGAAGTGAGACAACTTCCGCAATCAAGCGGGTTTTACTTAGCCGTGTCCTTTTCATACACAAGCTTGTCTAGATAAGGAATTTTCTTCAGCAGCCAATCGATTTGAGTATCTAGTAAATAAAATACACCCCAAGTAATTGCCCCAATTGCCCAACCGCCGATGACATCGCCAAACCAATGGAAGCCGATGACGACTCGAGCCAGGCTACTCAAAACCCCACCAATTAAAAATACCCAGCCAAGTTTTGGATAGCGGTAAAAAATCAGCGACAGGGCGACAGCTATCAGGACAGCGGCGTGATCAGAAGGAAAAGCCTTCTGCGGCTGCTCGAAGAAAAACTCTTTAGTTCCGCCATAATCGGCAAATGGTCGATTGCGAAATCCATAATGGTTATAGAGAAAGCTGCCAATCGATTTATTGAGCACCTGCCAGGAAACTACGGCGATGAGAAATATTTTAATCGAGTTGAGCCGATCGCGATAATTCTTGAAAAACAGCACTATCAAAATCACCGGCAACAGATAGACAAAAAAACTGGCCAGGCCGTAGAGCAGGTTTTCCCAGCCGTGAGGCAAGACTCGGCCGCCGTAAAGCCAGTTGGTGATGGTGTGATCAAGGGTGAGCATTTTTACAAAATATTGTCGTAAACTCCGTGCTAAAGTATAGCTAAACTATGACGATTAAGCGAGCAATTCGTGAATTCTTGAAATATGGCGCCACCGCCAAGGGTTATGCTCCGCATACCCTCCAGAATTACCAGCGGTATCTTGATTATTTCGGAGATTGGGCCGAAGAGAATAAACTAACAAAAATCGAGGATTTTAGCGTCAACGACGCCGATGATTACCAATATTTCCTGTCCCAAAAATCCGAGAGCGGGCTGGGTAAACTAACTCGAAACTATTATTTAATCGCCCTACGGGCGATGCTGAAATATCTGACCGACCGAGATGTACCGGTTCTGGCTGCCCAAAAAATTACCCTGGCTAAGACCGTCGGTCGGCAGGTGCAGTTTCTGGAGAAAGAAGAGCTGGAGTCGATTCGTTCGGCCTGCGGAAGCGAGACTCATCCATTGATTAAACTGCGCGACCAAGCCCTAATCAGCACGCTCTATTCTAGCGGCCTACGGGTCAGCGAGCTGGCCGAACTCAAACGCAATCAAGTTAGTCTGACCCGCGGCGAGTTCAGCGTCCGTGGCAAGGGCGGTAAAGTCCGGCCAATTTTCCTGACCGACCAAGCCCGGGAAGATCTGGCCGCCTACATTCAGGCTCGAACCGACTACAACCCCTATGTTTTTATCCGGCATTTTAAAAATTCTAAGCTCGACAACTTGAAACAGCCACTGACCGCTCGAACCATTCAGCGGATTTTAACCAAGGCGGCCAGGACGGCTGGCATCGCCAAGCCAGTGACGCCGCACAAACTTCGTCATAGTTTCGCCACCGAGTTGCTGCGTAACGGCGCCGATTTGCGGTCGGTTCAGGCGATGCTCGGGCATTCATCGATTACCACCACCCAAGTTTACACTCACGTCACCGACAAGAGTTTGCGAGAGACTCATCGCAAGTACTTAGAACCCCTTGAAAAAAGCCAGGATTCTAAGGTACAATGATGATTACAAAATGCCAAAAGCCAAAACCGCCATCGAAGAACCGGTTGTTGAGATTCCGCAAGTCCGCGGCCATCAGCTGTACTTAATTTCCATTCTTACCCAAGAAGAATCGGCACTGGACGAGTTTGTCCAAACGGTTGAAAAAGCCGGCGGTGTCATCAAAAAATCCGAGAGCCTGGGTCGCAAAACGCTGGCTTATTCCATTAACAAACACCCGGAACTAATTTTAATGTCCATTTTTTGCGAGTTAGATTCCGACCAAGTCAAACCACTGGAGCAGACTTTGAAGCACGAGGATTATATCGAGCGCTATCTGCTAACCAAGTGGGATGCCGAACTGCCCGTGCCGCATCATCACCAAAGCCGACCGACTCATGGTAGAATGAACGAGGAAAAAGAAAATGTTTAGTCTAAACCGCGCCCAAATTATTGGTAACTTAACCCGCGACCCAGAAGTCAAAAGCCTGCCGAGCGGCCAGACTGTCACCAATTTTGCCGTGGCCACCAACCGAAGGTGGAAAGACAAAGACGGCAACAACCAAGAGAGCACCCAGTACCACGAAGTTCAGGTGTGGGGCAAGCTTGGCGAGCTGGCTTCACAGATGCTTTCCAAAGGCAAAAAGGTCTACGTCGAGGGTCGGTTGGAAACCTCCAGCTGGGACGCTAGCGACGGCACCAAACGCAGCCAAACCCGCATCACCGCCGAGAATTTTATCCCGCTTTCGCCTAAAGGCGATGGCGCCGGTTTTGACATAGCCGCCGCTCTGTCGGGAGACGAAGATGCCAAGCCCCAAAAAACCGACAAGAAAGACGATTCAAAGGGGACAGAAATCAATTTGGATGATATCCCTTTCTAAATTGAAAATCGATAATTAAATGAAAATTGTAAATTCGAAAATTGAGAATTGTTCAGAATGAAGCGCAAAGTTGATTGTTACTTCACCAAAAACCAAATTAAAGAAATCGATTACCGCGACACCGCTCTTTTGAGCCGTTTTATGACCAACTGGGGCAAGATTAAACCCGCTCGCGAGACCAACACCTCCACCAAGTCGCAACGAGCCTTGGCTGCCGCCGTCAAACGAGCTCGTTATCTAGGTTTGCTCGCTTACACCAAACGCTAAGTAGTTGGCTCGATGCTGAATCTCGGACAAGTCAAAGTCGGAAACAAGATCATTTTTCGTGCCCAACCGTTCGAAGTCGTTGAAGCAAACCATCTCAAGATGGGTCGGGGCGGAGCCAAGTTGGTAACGAAGCTGCGCAATTTAATCGATCAATCGGTAATTGATTATACTTTTGCCGGCGATGAACGGCTGGAAGAAGCCGAGGTCGGCTATAAGGCCGCTCAATTTCTGTACGGCGAAAATGATAAGTGCTTTTTTATGACCAACGACGACTTTGAACAAGTCGAAATCCGCCTGCCAAAATCAAGGCTGGGACTGTTGAAAGAAGGCCAAGCTGTCGACATCTGTTTTTGGCAGAATCGAGCCCTGGACGTCAAATTACCGGGCAAGGTCGAGCTGGAAGTTACCTACACCGAGCCGGGCTTTAAAGGTAACACCGCCGGAACCACCTTGAAATCGGCAACGCTGGAAACCGGCGCCAAAATCAACGTCCCGCTGTTCATCAACACCGGCGACAAAGTCCGCGTTAATACCGATACCGGCGCCTACGACAGCCGAGCGTAAGAATATTTCCGATTTCGTTAGATTGTTGGTTTGGATTGTCAAAAAGCCTTGTAAATCGTTTTTTTTTGCGATTCTGTATATATGTCACGGTTACCAACGCCGGGAGGAGATGACGGTACATGGGGAAGTGTTCTTAACGATTACCTTTCCGTAGCACATAATGCCGATGGCTCACTAAAGACAATCTCATTTGACGAGGTAGGTGCCGCCCAAGGTCTTACTACAACTGGTATTAAAACCAGCGGCTACGGTGCGAGCGCAGGAGACTTTATACCGGTAGATACGACAAGTGGCAGTGTAACCATTACCTTGCCTAGTGCGCCAGCAAACGGTAGCTGTATTGGTGTAAAGCACATTATCCAGGGCAGCACCAACACGGTTACTATCGCAACAGGAGGTAGTGATTTCTTTAACAAGGCCGGTGGGTCAACCTCCTTAACTTTATCCTTACTTAATCAGGGAGTGCTTCTCCAGTATGGAGCAACTGCTAATGTTTGGTATGTGCAGGCTGACGACCTTTCCCTAAGTCAGTTAGACGGGCGATATTCGCCTATTGTTTATTCGTCAGGATGGCCCGCACGTCCGTCAGGGTCATTATTAGCTGCGGGTAAGGCTCGATATATCGGTCCCTATTCAGCTGCTCCTACGGATGCGCTTGCCGGAGATTCGTGGATTCCAACTCGCGTAACTCGTAATGTTATATGGTCAACAGATTTTTATACGGATGTCGATGACGTACTTGCCTCGCGAGTACTCGCTTATCATATAGGACAAGGGGATGTTAATTTGTTGGCTGCGGTAGTTGATACTTACGGTCCCCAGACTAGTGCCGTTGCGTTGGATGGTCTACTGCAATCCCATGGCATTAACGTTCCTATCGGACAAGTCAATAGTACCTATTCTGATTTAAATACTGGCGGCTCGTATCAGGCGAACATGGCTAAAAACTTACCTCATCGAGACCTCACAACTGTACCAGATGCTGTAACAGTGATGCGCACAGCACTCGCTAATTCAGCGACTCCTGCTGACATCATATGTACTGGCTACCAGTCAGGTATACAGGCTTTACTGGCATCTTCAGCTGACTCTATTAGTAGTCTTACTGGAACTCAACTAGTAGCCGCCAAGGTCAATCACGTCTGGATGATGGGAGGGCAGTACCCCTCGGGTACGGAAAACAATTTTAGTCGCGGTGCGAAAGAAATTGCTGCAGCTGTCGCAGTTGTTAACTCTTGGCCCTCTAGTATCCCGCTGACATTTCTTGGCCACGAGGTTGGAACCTCAGTAGTTAGTGGCGATAATTTTGCTACGTCGCTCCAACCACACGACCCATTGCGCCGAGCACTTATCGACTACGGATCCTATCCTAGCGGTCGATCATCTTGGGATCCTATGACAATGCGCCTTGCATGTTTGAATGATCCGACGCTTGCAGGATACACTACCGTCGCGGGCACGAATAATGTCAATGCTTCTACCGGAGCTAATACATTTACAACTGGGTCAGGTAATCAGTTCTATGTGGTGAAGAATAAATCAGATGCGGCCTTTGTCGCTGAGCTGGATTCTCTCTATGTACCAGGGGCTCAGCCCACTCAAGTGCGTGGCGAGCAAATATGGAGTGGTGGTGCCTGGATACCACTAAGCCCGAACGACCAAATACCTGTTCAACGTGCTACCGTACAACTTCCGGCACCTACTCCAGATCTCACTTTGATTGATGGATGGAGAGCCTCAAGTATTACTGGCCTATCTAACGGCGCCAGCGTATCTAGTTGGCCATCATTCAATCCTAATAGTGGTCAGGCACTCGCACAATCAACCGGAGGCAAACAGCCCACCTATTCAACCAGCGTCGGCGGGCGCATCGCCGTTACCTTTTCCGGATCTCAGTGGATGGAGACAGCATCTAACGTAACCTTGCCGCAAGATGGCCGCTTCACCGTGTATGCACGTATTCACTGGTCAACATTACCAGTGTCTAACCAGACTGTAGTAGCTATGGACATCAACTCTAGCGGCAGTAGAGACTGGCATCTCAAAGGAATAACAGGGGCGATCGCGCAGGCTGCTAACTTCGTGGGTACCACCGGCGCAACAGACAACGCCCCAGGGTCACTTGTCGCTGGCAACTGGCATCTGCTGACACTCCGATGCGATGAAACAAACGGACTTGAGTGTTTGTCCGATGGGTTTAGTAATGGCTCTTCGACTCTACGCGCGAACGTGAACATCTCTGCAGTTCCATTACATGTCGGATGCTCCATAACTGCGACACCTTCCGAGCCGTTGACCGGTGATGTTGCTGAAGTACGAATTTATTCTGGCCGTCACAATGATCTGCAAGTCGCTATTGTAGCCGCAAGCATGTAGAGGCTGCGTCTTAATTATTGTTGCGAACAACGTAGACGAAAGAATTATGTCGTAGGTGTTTCTTCAAATTTTACGGCACAATCTCTAGCAAATTCATCACCTTATTGACACCGGGAGCGGCAGTCGCCAGATAACCGCGGCGAACGTTGCCGTAGTAGCCGACGACCTTATAAATGTTGGCGGAGGCCATAACTTTGGCGGCGTTTAGCGTAAACAGGACATCTTCTGGATCGGGAATCCAGGTTAGGTACTCGCTGGCCAGAGCTCCGCTCTTCATCGCGTACGAGCTGTCAACTTGGCTGGCGGCAATATAACTATACCCGCGAGCTCCAGCCGAGCGGTTGGTCAACCAACCCAAGCCAACGCCAGCCGGTGTCACTAACAAGGCTCCACCTAGTTTGTTGCCAGAGTTATCCTTGATTTCCGAATAGCCGGCCAGCATCAAGGTCTTGTCGGTGGCGTAGTTAGTCGCCAAAGTCCCGAAGCCGGCTTGAGCTGTGTCGGCTTGGTACGGATAATAGCCCTCGGCGTCGTAGCGTGTACTTGTTCGCGAGCTTTCAATTGTCGGCCCGGACAAAATCAGACTGGCCAAATTATTATTGCTCAAGAAGGCCGATCCCGGTCCAAGCACCATATTGGTGTTAGTCCAGCCGCCGCTTTGGTCTATGCCGGCGTTGCCGAGCTTAAGCAACTGCTGACCGCCGGTCTTACCGCTGCCGCTATTACAAGCCGTGTCGGCGATGTAGTTACACGTGTTCATGGCAGTTTGTTGTTTATCAACCAGATTCAGGCTGTCCTTAACCGAGGAGAAATCGCTGCCTTGTGAGTAATCGCCAAAAACGGTGTTACGAAACCCATAGGCAGTTGAGTCATCGGCCGGCTGGGTCATATAGGCGTAGAAGTAGCTGCCGTTGGTCGGCGAGCTACTGGTACTGACGAACGAACCGATAGCCGGGCCCATCTGCCAACCGGCGTAGTCGTAGCCAGACATCTCCGATTTATACTTGCCGCCAAAATAAACTGCCTTAGTCGTTCCATCGGCCGCTTGATAGACCGACAAGCTTCCACCAGACAGCTCTGGTAAGGATCCGCTTTGCATGGCCGAGTCTTTCAGCATCGACCAAGTTGGTCGATTGGCGTCGTTGGGGTCGTTACCACTTTTTTCTTCGCGCCAGACGCGAGTGAATCGGCCGGAGTTGCCACCGACTTCATAAATTTTGCTTTCGGTACCGGCGGCGTAATAAATACTGCCGACAGCGGCGGCCTTTTTGGGGCTGGGGTAATCAGTGCCAGATCCGAAAGTCGCCGAGCTATTGGCCTGACGAGCGCGCCACTGGGGATTATCATTGAAGGTATTGCTGGTCAGATACCACTCAACCGAGCCCAGACCGTTGAGGGCAAAGATTTGATCGCCCGAGGTAGTTAAGGTGGTATTGCTGCCGTTGACAACCAAGGCATTCGAGCCCCAGCTCATCGGTATCGGCCCGGCCAGCATCTGCGGAGCCGTCCCAGTCAGGGTGAATTTGTACGGCTGCGAACCGCCGACGTTAGTGAATGTCCGGTTGGTCACCGTCATACTGTAGGCGTCATAGACATTGCCGGTTAGCTTGGTAACAAATATCGTCGTGCCGATGGCCGGAACGCGATTTTCGGCCGAGCTGGCAGTATAGATCTCCAGTCCGGTGGCGGTACGGTTGACCGTCATTTTGACACCGGCGTTGGTGTTGTTGTAAAAATCCCAAGTGGTCAGGCCGTAGTTGATAATCACTTTGACGCTAGCTGAATTGACGGTAATACCGGAATCTCCTGAAAAACCGCCGTTGTGCTTAACCACGATTTGATTGCCGTTGTAGTCTGGGATGCTAGTAATCGTCCCGTGCCAAGACTGGCGGTCAGTTTGGGCGCTGCCAGAGGCATTTTGGCGCTCTATTAGAACTGACGAACCGACAACTGCCTTGGCGATGGCCGCACTATCAACGGTGGTGTCTAGCTGCAGCGTCTGGCTGTTACTGCTAGTATCTAGAGCCGGATTAACCCCAGACGTGCTACTAGAAGTGTAAACAATATTCTGGGGGATCATATTTTCGTACTGCATCGTGTAGCCAGAATCAGCCGTGTTTGGCTGGCTAATTGGTGCATAAACCCAGGTGTTGGTGGCAGTGTTAAACTGCCAGACGACCTGGGCGTGGTCGAGATATTCTTGGCTCAAACCCTTGTCGTTGCCTTCCCACAAATAGGCCAAAGTTGGGTTGCGCGGGTCGGTGCTGAACTGGCCACCGTAGCGGGGTGCTGGAGTCGAGGCCGGGTTTTGAGTGGTGGCGCCGCTCCAAACGTCGGTCGTCGGCTCGCTATTGGTAAATGTCAGCTTGCCGGCCGTCGAGATATCTTTGACGTAGGAGAAGCGCGAATCGGTTAGGACTCCGCCGTTGTAGCGCTCCAAAGCAATTAAATCGCCAACGCCATAGCCGGCCTGTTGGACACCGCCAGACAACACACAAGTCTGGCCGTCAGTGCTTTGGCAGGTTGAGGTGGCGATGGCTCGCTGAAGTACCTTCACAATAATTTGGTTGTAGCTAACCGATACCGAAGTCGAACCAGTGTTATAGAAACTGTAGACATTAACCGTCAGCTTTTTCTGAAC
>DATKGP010000003.1:0-2726 GCA_035510775.1 Saccharimonadales bacterium (SeqCode)
TCGGCCAATCCTTCTGTTCGCTCGCTTACGCAGGATATTCTCCCTGAAACACAGCCTCGTCGATGATTCGATCATCTCCGAGCTTCTCGTTCCTGCTCACTCTGCTGCGCCAAGGCTTCACAAAGGTAACCGTTCGCAGTCCGCGACGGTTTCCCAAAGATATCCTGCCGCTCGCTAGAATTGTCTGTAGGAAAAACCGCGAGCCCAGCACCTGGGACCCCCAGGACCAGCGAGCGTGTTTTTCTCCTTGCCCGCGGCAACGAAGCGTGCGGGGGGTGGGAATGCAAAGGGTAGGCGACGAAGTCGCTACGAAAAAAGTCGCCATTCACGCGACAACTTTATTCACGATAAAGGATGATGTAAAATGATTTAGCTGAAGGCTCGATGAAGGATGGTGCATTGGACGTGTTGAGCTTCTGCTTCTACGGACGCAGAAGGGTCTTCGTACTTATCCGAATGGGGAAACCTACTGCCAGTTGGCAGCATAGCGCTAGCTAAGAGCCTTTGTCTCCGGACCCTGCTACTGTGGTGAGAGCGGGGTCCTTTTTAATCAGAAATAGGCCGCTTCTTGGTGTGCATTAAGGAATGAATTGCGCCCTGACACTAGCTAGCTGTCAGGGCGCGAAAAGCTCTCACGATCCGACTTAAGGATAAGGCGGCTCCAAGATCACTCCGGACAGGCAAGACAATCCTCACCCCCGATTTTTCAAGCGACCAGTTGGTAAAAATCCAGAGCAACAAACCGCAAGAGAGCATTGCGATCGTCACACTTCAAATTCCAAGTACAAACCGTTAAACGGTACAAATTCAATTCCTAGAGGATATTGATAGTATCAATTGTATATAAAACTTGCCCTTGTGTCAACGCTCAAAGGTTACGCCTTGATGTGCTCGGAGAAAGTTATTTAACGTCAATGCCCATTGAGCGGGCGGTACCGCGGACAATTTTTTCGGCTTGGTCGAGAGTACGGGCGTTGAGATCTTTCATTTTGCTTTCGGCAATTTCGCGAACTTGAGCCACCGTCACCGAGCCAACCTTGTCTTTTTTAGGATTGCCAGAGCCTTTTTCAATTTTAGCAGCCTTAAGTAGCTGGATAGCGGCCGGCGGAGTTTTGGTAATAAAACTGAAGGTTCGGTCTTCGTAAATAGTAATCTCGACCGGAATGATGGTATCGCCCATTGCTTTGGTCTGGTCGTTAAATTGATTAACGAACTCCATCAAGTTGACGCCGTGGGGCCCAAGGGCGGTACCAACCGGTGGCGCCGGAGTAGCTTTACCTGCCGGGGCTTGGAGTTTAATAATAGTTTTTACTTTTTTGGCCATTAGATTTTCTTTACCTGCAAAAAGTCCAAGTTAACCGGCGTTTCGCGGCCGAACATTGAGACAGAAATCTTGACCTTGCCCTTGGCCTCATCGACTTCGGTAATTTTACCTTCGTAACCTTTGAGCGGGCCGTCGGAGATGCGGACTAAATCGTCAAGCTTCAAGTCGATAGTATGTTCCGGCTCGTCTTTGGCCATCTTGGTTTTAATAGCGTCAATCTCACTTTGGGGAATCGGGGTCGGGCGAACGCCACTACCCAAGAAACCGGTCACGCTCGGGGTGTTGCGGACAACATACCACGCCTCGTCGGTGACAATCATATTAACAAAAACATAACCTGGGAAGCTGCGCTTCTCGACGACTTTGCGCTTGCCGTTTTTAATCTCCACTTGTTTTTCCTTGGGGACAATAACGTCAAAAATATAATCCTGCAGCTTTAGGGTAGTGACGCGCTGAAGCAAATTCTCGGCCACCTGTTCTTCGTAACCGGCGTAGGTGTGGATGACGTACCAACCGGCCTGGCCGCTCTGGCGAGCCTTGCTAGCGGTATCTTCGATGTCTTTGGTGGGTTGCACTTCGTCAGCCATTTTCTTATTACTTGCCATTTAAAACTACCAGAACTAGCTGTTGCAGACCATAGTCGAGGGACGCGAAAATCGCCATGGCGATGCCAACAGAAATAATCACCATAATTGTGTGACGGATGACGGTCGGACGATCCGGCCAGATAACCTTCGAACCTTCTTCGACGACCGATTTCACAAATTTTGCGCTGTAGGCAACAGGATTAGCCATTCTTCTCCTTCTTGGCTACCGGCTTCTTTCCGCCTCCGCCGGTTGGCGGATTTAGCGGAGCGATTTTTTTGGCTACGGCTTTTTTCGCGGCAGGTTTTTTGGTTACCGCGTCTTTCTTCTCGGACTTAACTTCGGCTTTAACCGTAACAGATTTAGGATTGCCAATAGCCAAAACTTCCAGAACAGTCAGCTTCTGGCGATGGCCGTAATGCCGAGTGTAACGAACCTTGTTTTTGAATTTGAAGCCGTGAATTTTTTCACCCAACTTGTGGGCAACGACCTTCAGAGTCACCGGCAACTTGTCGAGAGCACTGTCAAGTACCAAGGTCTTATCAACCTCTAAATCGAGTTTGTTGACGGTTAATTTAGAACCTTCGGCGACGAGATGATCCTTGCCTCCGACGGCTACAACCGCCCACTGCTTGTTATTATCTTCGCTAGTTGCCATTAACAGATAATAGTGTAGCGAATTTTCTCTGAAACGTCAACGCAACTACAGGGCTCTAGCCGAAGACAAACTTTTTGTGGCGGATGTGGATACTTTCGACTAGGCCGATACAAGCCAAGTCGATAATAATGGCCGTGCCGCCGTAAGACATAATCCCCC
>DATKGP010000004.1:0-26608 GCA_035510775.1 Saccharimonadales bacterium (SeqCode)
CATTCAGGCTTTTGAAAAAGCCACCGGTGTTGATTTGGTCATCGACGAAACGCCGGAGACCGTCATGGTTTCCAGCTTCAACCCGATCCGCCGAGCCGTCGCTTCCCAAGCTCTTCAAGCTCTAATAAAAGATGGCCGAATCCAACCGGCGAAAATCGAAGAGCTGGTTAAAAAGGCTCAGGACAATGTCGAGGACGAGATTAAAGAAGCCGGCGAAGACGCTCTGGCCGAAGTCGGCATCACCGGTTTTAACCCGGAGCTGGTTAGGATTTTAGGCTCGATGAAGTTTCGAACTTCTTACGGCCAGAACCAGTTGGCACACTCGATTGAAGTTACTCATATCGCTGGAGTTTTGGCCAGTGAAGTCGGCGCCGACATTAATATCACCAAAAAAGGCGCGATGCTCCACGATATCGGCAAGGCCGTCTCCCATGAAAATCCCGGTTCGCACGTTGAAGCCGGTGTCGAGCTAGCGCGCAAATACGGCGTCAGCGAGGCGGTCGTCCACTGTATTGAAGCCAGCCACGAAGACACCGACGCCAAGTCGGTCGAGGCGATTTTGGTTCGAACTGCCGACGCGATTTCGGCCGCCCGGCCGGGAGCTCGCCGAGAGTCGACCGAACAATATATCAAGCGGATGACCGAGCTGGAGAACGTCTCCAATAGCTTCCCCGGCGTCCAAAAAACTTTCGCCATTCAAGCTGGACGCGAGGTTCGGGTGCTGGTCAAGCCGGAGATTGTTGACGATTTAACGGCCATGAAAATGGCTCGCGATATCGCCAACCGTATAGAGGCCGAGCTGCAGTATCCCGGCACGGTCAAGGTCAACGTGATTCGCGAGACCAGGTTTGCCGAGACGGCGAGGTAAGACTAAAAAGTAAAATTATTCCCCCCAGGAATATGAGCGCAGCGATTATTGTGTCGCTACGCGACTGATGATTTTACATTTTACAATACATTTTTGTTTCTAGTTTTTTGTTTTTAGTTTATGCTTGATTTATGGACAAAGCCGGTGTGGTGAAAAAACTGGCTGAAAAACTCAACCTCGACGAGGCTCACTCGGAAGCCTTCGTTAAAGCCTTCAGTGAGGTTCTGGCCGAATATTTTAAAAACGGCGAAAAGGTCGTCTTGGCCGATTTCGGTAGTTTCTATATCCGCGAAGACAAGACAATTCAGTTCAACCCGTCAGTTCGCCTACGCGACTTGGTCGGTTGATTTGTGCCCCAGGCAGGAGTTGCACCTGCGACCTTTTCCTTAGGACGGAACCGCTCTGTCTTCTGAGCTACTGGGGCCCACTACTCCCTAATTACATCAGAGCTTCGAGGGGCAAGCAACTTATCGTTCAATTCGCTTGTCCTCCGAAACCTTGGTGAAGGAGGAAGCTACTGGGAGCTAATGTTTATATTTTACAGGTATATTTCGCAAAATACAGGACGGGCGGCCGTAATCGACCGCCCGGATTCGAGCTGAACCTACAATATTTGAGCCAGGAGGCCGCCATCTCCCTCCTGGACTCGGATTTGCCGGAGCTGTCCTAGTCCGAAGAAACTCTTACATCTCAAGCAGAAACGAAGTCTGTCATCCCCAACGTCAAGGCGCCGAGCGGCTGGAATTGCGTTGGTTTCTTCCGGTGTGGCATCCCTCGACAAAAGTGAGTGACAATACGGACACTTCTCTTCTTCCATGAATCCCCTCCAAACAGAGCGTGGCAATATCGTACTCCTTCCTGTAAAATAAGTCAAGTATCGGGGTGTAGTCGCCCTCGCAAGCTCGGGACTCGTATTCCTCGCTCGGAGGAACCGGGCTCGTAATAGCGCAGTTGTTGTTTTACTTCGGGCTGTAGCGCAGTTGATGAGCCAACAGCCAGTGGCTGTTGGCGAACGGAAGCAACCGCTTGCGCTAAAATGAAAAGAGCGCAAGTAAGGTTGCGAGCGTAAGAATATCTGGGTGCGATTGCACATTGTCGAAGTGACAAAATGTGTGTACGGGCTGTAGCGCAGTTGGTAGCGCGCGTCGTTCGGGACGACGAGGTCGGCAGTTCAAGTCTGCCCAGCCCGACAAGAGTTCGATACGAGCGTAGTGAAACGGAGCGAGTATATGAGCGAAGCGATTAGTCTCACCACCCCGACTTAGGGAACAACTTAAAAATGGCAAAGTTTTTTTGGTTGACTAGAGGCCATTTTCTTTTACACTGAACTTGATGGCGCAAAAGATTGACATCTCCACCTCGACAATAGTCAGGTTTTTCTTGGTAGCCTTAGGTTTGTGGCTGCTGTTTCTACTGCGCGACGTTCTAGTGCTGATGTTTTTGGTGGTTATTATCGTCGCTGCCCTGTCGCCAACTGTCGACCGTTGGGCTAAAAGCATCACTCGACCAGGCGCGGTGGTCAGCGTCTTTTTGTTAATCCTACTAGCGCTGGCCGCTATCTCATTAATGATCGTCCCGCCGCTTGTCAACCAGATTCAAGACTTCAGCCAAAATTTACCGAGGATTGCCGAGACCTTCTCTCGAGCTGGTACGCCAGGCTTTATCCAATCGGCGGCCAACGTAATTCGCGACAATCTCAATAGCCTGTCTAGCCACCTTAGCGATTTCGGCTCGTTCCTACTCGACAAGACCTTCGGCATCATCTCCGGCATCGTGGCCGTCATCACCGTCTTGGTTCTGTCTTTCTATCTGCTGCTCGAAGAAGAGGGCTTGAAAAAAATCTACCGCGGCATTCTGCCACCCGATCTTTACGACGAGCTGTCGGAAACCACTAAAAAAGTCGCCGGCAAGCTAGGCGCTTGGTTGCGCGGCCAGCTGACTTTAATGCTAATTATCGCTATCCTCGATACCATCGGTCTGCTAATTATCGGCTCGCCGTACGCCTTAACCCTAGGCATCTGGGCCGGCTTGACCGAAAGCATTCCTTTTGTCGGGCCGTTTCTGGGCGCCGTCCCTGGCATCGCCGTCAACTTAGCTCACTCACCCCTGCACGGAATCTTGGCGCTTATCATCTACTTGGTGGTTCAGCAGCTCGAGAGTAATTTCTTGGCCCCGAAAATTATGGGCAAAGCCGTCGGCTTGAACCCGGTGGTAGTGATTCTGGCAATTTTGATCGGCGACAAACTCTACGGGATTCTGGGGATTGTCTTGGCCGTGCCGCTGGCGGCCGTCATTGGCGTCGCCGTCCAGGACTGGCAGGTTATTAAGCAAACTTTCACCAACACCTCGAAAAAACTTACTTAACTATGCGAATCCTAATCGGGTCGCTGACTTACCCGTTGCATAACGGCGTGACTAATTCCATCAACACCAGCGTTGACGGTTTTGTCAAAGCCGGCCAAAAGATTCAAATTGTCGCCCCGCGTTATCAGCAGCAGTTGGCTCGGCCGGAGCACCGGCCGGTCATGGCCTCGCCGTTAAGTAAATTTTTCTTGCAGCTTTTTGGCAAAGAAGAGCGGATGTTTGGCTACAAGGCCTACGGGCAGATTAAAAAAATCGCCCAAGATTTTGGGCCCGACGCCTACTGGTTGCACACTATTACTTGGGCGCCAAATGCTTTTGAGCGAGCGATGATTGCCTCTAAAAAAGCCAAGGTTGTTACCTACCACACCTTGGTCGAGATGTACGGCCAGGCCTACGGCGGCGAGCTGGGGGCACTGCGAATGGTCGAGCGGTCGCGCAAGGTTTGCAACGCCGCTGATATTATTATCACTCCCAGCCAAGTGATTGCCGACAAATTGCGCTCGTACGAAGTTACTAAACCGATTAAAGTTATTCCCACCGGCATTTTGAAGTCCGAGAAAAGTTTTTCCAAAAGTGAACTGGCCGAAAAATATCATTTTTCGCCCGATAACGCCTTGCTAATTTTTGTCGGCCGGATTTCTAAAGAAAAAAATATCTCGGCACTAATAAAAATGGCGGCCACACTTGCAAAAATGCGCCAAGATTTTACCTTGCTGCTGGTCGGGCCAGGGGATATCGAAGAAACTCAAGCTGAAGCTAAAAAAATGGACGTTGAAAAACAAGTCATTCTGACCGACGGCCTGCCGTTGGCCGACAGCAAGGCTTGCTACGGCGCAGCCGACGCGTTCGTCTTCGCCTCGCAGTCGGAAACGCAAGGCTTGGTTTTGGGCGAGGCGATGATTGCCGGTACGCCGGTCGTCGCTTTGAATTCGCCGATTCAAGCTGAAGTTTACCCAGAAGAAGTTGCTGTCGTCGTTCGCGACGAAACCCAGTTTGCCAGCGAAGTTAATCGCTTGCTGTGTGATAAATCGTTGCAAGAAAAACTGGCCGTCGAGGGAAAAAAGTTTGTCGAAGAAAATTTCTCCGTTGACGGCATGATTTCCAAACAAATTACTGTTTTCGAATCCGTCACCGCCAAGGTAACAGCTTAAGTTAGAAATTTTTGTTGAATAAAATCGGAGTATTATTATTTTATGGATAAAAATAGTAACGTTTCTGGCTATATAGAGAGCCAGCGAGCTCTTGGAAAGTCAGACGAAGAAATAAAAGCATCGCTCGTTTCTTCGGGTTGGGACAACGAGAGCATTAAGGAATATTTCCAAGAATCAGTGGCAACTCCAGCGAATAATACCTGGGTAAGTATTAGTATTCTGGCCGGATCAGTATTAATTATTGCCGGTTTTGCTATGACCTATATCACACTCCAAGCGACAGATAATATCCCGGGCTATTTTCAAATTGTCATCATGCTGGGTATTTTAGTACTAAACATCGGACTTATAATCAGGGCTATCAAGCTTAAAAAATCATACGGATCCATAATTCTAATGTTCTTCATTGAAATCATCGCGAGTCGCTTTGCATACGTAGCAATAACCTCAAGTACTGTAAACTCTGGCTGTGATTTTATGACGTTATGGTGCGGTTAACCTATCTTTCACGTGTGAGCCCGTAGTACGAAGGGTTTTGTGGTCGCTGTAGGGCTCGAACCTACGACCTCCGCAGTGTAAATGCGGCGCTCTAACCAGCTGAGCTAAGCGACCAAAAGTGCCCGGGGCGGGAGTCGAACCCGCATGCCTTGCGGCAATCGATTTTAAGTCGATCGTGTAAACCATTCCACCACCCGGGCGTCTACTCTGATATTTTACTGGAAAAAAGGTCTTTCGTCACGGTAAAACCGGCGATTTTTTTTGTGCCGGTGCCACCAAAAAGCTTGGCGAGTCTCGATAAATTGATATTGGCGTGTCGCGTGCGCAGGATTGTTCTCCAGCCGTTTTTATCTTCCACGGTTAAGCAAACCGCCCGGTCTTCACTAATCAGCGACAAGTAATTGGCCAAGCCGGCCAAATCTTGATACTCGGCCTGATAATTTTCCAATTCTTTCAGGCTCAAACGAGCATTGGCCAGGCCGTAGCGGTTGATTGTAACTTTATCTAAAACGTAACCCCAGAGCCTTTTTTGTTTCTGGCTGGTTTGATTGCGCAGCGACCGGCTAATTAAGTTGAGGTTGCCGCCGTAGCTGACCAACCGGCCGGCCAGTTTCAAGAGCGAACTGGAGGTGTTTTGGTGCTGAAAGCCGCCGGTGTCGGTGTAAAGCCCAAGCAGCAAGGCGGTGGCAATCGGCGGAGTGATTTCAACTCTAAGCTCGCTTAGCAAATCAAAAACCAGCTCGGCGGTGGCCGAAGCGCTTCTACAGTATGAATATTGGGCGATTTTGGCAATGTCGCCGGTGGCGTGATGGTCAATTAAGGCAATTGAACCGGCATTTTTGGGATTAGACAAAATCTTTCCAAAACCTGTTCGGTAAAGCTCGCCAACATCAACAGCGATAATCAAGTCAGCTTTTTCAGGCAATTTGGCAGAAAAAATAATTTGACCGCAAATATCCCGAAAGGCTTTCGGTGGCTCGTCGACACTAACAATCGTTACTTCCGCCTGATCTTTTATGGCCAAGGCCAAAGCCACACCGCTGCCAATGGCGTCACCGTCTGGTTGCTGGTGGAGCAGAATTGTTACCTGTGGACTGGCGGAGATCTTCTTGGCTAGGGCTCCAAGATCGGACATCAGCCAACTACGACTAAATCTCTCCCCTCAATTGGTAATGTTTGTTCGGTAATCTTCACGAGGTTGGTCTCGGTCAGCTTCAGGCCTTCCTGAAAACTTTTTTCCATCGTCAAACCCTTGTGAAAGACAACCAGGCGCGGATCGTAGGCATCAAGTAGCTCGGTGTAGATGTTTTTGGCCAGTTCCCCGAGCGTGTCTGGCAGCAGCAGAATGTCGCAAGTGGCGAACTGTTCTTTTTCAAACGGCGTCGGTGCCTGAAGATTGAAAACGTAAACCAACTGCAGCTGTTCCCAAACAATCAGGGCGGCGTTCTGGCCGTAAACTGCCTCGACTCCGCCAATTTCGTACTCGCCGGTGCTCTCAAAGACTTCGTCGCCCAGGGCAACTTTGGCGTTCTCTAAATTGACGGTGACCTTGCGGTCGGTCAGTTCGAAACCGTTACTCTTGGCTGTCTTGAGCGCTAGCATCTTTGTTTACCTTGTCCGAAGACGCAGTCTTCGAGATGGGTTTTACCTCGTCCGGCTCGGCCGAGACGGGTTTCTTTTTGGGTTTGGCTTTAGCTTTGGCGGCTGGTTTTTCGTCCTTCGCCGCCTCCTTCGTTAAAACTTCGGAGGCCGAGGAGTCTTCGGACGATGATTTTTTCTTTGTTTCGACTTTCGTATTGGCCAGGCGCAGAGATATTTTACGAAGCTCCGGCTCGATCGAAACAACTTCGAAGAGATACTTCTGGTTTTCTTTGACGGCCTGCTCAACCGGTGTCTGTTCCGGCATCTGCGAGACGTGGAAGAGGCCTTCCAAGCTGTCAGTCAGCCGAACAAAAGCGCCGTACGGCGTAACTTTGGTAACTTCGCCCTCGACTTTGTCGCCGACACCCAAGGTTTTAACCTCGAGCTGCCACGGGTCGCTCTGAAGTTTTTTGATGGAGAGCGAGATTCGGCCGCCTTCAACACTGACAACTTCGGCTTCAATTTCTTGGCCGACTTGAAAATGATCCTTCAGATTGTTGATGCGCTGCCATGAAACCTGGGAGATATGGATTAGGCCTTCGATTTCGCCGATGTCGACGAACAGGCCGAAATCAACGATGCCGGTGATTTTGCCCTTAACCTTTTGGCCGACTTGGTAGTGGCTGGCTTTTTCTTCGGCCTCAACGTCGCCGGCAGCTTTTTCGCTAAAGACGATTTTGTTGGAAGCCTTGTCGTAGCTGATAATTTTGACCACGATTGACTGGCCGATTAATTCGGACAATTTTTCTTGGATTTTCGAGCGATCGCCCTCAACTCGTGGATAGTTTTTGAATGATAATTGGCTAACAGGGATAAAGCCCTGCATATTGCCGTACTCGGCCACCAGACCGCCTTTGTTGGCCTGAACAATTTTCACACTGATAACCTCGCCGGTGGTGTTGCGCTGCTCGAGCATGTTCCATAGACGTTCTTTCTCGGCGCGTTTAAGCGAGAGAATTACGTAGCCGTTGCTGTTTTCCGAGGACATCACAAAAGCCCGGATGGTATCGCCGGTCTTGATTTTGCTGGCGGTTGCCGAGAATTCTTTCTCGGGAATAATGCCGGTGGCGACGCCCGAGACGTCTACCATAATGCTGTCCTTGGAAGTTGAGATGACGGTCACGTCCACCACGTCACCCTGGGTGAACGGAACTAATTTGTCGCCCAATGCTTCAACTAGTTCCTCCATAGTTGTTGGGCCGCTTACTGATTTTGCCATAAAATGGGGTTTTCCTTTCTCGGTCGTCTCCTATCTGGAGACGAACCTAGCCCGGTCTCCTATCTGGAGTCGGACCTGCCTCGGCCAAGATATTTTTATCTTGAGCCGGGCTTACTCTTTGGAAGATACCTGAAAAACCGTTCCTTTTCAAGATAGGAAGCGCGTTTTGGCGGAATCACAAAGCGTAAGTAGTAGAAAATTACGCCCAGCCAGATAACTATTACGAAGATACTGGCCAGAATTACTAGCCGACTCGATAGGTAACTAATCTGTTGATAGCGGAAAAAAGCATATGCTACTAAAACCACAACAATGAAGAACATGATGCTGGCAATCTGGTCGGTAACGAACCCATAGACCGGGGCATGAGCTTGAGCCTTTTTAAGGCGAGCCCGCCAAAAGCCAAGAATAATTAGGAATATTAACGTCACGATAATCGTCGCCAGACTATAAATTGTTGTCGGAGGAATATTGCTCTCGGTCCAGTATTTCCAGGAAAAAATATTTAGAACATCGGCCGCCGGCACTTTCTGGGTGGATAGGTAGCCGGTAATGGTCGAAAATCTGCTGGAAAAAAAATCTTTCATTTATTGAATTGTGCCAGGAGTCAGAATATTGTGCCGCACCATTGTATTTGACAGATGATTGTTCATATTCCTCCTCCTGTCCCTCGCAAGTCTTTTAGACTTGCTCGTGCCAGGAGTCAGAATCGAACTGACGACACCACGCTCTTCCAGTCTTTCGACTTAGGACTATATCATCTTCCTTGAAGATGATTGAGCCATTTATGGCGATATATCATCTCCCATGGGAAGTTGGGCGCTGATGCAAGATTATTGTTGGGACTCACTTGCTAGTCTCTACACCTTCCGGATTAACAAAGCCCGATCCGGCTTGGCTCGGGATTGTCCGTTTTTAGCGGCTTTCCCCGAATTCACCCAATTCTCTTTACGCCTTCCGACGTAAAGACCCGATTAAGTTCAGGCGCGTGCTCTACCATTGAGCTACCCTGGCGAATAATTATTAAATTACTCTATATAGTCTAGCTGATTTGGCTCAAACCATCAATCCATGGAAATAAAGGAAAGCGCCGAGACCTTGTGGGTCTCGGCGCGTGGACGTGGACGCTAGGCTAATTGCGGATCGCCGAGCTCGTCGAGGTTGCTGGTGTCGACTTTCCATTTTCTGTAGAGTTTGGCCTTGTCTTCCTCACTTTCGCACTCGGAGAGGAGAATCGTTCGAGCCTTAGCGTCGCCTTTTTGAGCGAAAGCCACGAGCATCTTATGCTCCAACTTCCCAACCCTTGAATTTTTATCGATTGGCATTTGGCCACCCCTTCGTTGTGTGTACTATATCATATATTACCAGAAAAATCAAGGCCTTGAGCCTTGATTTCAATCTGTGGGCGAGGTGGGACTCGAACCCACACGCCTTGCGGCATCGGCTCCTAAAGCCGACGTGTATACCAATTTCACCACACGCCCGTAGCAATACACTAATTTTAGCCGACTAAACCTGTAATATCAATATTGTAACTCCGAAAACTAAAACCACGAATATATCGTATATGATATAAGGTCTCTGAAATGAACCAGTTTAAGAAAGGGCAACATACCTTTTTAAATTGTAATTCGATCCTTGAGTTTGTCGTAGGTTTTTGGACCGATGCCTTTAACGTTGACGATATCGGCGGCTCGGACGAACGGGCCGTTGGCGGTCCGGTAATCGATAATCGCCTGGGCGTACTTCGGGCCGATACCAGGCAAGGTGTCCAACTCGGCTAGCGTGCCGGTGTTGATATCAACAATCGCGCTAGTGGACGTGGATGAAGAAGTATCAGAAGTGGAGGATGCGTCGGTGCTGGTGGAAGTTGTGGAAGAAGTCGTGGTCGGGGCAGGCATGGCAATTTGGCTGGTCGAGGCTTGAGTGCTGGTGTCGGCGCTAACGACGGTTTTGCTTTTTTGATACTCCATGCCGATCAAGAAACAAGTTGCTCCAACGGCCAGAACCGCCAGCAGACTATTGACGCTTAAACCTAGTTTCTCAAGCTCCGCCAGTTTCGACTTTTTGATTTTGGGCATTAATCGCTTTTATGATATTTGGATATTTCTCCAATCCATCATTAACGATTTTTTTGGCCTCGGCAAATACTTGGCCGAAAAGTTGCGGCTCTGACCAGTCGAAAAATTTCAGCTCGGGCAGGCCGCTCTGCTCGATGCCGGTCAGTTCGCCCGGGCCACGAAGGCGCAAATCGGCCTCGGCCAAGGCGATGCCGTCGGTGGTCGAAACCAAAGCCTCTAAGCGTTCTCGGCCTTTGGGTGAAGTGGCGCTGTCGGCCAAGTAACAAACTGATTCTTTGGCGCCGCGGCCGACTCGGCCACGTAACTGGTGAAGTTGAGCCAGGCCGAAGCGATCGGCCTCTTCGATTAAAATCCAGGTGGCCGCTGGGTTGTCGATGCCGACTTCAACGACGGTGGTGGAAAGCAAAATATCAATTTTGCCGCCGGCTCGAAAATCGGCCACGATTTTTTCTTTGTCAGCATTTTTCAACCGGCCGTGAAGGACGGCAATTTTGGCTTCCGGGAACTCTTGAGCCAGCCGCTTTTCTTCCGATTCGATGGTTTTTCGCTCTAGCGATAACAGTGATCGCGGTTGCTCCTCGCCGACAATCAGTGGGCAGATGACAAAGCCCGGCTCGTGGCATTTCAGTCGAGCTCGAATATTGTTTTCAATTTCCATTCGGTCGTTTTCTTCAAAAATTCGGCTAGTCACTTCTTTTTGGTGAATCGGCTTGCCGGTCATCAAACTAATGTCGAGGTGGCCAAATAGTGTTTGGGCCAGCGACCGGGGGATTGGAGTGGCGGTCATCATTAATAAGTGCGGCGGCTTGGAGGTGGCGACGAGCGTCTGCCGCTGGGCGACGCCGAAGCGGTGCTGCTCGTCGATAATTACCAAGCCCAAATTTTTGAATCGGCCTGGTTCTTCCAGTAGAGCGTGAGTGCCGATATACAAATCGGCCTCCTCTTTGGTTTTGACGTCGCCAGTTAACTTGGCGACCGTTACGCCTCGCGGCTCGAAGAAGTTTTTCAGGTTCTGATAATGCTGGTCGGCCAGGGCGACCGTCGGTGCCAAGAAAACTACTTGGCGGCCACTCTTAATGACGTTGCCTGCTACCAACATCGCCACTGCCGTCTTGCCGGAGCCGACCTCGCCGTAAAGTAATCGGTTCATCGGGGTAGTTTTGGTTAAATCTTGCAAAATTTCCCAGGCAGCCCGGCGCTGGCTATCGGTCAGCTTGAATGTCAAGGCGGCGGTTAATTCTTTCAGGTAGTCGGCGTCAATTTTAATCGGCTGACCCATAAGTTGCAGCCGAGCGGCGTGAGCCTGAAGGATTTTTATCGACATCAACATTAGTTCTTCGGCTGCCAACACCCGCCGAGCGACGGCCGCCGAATCCGGATCTTGCTGAAAATGGCACTCGCGCAAAGCCTCCGATTTTTTCGGCAGTTTTAGCGTTGTGCGGGTCGGCTCGGGCAGCAGATCTTTTTCCTGATCCAAAACCGGCTCGAGCTGGTGGATAAGCTGAACTAATCGGTACTGTGATAGGCCAGCCGTAGCCGGATAAATCGGGACTAATTCCGGCCGGTCGATAATTTTTTTGGCAAAAAACGGATTGCCCATACTTTTGGCCGGCTTCCGCGTACCGTAAATCAGCAATCTTCGGCCAGGCTGGGCAATTTTTAATATAAAGCGCTGATTAAACCATAAAATAGAGATTTCGCCGGAAGGATCTTTGCCCTTGGCCTCGACAATCAACCGACCGGTTTTGCTGCGCCGGGTACCGACTTTGACGATTTCCACATCAATCACCACGTCCTGCCCGTACGGCAGCTCGCGAATCAGCCGAACTTTCCGGCGATCTTCGTAGCGAAACGGCAGCAGTTCGGCTAAGTCGGCCAGGGTCGTTACGCCCAGTTTCTTCAAATCCGTTTCTATGTGTGGTCCAACCCCGCGAAGTTTGGTGATGGAATCCTCTAGCTGCAATAGTTCGCTCATCGTTTAATACTTGTATACTAGAGTTAATGCGAGAAAAAGAGAACCGAGGTCTGCTGTGGTACGGCATCGCCTTCTTTGGGCTGATGGCCTTGGTGTGTTTTCTTTACCTCGACCAAAATCGCCCGACCCAAACCACCGCCACCGGCCCCAGCGGCAACACTACCTTTAACTTCTTCCAAAACCTTTTTTAACCCCAATTTAAATATTCCTGCTAAACTCTTGACTTTCTTGGGTAGATGTGATAGGATTCGCCCAGATACGTGGTGCGTCAAGCAGCCACACCGCACATAGGAGAGATAGAGAGATGCGAAGTTTTATGAGGTTTGTTAATGGACTACCTCTGGCAGGGAAGATTCCAACGCGAGGTCTAGCGTCCAAGCTCTACGGGAGCACGACGATTGAGGGGAGAATAGCTAATTATTCCTTCCTCACTGCATTGCTTTTTCTTTTGGTTCTAGGCCACCTGCATCAAGCTCGGACGGCGATCCAGATGCTAGATCGCGATGTCCCGCTTTGCGTTGTGGTGATCGGCATTGCCTACATCACCGCAAATGTTCTCGCTGTGATTGCAGAGTGCCATCTTTGGTTCCGAGCGACTTCCTATCTGAGAAGCCGTCTTCCCCGAACCAAGCGAAACATCGCCCCCTTGACTGCCGCCGAATGTGGAGTGGCGGTACTAGCCACTTTAGCCGGTCAGTTCCTGTTCTTGTCCCAGTGGATTCTCTACCGCTAAGCTAGGTCGAATTCAACTCTTGAGCCCCCGCAGGTGCCACTTGCTCGGGCTCTTTGTTTTATAACAATCTAGCCCAAGACCACTTCCACAAAGTGGACACCACCGGAAATTAATGGCTCACAATGTGAGCCGATAAGCTTCTGATTTTTTGAAAAGATAAAAATACCCGTTGATATGATATATCATATCAACGTCCTAAATTGAACCAGTAAAAAAAGAAAGCCCGGCGCATTGCTTTCCGCCCTTTGGCGAATTACGTTGCGTCGAGCGGGGCAGATTTGAGATGCTATTTCTTATGCATAATGTCTTTGTCGAAGGATGCCTTGAACTCGATGCATGCCTCGACCATATTCTGTAGGTGCTGGTTGATTGTCCGGTCGAAGACTCCGATCAGTCCGAGATGCGTACCGATGACCGGGTCTCTGGCTTGACCGATAGGTATCTCCATTCTCACGATTGCCCCACGATGCTTTGTTTGGAAAACCCACGAACTTGTTTCTCCAAAGGCGAGGCTATCTACCGTCGTCAGGCCGCCGAACTCTTCGGAAGATGATCTGTCCGGTTTGTCTTTCGGGAGAGGATAGGGAAAGACTGTTACCTCTGGTTTCTGACCCGGGTGGTAGTAGACGATGGCTAAGTTCTGCTCGTCAGCCTTTTTCATTAGGAACGCTCCTCACTTTTCGTGATAGCGAAATAATACCAGTTTGAGGTGATGAAATAAAGGGACTTGCCTAAAGTTTAACCTAATACGACTTCGATAAAGTGGACGCCGCCGGAGAACGGAGTGATGACGTTGCCGGTTAGGCGAATGCCATCAACGAGAATTCGGTCGATGCCTTTGGAAACCCGGAACGGGTTTTGAATGCGAATGTTGTATTCCACCCCACGGAATTTGCGGGAAATTTCCATTTGACGCCAGTCCTTTGGAATGCAGGGGTCAATTTTTAGTCCTTTTATTACTGGTTGAATACCTAAAATGTGATCCAGGCAAGCCCGCCAGAACCACGAGGCCGAGCCGGTGGTCCAGGTGAACGAGCCGTGGCCGAACTCCGGGTGCTCCGGACCGTAGGTGAACTCGGCGTAGACGTAGGGCTCAACGCGGTACAAATCGGGGTCTTCGCCGCGGTAGGCAAAATTGGTCTCCTGCCAAAACTTATAGGCTTTGTCGCCCCGCCCGAGCATAGCTTCGGCAATGACCGCCCAAGAAACCGGATGGCTGAAGATGGCGCCGTTCTCTTTGGTGCCGGGGGTAAATTGGGAAATTACACCAAACTTTTCGTCCGGGTGTTGGTAGGCCGGCAGAAACATCGCCGGGCCGTAGGGCGTGTTGAGATGCCTCCAGACCGAATCCATGGCTTTAATGGCTCGCTTACTATCGGCGATGCCAGACATAACCGCCCAAGTCTGGGCGTTAATGTCGATTTTGTTGTAGTCGTTTTTCTTCGAGCCAATCGGTGAGCCGTCGCTCTCGGTGAAACGGACGTACCATTGTCCGTCCCACAGATACTTGTTGGCGGCTTCTTTAATTTCATCATAAAAGCGCTGGTATTTTTTAACCTGGTAATGCTCGCCAACAGCATCAAGAACCGGCACTAATTCGCGGATGTTGTAGCAAACTTGCCCGGCCACCATCATCGATTCGCAGTGATTGCCGCAGTGGTTACAGTTGCGGCAGACTGGGTCGCCGTTCATGGCGTCGTTCCAGTCGGCGGTCATGCGGTACGGCAGATGTCGCGGCGACAGATGTTTTAAGGTGTACTCCATCGCTCGAGTGGTGTGTTCGAGAACCGTGCCTTTCGAGCCGTCGTAATACGGCACTCGCTCGCGTAAAAATTCCAGCTCGCCGGTTTCTTTCAAGAAAGCCGTTACCGCCAGCACTAGCCACTGGGAGTCGTCGGAATGGTTGGAAACGTAACCCTGCTTAGTTAGGGAATTCCAGTTATGGACGGTGAAACCCTCCTTGAATTGGAACGACAGCAATTCGAGCAGCCGGCGTTTGGCCAAGTGAATGTCGTTGGGCATCACCCCCAAAATATGTTGCGACATATCACGAAAACCAATCGTCCCGCCGACCCCGCCGATATAATAAGAATCCATCAGCGACCATTGGGTGGTGAACCAAGCCTGATATTTATTCCAGTAATTGACCGAGTGGTTGAAGTTGTCGTCCGGCGTGTTGACCAACACTTGGTGGTTGTAATCTTCCCAGTTTTGGCGAAGCCGCTTGAACTCTTCCTCGACCACCTTCGGCTTTTTGTATTTTTCGATAATTTTTTTGGCGTGGCGGATACCGGAGGCGACCGCCTGGGTAAAGTTTTTGGTTTCCGGGTTGGTGAAGCCGACGCCCAGAAAGACGTTGAAGTTACTCTGGGTTTTTGGTCCGAGCGTAATATTGCGCTGCAGAACGCCTACCGGCCGGTGGCCGGCGCCTTGACTACGCGAACACTTGCCGTCGACAACTGCCTCTGGCCGAATGACGTCGCCGACTCGCCCGAGGAATTTGTGCAAATTACAATCGTAACTGTCAACTTTGTGATCCATGGTCATAAAGGCGACTTTGTTCCAGTACAAGCCTTGTTTTTCGGCGTTCTCCCAGCGGCGCTTGGAGGCAAAGATGGCGTTGTCTTTGAAAATTATGTAGTTGAACAAATCGTTGAAGTTCGGTTCCAGGACGTTGTCGCGGTGATTGCCTAGCTCCCATTCGACGTAGGCAAAAATCGACAGTCGGCGCTTGCGGTCGGTAAAATTGTTGAGCTTGACTTGCCAAATTTCGCACGGGTCACCGAGCGGCACGAAGTAGGTAATCGAGCCGTCGATGCCGTGGCTGGAAGATTCGATGGTGGTATAACCGATGCCGTGGCGGGCTTGAAAATGATCGTAGCCTTCCATCACCGGCTGCCAAGTAAGGCTCCAAAATTCGCCGGAGTCGTTGTCGCGGATATAAATATAGCGGCCAGGTCGGTCTTGCGAGACGGTATCGCCGGGAATTTTGCGGGTGATGCGGTGGTGCAAGGAATCCTCTACGAACGAGTAGCCACCGCCGGTGTGCGAGACGTGGGCGCAGTACTGGCCGTTGGTCAGGACGTTTACCCAAGGCTTCGGCGTGTCTGGCCGATAGATGATGTACTCATCGCCATTTTTGGAAAACTCACCGTATTTGTTCATTCCCTCCTAATAATATCGTAGTCTAAAAAGGCGACTTTGGCGAAACTTAATTATCCGGACGAGGAATATTGCCCTTCTCTAAACGCTCGCAAAAAGATATCGGTCTAGCTATCAGAAACTTTTTACTCACTTAAACGTTCGGAACAACATCCTCGCCCGTATGTTTTAGGTATTTTTGATAATTGAGAGTAAATCACCGAGCGTCTTTTGGACGCGGAGTTCGGCTTTGTCTTTGGGCGACTGCCAGTTGACGGTATACTTAAACCAATCTTCTTTGACACGAGCGCGAAAATCTTCGGGGAAAAAGTAGCTGATTTCTTGGGCGCCGAACGGAATCCCAGCATTACTCATGGAAATATACGGAGTTTCGTGCAGGTATCTTTTGCCGGCCAGCAGATAGGCCAGGGCGGTGTGGTGGCCGTCGAACATTAGCCATTTTTTGCCCGGCGCTAGCACTACCTTGATATTTGGTAGACCGTTACTATTCATCACCAGCCCGCCGTTCTTGATTTTGGTAATCATCGATTGCATCTGGGCTAAATCTCGCATGCCGCTGGCGTTGTGAATACAGAGAATCTCCTCGATTGGTAACGGCTCGAGAATTTGCTCGATTTTCAGTTCTAGCGATTCCTGGCGGTCTAAGATTTCGTCGATGGTGGCGTACGGTGACGGATCGGTCTGTCCTATAATTGTTCGATAGACTCGAGCCTGACTGGCGGCATCGGCCATCGGCAGCGAGTAGGCTACCAACCGCCTAAGCATCGGTATTTTGGCGGGCGACACGGCTCAGTTCCAGGAAAGCCATTAGATAAGTGACGATTGACTCGGCGCCCTGGTTTTCATTGACGAAATTCGGGGTTAGGGCGTCGTAGACACCTTTGGTCGCTTCGTTATATAGCGACAGACCTTTAATGTTGTGGCCGTAGTACCAATTCATCCACTCAACAGCTAGCTCCTGATAATGTTCTTTGCCGGTTATTTCGAACAGTTTCAGGGCGGCCAAAACCATATCGGCCGTATCGACTGGTTGCTGGTCGTAGAGAGCTTTTTCTCGGCCACGGTAGTACCAGCCAGCTTGCCCGACCGGCGAGGGAATAGCCTCGACTCGGCAGATTCTATTCAGCCAGTCGAAAGATTTTTGGGCAATTTGGAGATATTTCTCGTCTTTGGTTTTTTCGTAGGCGACTGCCAAGGCGTGCGGCAGCGCCCCGTTGGCGTAGCAGAGCAAGCCTTCGAACCAGTGCCAGTTACGGCCGTTTTCTTTTTGGTAAGCCTCGACTAGTAAATCGGCCCACGGCTTCATCTCCTCGACTTCTCCGGCTGCTGCCAGACCCAACATTATGTAGGCCTTGGCGCGGATGTGGGCGTGCTCGAGGTGTTTTTTAAGGCTAGTTCGCTTCATCATCGCCGACGCTTCCGCGCGGACACTTTCTTCGGGGTGAAGTTTGACGGTTTCGCCTAAAGCCCAAATGGCTCGGCCGATAGAATCCTCCGATCCCTCGGCGTCTAAAAGCCTGGCGCTGTAAGAGAGGAAGTTATGAAAGCTGCCACCGTCTTTTTCGGTTCGTTTCAAGTAATCAAAATAGATTTCCGCCAGCTGCAACACGGCCGGGTCGCGGTAAAGCTGGTAATGCCAGAGGCAGACGATCAGCGCCCGGGCGTTGTCGTCAATCGAATAGCCAAAACTCGGGTCGGGAACCTCGAAGTCGGCGTGTTGGATGACGCCGTCTTTAGTCGTTAGCCGCTTCAAATGGGTTAAGGGCGGTCGATCACGAAAATCGTTAAGAGTTCGCATGCTCGCCTCGTTTTATCAGGATCTCAAAAAGATCCAGATAACGCAAAGCCACGCTCGGCCAAATCATATTGCGACCGTAGTCGTAGGCTCGTTTGGCGACTTCCAGGCTTTTTCGTGGGTGGTCGAAAATTTGATTAACAGCCTTGGCGAATTTAATTGGGCAGAACGGCTCGACGATGAAACCGCGGTTCTCGTCCAAGACTTCTCCTGCATAAAGATATGGGCTGGAGAGACAGACTCGGCCAGCACCGACAGCGTAAGACAGGGTTCCCGAAGTAATCTGCTGAAGGTTAATGAATGGGGTGATATAAATATCGGTAGCCTTGAGATATTCGATAATCTCATCAAGACTCAAGTAGCGATTAACCCACACGATATAATCCTGGACGCCGAGACGCTTGGCTAGGCGTTTAAGCTTGTTGCGGTATTTTTCGCCTTCCTGACGACGTACCACAGGGTGAGTCTCGCCGAGAATCAGTAGCTTGGTTTTTGGGTGTCGCTCTAAAATTAGCGGCAAGGCGCTGATGGCCTGCTCGTAGCCTTTTCCGCGATTGACCAACCCGAAGCCCATGATTGTCTTGTAGTTTTTGAGGCCAAGTTCAGCCTTCGGGCCGATCGACGGGGTGAACGGAATATCGGGTACGCCATGGGGAATAACGACAATTTTATGCTCATCAAGGTTGTAGACCTCGGTCAGCCATTTGACGGCCACGTTAACCATCACCACGATGGCCTCGGCTCGCTCGGCAATCTTCTGGACGACCTCCAATTGATGCTCGGTTGGCTCGGGCAAGACCGTGTGAAAAGTTACCACAATCGGCTTGGTTATTTTTTCCATGAACGGAATGATATTCTCCCCGTCGGTTCCTGGAGGGCCGTAAATGCCGAACTCATGTTGGATACTCACGACATCGGCGCTGGTATCGTTAATATGTTTGGCCATATCCAACCAACTCGTCAGGCTATCTTGTTGGATTCGGTGCTTGACCTCCCAGGGATACTGGTAGCTAGTCTTGTTTAGCTCCTTATCGTCGATGGCGGTGATGTCGGCCAAACAAGTTGGGTTAAGTAAATTAATGGCGTTGGTTAGATCCTTGGTGAAAGTGGCGATTCCGCACTCGCGAGGAATGTAAGTAGAAACGTAGAGCACCCGAACGCGCCGCTCGCTCTCGGTCAGCTGGGTTGATAATCTTTGATTGGAAATATTCTTTCGCATGTTGGTTTGGTCGCTCACTAAACGCATAAAACTAACCGCCCTAATTATACTTAAAAAAACGGCTGTCAACCAGTGGCTAGGTGGCTTTTCCGTTCAAAAAATCGGCGGCAATTTCTGGGCTGATGGTGTCGATAACCATGCCGCTGCCGAGCTCGTAGCCGCCAAAAGTCGACAGCCGCGGGGCAATCTCAATGTGCCAGCGATAGTAATCCAATCTGCCCAGAGTGTGGGGCGCCGAGTGAATATAGAGATTAAAAGCCGGATTCTTGAGGATGTTATCAAGTTTTCCGATAACTTTATGCATCGTAATTGCCGCCGCCGCCAGTTCCAGATTGCTGGCGTGCTCGAAGTGAGAACGCTGAATTTTGGGAACTATCCAAGTCTCGAACGGATACTTGGCGGCGTATTGGGTGAAGGCCAGAAAATGATCATTTTCGTAAATTACTCGGTGCTTAAAGAGTCTTTCGTGAACAACCAGCTTTTCAAAGGCCGAGATGCCATTTCGCTCCCAGTAATCGCTGGTCTCGTGAAGTTCGCGACTGACTAAGTTGGGAATGATACTGGAGGCGAAAATCTGGGCGTGCGGGTGAACTATCGAGGCACCGGCGGCCGATTTGTTGTTGTAAATCGCAATTGTCGACTGAACGTTGCAGACCTTGTCGTAATGTTTGTAGCGGTGACGGAAAATCACGAACAAATCCTTCCAAAGAGTGGCGGAAAATTGCCCCGGCGATAGGGTGTGATCTTTAATCACTACCACGTCGTGGCCGCCCAAGGCCGGTTTGGCGGTAAAGAAATTGTTTTCCACTTGGTAGCTGCGTGGCTGGCAAAGGTGAGGGTTTTCCACAAAAGCCGGAAACTTGTTAGGAATCACATAAATATTGTCGGTTTCGTAATGGTGGAGACGTTCCTTTTTGTAGTTAGCGCTATAGGGGCAGAAGACGCAGTGTTCCTCGGTTTTGGTTTTTGGCTCGGTGGCGGAAACAAATTCGATCGGTCGTTTGGCCCGCTCTGGGGCGATAACTACCCACTCGCCAGTGATAATGTTCTGACGCAACTGTGGCATAGATACATCGTAGCATTCCCGTGTAAAAAGATTCAGCCGCCCCCGTTGGGAAGGGGCGGCTGGCGGTAGCGACAGACGTTCAGACGGCTGTCTCGCCGAAGGCGGCGTCGGTGAGCTTGACACGAACGATGATCCTAACAACTGGCTTATACCAGTCGCGTGGACGTTGCTCGGTGACGAACTTAGAAACCTCATCGAGGATCTGCCCCTGTCTCTCGGCAAGGTTTTCCTGTCTCGATTGGAAGCGATTGGCCTCGATGTCGATGGTGATTTCTCGCCTGACGACATCATCCTTGCTAAGGCGGTGGGTGATCACGTCGACGTGCTCCGGCTCTAGCTGACCGCCAGGGTCGTCGCAGGTGAGCCCACTTGCAACGATAGCGGGCAGGGCAGCGGCCAGAATGGAAAGGAAGCTCTGATCGAACTTAGGGCCAACGTACAGATGGACAACTTGCATAGTGTACCTCCGTGCAAAACAACCACAGTATATATCTTGAGCCGAGGAAATCAAGCTTTAGGAGCTGGTTTTTCTAGGAACACTTGTGACAAGGCTATGGCGATGGCATCGGCGGCATCGTCGGGTTTGGGAACTTTTTCTAAGCCAAAATAGTCTTTGACGAAAATTTGAACGTCTTTTTTCTTGCGAGTGCCGTTGCCAAGCAGAACTTTTTTCAGCCGGAGCGGCGCGATTTCAGCAAACTCGATATTGGCTTGAGCCGCGACCAGTAAAATCAGCCCACGAGCCTGTCCGACGGCCATGGCGGTTTTAGCGTTGTTGGCAAAGAAAAGCATCTCGGCGGCAATTAAATCCGGCCGAATCTCATTCACCAATTTGGTCAGTTCATCATATATATAGGAGAGTTTCTGGGTTTCGGGCGAATTTGGAGTGGTTTCGATGCAACCGTAACCAATCAAGTGCGGTTCGCCTTCAACCAATTCAATTAGCCCGTGGCCCATTCGGCCCGAACCCGGATCAATCCCCAAAATCCTTTTCCCCTTCATCTGTATGAGTGTATCACACTCATTAAACTCTAAATCCTAAGCCCAAAATCCGAAACAAATTCAAAATACAAAAAAATAAAATCAAAATTTTTAGGATTTCGAATTTAGGATTTGTCGAATTTCTAGTCGGAAAATTCGAAGTTTGAGTAAACGTGGGTAACGTCGTCGAGCTCCTCGAGCAGCTCGGAAAGTTTTATCAGTTTGTCGCCGGTTTCTGCGTCAACTTGAATAGTGGTGGTCGGTTCCCAAGTTAACTCCATCTCCTCGGCGGTGTAACCACCGTCGGCCAAAGCCCGGCGGACTTGGTCGAGTTCTTTCGGATTAGTGTAAACAAATACCTTGTCGTCCTCTTGTGAAATATCTTTAGCGCCGGCTTCGATAGCCGCCAGCTCCAGCTCTTCGGCTTTGCTACCCTCGGCGCCAAAAATCAGCAGGCCGCGATGCTTGAACAAGTAAGAAACGGCGCCGGCTTCGGCCAGTTTTCCCCCGTGACGATTGAGAATGGCCCGAATTTCACCCGAGGCGCGGTTATGGTTGTCGGTGGCGCACTCAATTAAGAAGGCGATTCCCTCCGGGCCGTAAACTTCGAACATCATATTTTCGATGGCACTAGCGCCGATGCCGGTGGCGCGATCAATCGCCCGCTTGATGTTGTCATTGGGCATATTGGCAGCGCGCGCCTGATCCATGGCAATCCGCAGCTGAAAGTTCATATTCGGGTCGGCGCCATGGCGAGCGGCGATAGTCACCAGATTGGCCAACTTACTAAAAGTCGCCCCACGTTTCTGGTCGGCGACGCCTTTCTGCCTCTTGATTTGGCTCCACTTGCTATGCCCACTCATGCCCTGATTCTACTCCAGAAAAATGATAGCTTCCAGATGTTTTGTGTGCTATCTTCTGAATAATCCTAACGAGGAGCGAGGTGTACATTTGAAGCGAATAACAACAATCGTCGAGAAGGTGACTTACAAGGTCGTGAAGAATCGTCGGCACGCCATTAAGGATTATCCTTGTACTGGTGACCTAGAGTGGCATGACCACGAGGGCTGCTATGTCAGTACCGAATCGTTCGACAGCGAGGAGGAGGCGAAAAAGACTCGAGATCGGTGGATCGAGGAGTTTACGGCTAAAGAAGGGGTGCAACACGCCCTGGCTACCAGGCTTCTACGGCGAGCCGACTCTAAGGATGGCCTAACGGTCCACTTCTACGGCTACCCAAGCGCCGAGACCGTAAGCTCCTGGCCGGACGAAGTTTGGGAGTTCTACCTCCTACCCTTGGAGAAGGAGCTTAGCCGCAAAGTCACCTAACTTCGGCACTGGGTTCGGTATGACCCCGTCCGACGTTCGATCATTGGCACGACAACAATTCCTTCCGCGGTGGCACCTTGCCACCGCTTTTTTTAACATCTCTTAACTATCATAAATCACGACAGAACACGTTGATATGATATATCATATCAACGTCCTAGAGCGATTTGATTTTAATTTCTACTTCCAACCCAAGTACCTTGAAGAGACGTTCTAGAAACTCTACGGTTGGGTTACCTTGGCCGTTTTCTAGCATGGAGATCATCGACTGACTGGTTCGCATAAAATGAGCCAGCTGGCGTTGAGTCAGGTATTTTCGTCGTCTGGCCGGAGCGATTTCCTCGACAATAGCTTTGAACCACTCGGCATTAATTGGCACAAACGTTTCCTCCCTGGCCGATCCAGAGCCCGGGACTTTCACTAACTTTTTATTGTAATACTTCATCGGCCCGGCGGTTGTTATGGATTGATACTCGGCTGCTTGGCCCTCTTGAATAATTTTTCTTCGCGTCATTTCTAATAAGTCTCACTTTAATTACTTTAAATCAAATCCCCTAAAACACCGTGATATGATATATCATATCAACGTATCAGAAGTTGTCCGAAGGGAGAATATATACGCTAGAACCGATGAGTTACAGGCCGGTTTGGTAGGTGGTTTCGGTGGGGGTGAGGTGGAAGAGGATTGTTCCGTCGTGGTCGGTGCGCAGGATCTTGGTGCCGATGTCCTGAAGTTTGGTTAAAGTCGACGGTGCCGGCAGACCGTAGGAGTTGTTCAAGCCGGCTTCAATTACCGCGAACTGCGGCTTGGCGGCCGCCAAAAAGGCCGGCGAGGAACTGGTGGTCGAGCCGTGATGGCCGACTTTCAGAATCGTTGCAGGTTTTATGGCACCAGCGGCAACCATTAAACCCTCTGGGTCGCTTTCGGCGTCGCCCATCATCAAAATATTCTGCGCTCCATACGTCCAGTCGGTCACGACCATGGCGTCGTGGGGGTTGGTCGGGCTCAAACCGGCGAAGCTCGTTTGCGGGTAAATGACCGTACCAGTGATGTCGCCAAAGTTTTCACTAATTCCAGCAGTTACATTTTTGATCGGAATTTTTTTGTCAGCCACCTCCTGGACGAAGTCGCGATAAGTGGCCGAATCGTAAATTGCTCCGGAAACCCAAACTTCCTTGACGGTGTAATGTTTCAAAACTTCGTCGATGCCGGTCAAGTGATCGGAATGGTTGTGGCTGACAATTACCAAATCCAGATGGTTGTCACCAAAAGGTAAGGCTTTATTGAGCTCGTGCAAAACGCTGGTGTCTGGCCCGCCGTCAATGAGAATCTCTTGATGGCTGGGCGTGTCGATGAGCTCGCTATCTCCTTGGCCAACGTTGAAAAACCAGACATGCAACTTGCCATCGTCGCTGACCGTTTGGGCGGAGAAAACATTGACGCCGATAACAATCAGCGCCAGCAAGGCGACGACCGCCAAAGAGCGGCTAAGCCAACTTCGGTTCACTTTTTGCCTCCACTTTTTGCCATCGCCAATTTAGCCATTCTACGCCTACGATGATGATTGCCACTAAGCCAACAATTACCAACGGCGGCAGGCTGATATTGGTGCTGGCGAATTTCCAGGAGCTTAACCGGTCGCTGACCCAGACAATCCATTGCAACAGCGGCCAGGAGAGCATAACCATCACTCGACCGACGACTTGCGTTACCATCAAAACCAGCCCGCCGACAATCCCCAGCCCCATTATTAATGGTATCAGCGGCAGAGTTAGGAGGTTAGCCAGCGGCGAGATTAAAGACAGCCGACCGAAATAAAACAAAATAATTGGCGCGGTCATCAGGCAGGCGCTCAACGTCTCGGCGAAAATTGACTTCAAGTTTTGCGGAAATCGAATTTTTTTGATTGAGGCCAAAATCACCGGCGAAAGCCGAACTAGCCCGTAAGTGGCGGCCACCGACAGCTGGAAGCCAACATCCAGAATAATTTTTGGTTCAAAAACCACCAGGGCAGCCGCGCCCAAAATTAAAATATTAACCGATCGGCTTGGTCGACCGAAAAACTCGGCCGCCAAAATCAATATCGCCATCACCGCTGCCCGCAGAATTGAGGCCGGCGCCCCGGTCATTAAGACAAACCCGATTATTACCAGGAGTGAAACATATACCGCCCGGTGACCCAAAATTGGCCGGAACAAGCTGCGGACGTTGGCGGTTAGAATCGTCAGGTTGTAGCCGGAGACAGCAATCAGGTGGGTGATGCCGATAATCTTGAATTCGTCGAGCAACTGTTTGTCGAGTTTGACGCGGTTGCCAAAAATTATGCCGGTTAGAAGCGAGCCATGCGGCTCGGGCAAGGTCATAAAAATTCGGCCAATTAGTCGGTCGCGCCAGGCGACTAGAGCGCTGGCGATTTTTCCCAAAAACGGCAGCGCCAGCCAGGTTTCACCGCCGGTCAGCTGCCAAATTAACCAGCCGGCAGTAACGGCAAATAGCACCAGCGACAGATTTTCAATTAAAGGTTCCTGTTTGGAGAAATACACAATCGCCCACATCGCCAGCAAATATCCGAGCAACGTCGCCGAGGCGGAGATTTTGCTGCCAATTGCCAAACCAACCAGAAGCATTAGACAAAATAATAGTAGCTGCCGCGATGGTGACAACCCCAACATGGCTGAAATATATCTGAAATTGTCAGATATTGAAAATCTTCGGCAAAAGCACTGATTCATAAGGGTTTGATTGGTTCCGAAAATGTTCTCTGGCGGTTGATATGATATTCGAAGAAAACATATCAACCGCCCTAGGGAGTCTATAGCTTCATTTTTCAACCCCGTTACGTTATACTGACGATACCAATGCCCAAAACCAAACTGGAAATAATTCAGGCCAACAAAATT
This sequence comes from Saccharimonadales bacterium (SeqCode), assembly GCA_035510775.1. GTDB lineage: Bacteria > Patescibacteriota > UBA1384 > 2-12-FULL-50-11 > 2-12-FULL-50-11 > DATKGP01. The sequence goes on from DATKGP010000004.1 coordinate 24,984, forward strand.
AAAAAACTCGATAAAGAACTCAAGGAAGCCGAGCTTGCCCGTAAACGTCTGGCCGCCGATTACGCCAATTTAGAACGCCGTTTCGACGCCGACAAAGAAATCCTTAAAAAAAGAGCCGGTCATCATCTGCTCGAAAAACTCTTTCCAATTTTTGATAACTTTTACCGAGCCAGCTCACACGCGCCAGCGATAAACTTGAACGATTTGGCCAAACTGACCGACGAAGAGCTGGAAAAAGTTTTCAACTACTTCGAAGGGCTGAAACTAATTGAAAAACAAATGGAAGCCACCTTGGCCGAGGCCGGCCTAACTCGAATACCGACCAAAGGCGCGCAATTCGACCACAATTTGCACGAGGCAATCTCCTACGAATCTAATTCCGAAATCCCGGCTGATCACATCATCGACGAGATCGAAGCCGGCTGGCAAATTGATAGCCACGTTGTTAAGCCAGCCAAAGTTCGCGTCTCGCGAGGCTAGTCCGTTCAAAGCGAGTCGTCAGCAGGTTGTAACTTCCCTGATTGATTCAGCTCGGAAAAAATGCTACAATTTACGCACACACCTTCAAGGAGGGTTGTATGTACTCGAAAACTCGGCAGCCAAGTTGGTTTAGCAAGCACGCTGGAGAAATAGCGGTTGGCTTATTTCTTTTCGGTGTCTGTGCCAGCGCAGCCTTTTTCTGGTGGTTTGTCGTCGGCCTCAAGTTCGGCCGCAACCTCACAACGTACTTGGTTTGTTTCTTGATTATGGCGGTTGCCATCGGGCTCTCCATTGCCTGGAGAAAACACGCCAATCGGTGGTCGGAAACCGACTCCTAGACAACGCTACTCCTCCTGCCCCGCGGCTTAAAGTCGCGGGGTTTCCTTAACGTAAAAAGAAAAGCGGCCGACGCTTTTGCGCCGGCCAGAAACTGGTTGGTTGGATGGGTCTAACGACGACCCTGGCTGACCATAAGGTCGAGCCTCTTCTTGATTAGCGAGGCGATTTCTTTAATCGACAAATCATCTCGACTACTCCATTCTTCCTCTGGAATGACTATCCCATACCTATGTTGAACCGCAATGATGATGTCGGTGACATCGAGCGAATCGGCACCCAAATCATCCTTCGGTCGGTCGGTCGGCCTGATGTTCCACGCGGCTCGGCTAAGCTCGTCGGCCACGATTTTGGTCACGGTCTCTACAATCTCTTCTTCCATGATCGGCCTCCAGTGTAAAATGAACGATGTTTCTGGCCGCAGCGTACCTTATCTGCGTGCGAGATTTCAACTCTTCAAAAAGAAAATCGGCAGGCGCGTGGCGCCTGCCGCTGGAGTGTCCGTCTTGAGCGGTTACTCGCCGTCGAGCTTCTTCTCGACCAGATTTGTAAGCTCTTCGACGCTAGGATCTCTGCCTGCCGCTTCGGCTTCTTCTTCGGAGATATCGATGTGGAATTCGTCTTCAAGTCCCATCACAATCTCTACTTGATCGAGGGAGTCGGCGCCCAAATCGCTTGCGATCCTGCTGGATGGTTTGGGGTTGTGGTTGGGGAGTAACTCGTCGACTACCCTGATTACCCGCGTTTCGATGTCTTTTCTATCGGGCATATCGCCCTCCTTAAGATGCGTTCTGACTTTTATATTCTAT
>DATKGP010000005.1:0-28302 GCA_035510775.1 Saccharimonadales bacterium (SeqCode)
GGGAGGGAGAGATGAGCGTAGCGACTATCGTATCTCAAAATTGACCGGCTGCCAGGCACTCGTCGTAATCTTACTGCCCTGGCCATCGTTGGCCAAGATTCGGGTCTTGGTTTCATCCAGAGTTATCTTTCCCGTCCCAGATTTTTTGGTGGTAAAAACAACCTTGGCAATCAAGCCGTTGCGGCCAACAAAGCCAGGTTTAGGTAGGCCACCGGCGATATAAATCTGACCGGTGTCGTTATTAAATGACGGGGAATCTTTAATCCAGAGTTGATAAATTGAGCCGGTCGTCTGGATTTCTTTGACTGATAGCAAATCGGTGGGGAAAGAAAAATAAAACTCCGCCGCGTTCATCGGGGTGGTCACGGAAATCGTTAAGGGAACGGTCAGGGTCTGCTCATTTGATAGTTTTTGAGGAAAGGCAAACGAAATTTCCCCCGGCGGTCGAGTTTTTTCCAGCCAGTAGAAAATAATTCCAACAGCTACTAGGCAAGCCACAACCAAGAGGAGGCTCTTTCTCATCCTCCGCCGGTCCAGTTGTACATCATAACCGAGAAATCAACTAAATCAGCCGTGCCGTCGTCGTTGATATCGGCGGCTTTGTTCGGCGGATTGGCCAGGCCGTAGTTGTACATTAGCATCGAAAAATCGGTCAGGTTAATATAATTGTCCACGTTCAAATCGGCCGACATCAGAATCTGTAGCGGCGCCGGGTCGGTCAGAATGCTCTGATTGCCACCCCCGTCCATGACCAAGCCGGCGACCGTGTGGGCACCGAGGTGAAGGGTCTGGGTAACGTTAATTAACCACGCGCCGTTAATATCGGCGGTGGTTTGCTTGGTGAAAACCGTCTTGCCGTTGGTGAAAGTTGTCACCAAGCCGTTATCGACCGCCAAGCCGCTTTGAGTAAAGGCGGCCGGCCTTTTCGACTGACCAGGAACCGATAAAATCGGTGGCACGATAATTCCGCTGACTGTTAAGGTCAGGCCGTTAATAATTGTGATGCTAAAACTTAGGGTTAGCGTTTGGTGTCCGTAACCGTCCTGGCAATAGATACCGATAGTGTGAGTAGTCGGGGAGAGCCCGTAGAGCGTTGTGTTGAAGACGCTAACCGCGTTGGCGACCGCGGTGCCGGCCACCACTCCGTTATCGAGAATAGTCACAAAGGCGCTGGGAAAGGCCTCGCCAACGAGGTTCAGGTTGCCGCTGACAATTCCAACGGTTAGAGACATCGCAATGCCTTGAGTAATGACCACCGCCACTCCTAACGAATCGTCGCCGTAGCTGCCGCCAATCTGAACGCTATAAATAGTAGCGCTGCCCGGATTGGTAATTTTGGTAGCGTTCTGACCCAGGACAATGGTAATCGTTGAACCTGTTGGCTGGGCACTGTAACCGCTGCAGGCAGTAAAAGTAATTACCTGTCCGACGATGCCAAAGCCAACGTTGTTTGGGCCGTTCAAGCAGCTGCCTAAAACACTTCGACTTAAACCATCGGAAAAACTAATGTCGCTAGGAACAAAAGCCGGTAAGGTGAATTGAGTCGGCAGGGTAATGGTAACTGTTTCGCCGGCCTGAAAAGCCGTCCCAGAACTCTGGGTTATAGTGACAGTCTGGCGACTGGCGGCTCCAATACGCGAATCGGCTAGGGCGTCATTAGCATGAGCCGGCCAGGCGGCCTTGGCGGTTGGAATTAAACTGGCAAAAAATGAACCAGCCAAACTGGCAGCCAGGAGAAAAATCGCCAGTTTGGCCAGTGGTTGCTCCCCTTCTTTCATAGCGCTTAACCTTTAATTTCTCCCGAAAATAATAGCCAGGGCGGTGGTGATTCGTTTCCTCCGGGCAATGATAAACCAAACCGCCAGGACGGCGAGGAAAATAATCGGCAGGCCAATTTTCCAGGGGAAGACGATGAAGGCGGTGGTGGCGTTCAGCTGACCGCCCTTTTCCCCGTAGTTTAGAGCCAACGTCGCCGTGTAATACCCAATTTTGGCGTCGTTCCAGTCGGTGGTGATGACTCGGTCGCTGTTGGGGATAATGTTTTTCTGGGGGAATGGCAAGTCGACGACTTTTTTGCCAAAAATATTGTTAACCACCACGAACCCCTCGGGTTTAATATGAACGTTGCCGCTATTGCCAATTTTTGTTAGGAAATGAACCGGGCCGCTCTCAAAAAGGCGTTTATATTTTTGATCAGGGGTGTCACTGGCGCCGACGGTCTTAAAATCTTTGGCAGAGGCGCTGTAGGTATAGTTGCCATTTACCCCGAGTAAAATCAATGATCCGACTTCTTGCACGGTCATGGCACCGGTAGTGCCTATTGCCGATTGTTTGGAGCTAGCCAGAATCGAGGCGTAGCGGCCGCCAGCCTCGGCGTCCTTAGGCACGTTAATTGTGTAGGCGACAATCTGGGTTCGTTTTGGCTCAAGATGAAAACTAGCCGGAGTCAGTGTTACCCATTGTTTCAAAGAATACGAAGGGTCGTCCTGCTCGGTAACAATTTTCGCCTCGCCGGTATCCGTACCGACGAAGGGTTCGACATCCATGGTAATATCAACCGGCGTGGTGGAATTGGCGTTGGTGATCATTATTGAGTTGCTGATTTTGTCGCCAGGGTTAGTGGTCAGCTCGAAAACCAGCGGCGAAATTGTCAGCGAAACCGAGCTTGAGGGTGAGCTTTGGGCACTGGCTTGAAAAAATGGCCCGATAAAAAATAGCAGAACCACCAGAGCAATTCTTGTCAGATATCTGCGAAGCTGATGCCAGTGGCCGTTAGTAGGTTGGAGTAGCGACATAGACAATCGTGGTTGTGTAGGCTCCGGTGGCTTGAGTAGTCCCAACGTTAAGTCGGTAGCCGATATGAAGAACGTTATTGGTGGTGTCTGGAGCGGTCGTGTGGGAGATCGACTGAGCGGCCTGGGAAGAGCCGGCATTGGCGATAGTCTTGAAGTATTGACTACCTGCCCCGCAATAATGTGTTCCCCAATTGGCATCGGCGGTAGCGGCCGAGGTACCGGTAGCGTCCTTTAGGCAATAGCCATAACCGTAGTTGGTGTTAGTCGCCCAGGTATTGGCGGTTGAATCGGTGCAGCTGCCATCGCACGAACCTTTAGCAACCGTGTTGCCACCAGAGGTAAGTAGCTGGGTAGTTTGAACGGTAGCGGTATAGCCACCGATGGCGTTACTATTAATAGTCAGTTGCTGACAGGCGTCGTAAAAGGCGCCGGTTGTGACGGCTCCGAACGGAATAGTTGTCGGGTCGCCGGAGGTGTCGATCTTGGTTCCGCCGGTAGTCGGACAACTAATTGTTGTGTCGCCGGCCACAGTAAAGTTGAGAGCTTCCATCACGGTTACCGATATCGAAACGCCGTTGGTAATCACGACCACCGTGTCTTTCTGGTCGTCGGTAGTTTCTTTGACGGTAACGGTATAGCTGGCGACAGTCGGGTTGGTAATTTTATTAGTGTTACCGATACCGAAAGTAATAGTTGCTCCGACGCTACTGGCAGTGTAACTTGGGCAGGCGGTCACGGTCAGGGTTCGGCTGGCTTGGTTGGTGACGACGTCAACATTATTACTGCCGGCGGTACAGGTTGGGGAGGCGCCAACGGCGATTACTGTTCGGCCAGTGCCGTCGTTGAAGCTAAAATCACCGGTTGTCCAGGTGCCATCAGCAGGGAATACAAAACTACCTGGCCAGGTGAAAAGAATCGTCTCACCGGTGGCAAAAGTATTGGCGGCTGAAAGCTGAAGCGTGGCCGTCTCTACTGAGGCGGTAGCTGCCCGCGAATCGGCCAGGGTCATCTTAAAACTTTGCAACGCAGCTGCTGAAGCTACCGAGAAAAATAGCTGGGAAACAATCAAGCCGACAGCCACAGCAAAATATGTTTTTTTCATAGAGGGCATGGTTAGCTTAAGTATTGGAGACATTCGAGTTATTGTCAATCAATATTACGGGTTGGGATTGGCTGGTGGGTTAGTCGGCTGGATGGGCGGCGGCGCGGGTGGCGGTTCGGTCGCCGCGATGTTCTGGGCGGTTTTCTCGACCGCTAGCTCGACTTCTTGATTGATGGTTTCTTTGAGCTCGGTTTTGGCCATTTCCAGCTTGGTTCCCAGCTGTTGCCCCTGCTGATAAGTAGATTGTTGACCACTGGCAATTTGTTGCTCCAGCTGATCAATCTTGCCGAGCATCTCTTGCTCCTTGGCGTGGTAAGCGCCCTGCAGCTGGAAACTTTTTTTAGTCCGTCGAATTAGGTAGAGCACTAGAAAAAGTAAAATTGGGTCGAGTAGGAGAATTATCACGACGACCAAAAAAGCCCAGAAAGGAATTCGTAAATTCAGCTGATTATTAACCAGACTCTTATTGGCTAAATCAGACTTTTCGGTCGTCGGGGCTTTTGGTTGAAGAAGCGTTAGGGTTGTGCCGCCGGGTAGGGTAACAGTGACGGACAGATTGCTCAAGACCGGCAAGGGAGTAAAAGTGACGGTCGGTTTCTCGTCTAGCGTTAAATAATTATCGGCGTAGGTGGAGAAGGTCGCCTGGCCGGCAGCGTACGACCGGGCGGCGAAACGAACAATTCCGGAGCTACTACTGGTGCCGGTCGAAGATTCCGTTAGGTTATTGCCGTCGTAGGCGCCGACGATATCAACGCTGCCACGGTTGGAACTCAACTGGACATCTTTGCCGGCCACCAAATTGCCGTCCTTGTCAGCTAGGGTGACAGTAATAATAACTAACGAAGTCCCATCAGCTGGCAATTCGACGAGATTGGCTACCACGGTTGAGAGTGTACCGTTGACCACCGACGGAACCTGTCCCGTCACCTGGACGTTGGTTTGAGCTCGGGCAACTAGCGGCGAGAGGGTGGCAAATAGGCCGATGGCTAGACAAGTGACAATTCGGCGAATCATCGCATAATAAATTTCTTTTTTGGCGGCTGATTATCTCTTGGGGCGGAAAAGGTTGGTAAGGTGTCCGGGCGGATTTTGTTGCGTCGTCGTTTTCGACTAGCGGCCAAAATTATCCAGAGCAAAATCAAGGTAACTAAAGCGGCAACGGTAATTATCAACCACCAGGGGATAATCCAGAAAGTCCGAGCCAGGGTGGCTTGTTGCTGCGGATCACCAAAGGTCACTGTGGCGGTGGCGGTAAATTTGCCAACGGCTTTCCAGTCGAAATCCCAGCTATTATCAAAGTGCCGTTTGCTCTGGGGCAGAACATTGCCGTGTCCGGCGTTGACGTCCAGCAGGGCATTGGTGTTGCCAAACCAGTTACGGATTTTTATTTGGCCGATTGGTTTCAAGTGAATATTGCCGGTGTTGGAAAAAAGCAGGGAAAAATTGGCTGGCCCTTTGACCAAAAAAGTCGGGGCATTAAAATCTTCCAGATCCATTATTTGAACCAAATTGCCCGGCACCGTTGCCAGAAGCAGTGTTCCGATTAAGCCGACGACGCTGACTTGATTAGAATTCTTGGTAGTCGTCGGTTTTTCGGTGGAGAAAAGAATCGCCCCATAGTGACCACCTGGCTCGGCAGTGGTCGGGGCGGTGATGTTAATTTGAAATATCTGGCTCTGGCCGGGGGCGATGGTAATAGACGACTGGCCGAAACTGACCCAATCCGACATGGCGAAGGTCGAACTTTTCTCGGTGCTAGTGTAAAACTGTGGCCGACCCTCCTGATTGTCGGTGGTGAAGTTGTAAACGACTGGATACAAGGTAATGGTCTGGGCGACAGGGTTGATGATATGAACGATTCGCGTCACGGTTGCTCCGGGGTTGACGGTAAACTCGTCGACAACTGGGCTAACGGTTAGGCCAGCCGCTTGGCTGTTGGTAGAAACTTGAGCCCAGGCCGGGATCGGTGCGACCAAGCAAATTGTCAAAACCCCGAGAGCCATAAATCGAAAGAATCGCGTCATCATCGGCTAAAAAATTCCCGTGCAGACATAAGTTAAGGTGTCGACGTAAGCGCCGGTTGGTACCAAGCCGGTAACTTTGGCTTTTAGGGTGGTGGTGACAGTAGCGTTAGAAACCGGTCCGGCTGCCGAGGCCAGAGTTTGGTCGGTTAGTTGCAATCTCCCGACGGTGTTGGTCGTGGAAGTGTACGGAGCAGAGACGGTGGTGGCGGCACTGCCGGCGTCGCCGTTAGTTTTGGTACCTTGGGCGCCATAACCGATAGTTGAGGCGATCGACAAATCGGCGGTGGCATTCTCCGAACTATCGGCTGACTTTATCACGTAGCTAGCACCGGCCGAGTAGAGACCGGCATTGGTGGTGTTGCCGGCGCTGCGAATAGTTAGGTTATAGCCATTGGCAGCGTTCGTGCCGATTGTCCAAGTTGGCGTTGAACTGGCCGGTGTGACCGTTCCCAGAACAAAGGTTCCGAAGGCGGCGCTGTTGGTATCGATTGAGCAAGAAATCTGCGGATCAACTTGGCCGGTCACGGCCACGGCGCCATTGGCAACAATTACTACCGCGATTGTGCCGGTATCAGCCATCGTCCCGCCGATGAGAATTTTCTGATTAGCGTTATTTTGAGCGACGGTCTGGTTGGTAATTTTGTGGGTGCCACCGACGCCGTAAGTGGCGTTGGTGCCGATTTGAATCTGGACGCAGTGAGTGGCGGTGATAGTGCCAGTATCGGAGACGATAGTAACGACTTGGCCGGTCTTCGTTGCCCCCCAAGTCAAACCGACTGCTCCGGTAGCTAGAGATATATCAGTCAGACTGGAACAGGTGGCTCCCTCGGCCAAGTCCATATCAGTGTAATCAACACTGCCCAAGGCAAAACCAGTCGGGAAGGTAATAGTAATCGATTGTCCAGCCGCCACACCAGATGGAGTAATAAACTGAACGGTATGGTTCGAGGTGGCGCTATCAGTGATATTAGACATCGTGTCGGAGGCGCTTGTGATGGCCGCTGCCCAAGCTATCGCGCCCCAAGGCAACAGGCTCATCAGCAACGCCAAGATAGTGGGCACTACCAACCTAGAAAAACGCCGTTTTCCTCCCATGGGTTTATCATGCCATTTTTTTAGGAATTTTAATACCCGTTGCGAAGCCGGTGGCGACAGTGCTTAACGACATTGACTTTTTGTAAAGAAAACTTTACATTGCAGGTATGAATAAAGAGCCGCACGCTGATTACCTCGTCCCAATGGTCGTGGAAAAAAGCCAATTCGGTGAACGGTCGTTTGATATCTACTCCCGGCTTCTGCGCGATCGAATAATTTTTGTGGGTGGGACAATCGACGACACCGTCGCCAACCTCATCATCGCCCAGTTGCTTTTTTTGGAGAGCGAAAATAGTGCCAAAGAAATCCAGATGTATATCAACAGCCCAGGCGGGTCGGTCTCGGCCGGTCTGGCAATTTACGACACGATGAGGCACGTCAAGGCCGATGTTTCGACGATTTGCGTCGGCATGGCCGCTTCGATGGGAGCTTTTCTGTTGGCGGGCGGTACTAAAGGCAAAAGATTTGCCCTGCCAAATTCGCGAATCATGCTACACCAAGTTGCCGGCGGAGCCGAAGGTCAGGCGACTGACATAGAGATTCAAGCCCGGGAGATTATGCGTCTCAAAAAGCAGATGAATGAGATTCTTGCCCATAACACTGGCCAAAAACTCGAAAAAGTTGAAAAAGATACTGATCGAGATTATTGGTTTTCACCGAAGGAGGCCGTGAGTTATGGCCTCATAGACAAGACGCTCTAGCTAATTGATTTTTTAACCAGGCCGTCGAGGAAGTCCTGAAAGTCCTTGTCTTCTTTGAGGTCTTTACCGGACTGTTTGGCAATTTCGGCAATGCCCAGGCCAATTTTAATAGTTGAGGCAGCGGCTTTATGCCAGTCTTCTTCGAGTTTTTCCTTGGTGATGCTTTGACGGCTTAGCCAGTCTTCTTTATTCAGGTGCCGGGAAGCCAGAAATTCTTGCCAGCTTTGGCGAGTTCGCTCAACCTCGCCGGCAATTAAACTGTTCGGTATTTCTACGGCTATTAACTTTTCAAACTCAGCTAGCCATTGGGCTTTTTGGCGGGTGAAAGCTTCGGTTTTCTTTCGGTCTGTTAGATCCTTTTTAATGGCCGATTTTAGGGCGGCGACAGTCTGGTGGCCGAATTTTTTGGCAAATTCCGTGTCGAGTTTTGGTGGAATGACGTTATATACTTCGTCAACTTCAGCTTTGAAAGTTACTGGCTTACCAGCGAACTCTTTGTCGAAATGATCTTTGGGAAAATCCAGGGTGAAAGTCTTTTTGTCGTTCTTTTTTAGACCTAGCAATTGCTCGGCGAAGCCGGGGATCACCGAATCAGTTCCTAAAATCAGCTCAAATTTCTTGGCCGAGAGTTTTTCACTTTCCAAATTACCGACCGAACCAGTAAAACTGACTTCCATTTTGTCGCCTTTTTCGGCCGGGCCGATTTTAATAATGGAAGCGGCGTAACCGCGCGAAAGTGAATCAATCACCTCGTCGACGTCTTTATCGCCAACCTCGGCCGCGGCTTTTTCTTTGAGGGTAATTTTTTGCCAAGCGCCAACCTTAATTTCTGGACGAACGTCAAATTCAAATTTCAAAAAAGTTTCCTTGCCAGCCTCAAAAGCCCCGACTTCTACCTGTGGATCTTCAATCGGCTGCACTTTGAGCCCCTTGATAATTTCCTGCCAAGCCGCTCGAACGGCGATTGAGTAGGCCTCCTCGCGCATTTTTTCTGGGTCTATTTGTTCACGTACCAGATTTTTTGGAGCCTTGCCCGGCCGGAAGCCCGCAACTTTCACACTGGCGGCGAGGTGAGTGGCGGCATGTTCGAAGAAGTCGTTAACCTCAACGCTAGAAAGCCTGGCGGTATATTGATAGCGGTTTTGAGGCAGTTTTTTGTCTTCAATTTTCATTGCTGTCCTAGCCTACCTATTTGGCAGGTGAAATTCAACACTAAGGACGTTTTTCTTGGTTGACATAAGGTGGGGAATTTGGGACGTTGAATAAGACATGGGAGGGCTTACGAATAATCCGTCGGGTCGGGACAGGGAGGGTTTTGGTTATGGTAATACAAAACCTCGGCGTCTTGACGGGCTGCACCGTCTAATAAAAAATCCCGAAGTTCACCGCCGAGCCGGGCGATTCAGCATTCTGGCTTTGGCTCTGACGATACTTTTCGGTCTAGTTACCTCGGCGACCTTGCCAAAACTGACTTCTGGCCAAACTGGTGCCGCCAGCACCAATAGGCTGTGGACCAGCGGTGCCGAGCTTAACAGCACCACTGCCGGGGTTGAGTACGACATCTCTGGTACCTCGGGCGGCGGCGGCAATGTTACCATAGACAGCGCCATTAAACGCTCGGGTAACTACTCATACAAAGTCGTTACTACGGCCAGTGGCAATGTTATTGTAGGTAAATATTTCGCCTCCGCTAACCAAACTGCTCCGTACTGGGCTCGAGCCTACATCTATGTACCAGCCGCTCCTAGCGCTAGTCCTGACATATTGATGTTCCGAGATACCGCTGCAGCCACTAAAATCTCTGTCCGGCTGACAACTGCTATGAAACTCCAGCTTAGAAATGGAGAGGCTGGCACCCAGATTGGTTCGGATAGCACTACGACCCTATCTACCAATACCTGGTATAGGATTGAACTTTTTACTGACACAACCACTCTAGCTGGTGGAGTCAAGGCCGAGTTGCGTCTTGACGGAGTCAGTGTTGCTTCAACCACTGCGGCCACTCTTACCACAGGCGTTGCTCGACTTTACTGGGGGATGACCGCCAACGCCACTACTTCGACTATCTACTTCGATGATTTGGCCATCAATGACGGAACGTCACGAACCGGCAACTGGCCCGGTCAAGGCAAGGTGGTGGCGATGCGACCAGATTCGGCAGGTGACAACTCGGCCTGGACTGGCACCTACGCCAATGTTAATGAGGTGACGCCGGATGACGCCTCGGGTTATATCAGCAGCTCTACCAGCGGTCAGCTGGAGGATTTGAACCTCCAGTCTTCGGCTAGCGCTGGCATCGGCGCCAATGACTTTATCAAGCTCGTGGCAGTCGAGCAGCGTTATACCCGGGCTTCGGCCAGCTCCAACTCGACTCGGGTTCGTATCAAGGCCACTTCTGGTGGCACGGTCGATGAGAGCGCTAGCCTTACCGACAGCGTCACCACCTGGCACACGGATAAATCAACAACGCCGTATATCCCCCAACTGACTGAATATGATCTGCCTGGCAGCTCGACGGCTCTATGGACGCCAGCAACACTCGACACCGCCCAAATTGGAGTCAACAACGTTACCTCGGCTGGTAGTGGTACCCAAGTTTCCACTCTTTGGCTGACGGTCGAGTATATGCCCAGCTTCGGCGGCCGAGTGTTTTCCAGCGGTTTTGAGCTTAACTCGACCGCCGCCAACGTTGAATGGACTTCCTTTACTGGAAGTCCAACTATCGTTACCTCGCCCATTAGAAGTGGAACTTATGCCTTGCAGACTGCCGCTAGCGGTGCCCAGAGTTACGCCCAATACAACTGGGCGAGTAGCAACGGTAGCGGGCCGTTTTTCCTACGGGCATACATCAGGATACAGACAGCTAACAACGCCGAGTTTAGTATTATGGAGTTGCACGATTCTAGCGATGTCCGGCGAGCCTATGTTACCTTAACCTCTTCCAATACTCTGCAGCTCTACGACGAGGATGGAGTAATTGGCAGCGCCTCATCGGCTCTCTCCACGGCCACGTGGTACCGAGTGGAACTAGAGATTGACACCACGGCTGCAGGCGGCAGCCAAACGGTTACGGCCAGAGTTGACGGAACCAACTTTGCCACCGCCAGCAATCGCGACATTTCTACCGGAGTGGCTCGCCTAGCTATCGGTAACAACATCGGTAACGTCGGTAGCCCTTCGACCGGCCAACTCCAGTTTGATGACGTCGCCCTAAACCAAGGTATCGGCAGCTACGAAAATAGCTGGCCAGGAGCAGGCAAAATTATTCATCTTAATCCCGCGGGGGCTGGTGATAATTCGGCTTGGACGAACGATTACAACTCGATTAAGGAAGTCACTCCCGATGACGCCACGAGCTTCACTTCAGCGACAACCACTGGTGGCACTATGGACGTGACGATGGCCGCCAGCGGTATCGGTGCCAGTGACGTTGTGCCGCTAGTTTCGGTTGGAGTGCGCTTTCGCACCAATACTGCCACCGAGGAGGATTTTCGAGTCCGCCTGAAAGACGCCACCGGCGGCATCCCAATCGAATCGACCACGCTGCAGCCGGCTTCAACTACCTGGGTTAGTAACAGCACTGCCGCACCACGCAACTACGCCTTAACGGCTTACACTCGGCCGGAAAGCAAAGCCTTCTGGACCCAGAGCGTTCTTGATACTGCTCAAATCGGTGTCCGCGATATGGCCGGCAGTGGCCAGATCGACGTCTCGACCCTGTGGCTACTGGTGGAATATTCCCCGGGATTCTCCGGCGTGGTCTACGGTACTGACGAGATTACGCCAGATCTTTCCGGCGCCACGGTTAGATTAGAAATTAACGGCACGACTAGCTACACGACGACCGCCTCCACTGACAACGGCTCGTTTTATTTTACCAGTCCCGCTCCAACTACCGGCGATACCCTGGTTTTCTATCTCGACACTAACGGTGGTATCAGCGGTGCCACCTACACTCACTACGGAGGGGCGAGCCTGGCGATAAATATTTACACCAACCGCCTAACTACCCGGTGCGACAACAGCTGTTCGTTGACTAATACCGACATTAATAGCTGGAGCAACGCCAACGATACCGATATTAAGGCGACAATGACTGGTAGTAACGTCGCTATAGACAATAGCTGGAAGCTGCTGGTGCAGGCTAATACCTATGCACCAGGTGGCGCTATAACGATGAATACCGGCGGATCTAATACTTATTCCGGTGATGTTGAAATAAAATCCGGGGCAACTTTGAATATGGCCGGCAGCGCTCTCAACATCAGCGGCAACTACACCAACGGTGGCACTTTTACTGCCGGTGCCAACACCACGACTTTTACCTCAACCACCACCGGCAAGACTTTGAGCGGTACTATGACAAGCCCGTCCAATTTTAATATTCTGGTCTTCAACGGTTCTGGTGGAGCTTGGAGCTTCGGTGCTAACTCTGCCACTACCAGCAGCGACTTGACGATTACCGCCGGTACTGTCACTGCTCCTTCAACCACACTTTCAATTGGCGGCAACTACTCGAACTCTGGCACCTTCACTCACAACTCTGGAACGGTTACCATGAGCGCCACTACCACCGGCCATACTTTAGCCGGCACTATGACGACCACTTCAGCTTTTTATAACTTAACCTTTGACGATGGTGGTGCCGGCGCCGACTGGACCTTCAATAACAACGCTACGGCCAGCTATAATTTTTCGGTCAATAGTGGCACGGTCGTTTTAAATAGTCAGACGTTCATCATCACCCACGACTTTATCGAGGCCAACACGGCGGCCGCGACCGTCACCGGTGGCAATGCCTCCATCACTGTTGCTCACGACTGGAATAAAGGCTCAAGTGCCTCAATGACCATCAACGCCTGTACTTCGGTCTATCTAACTGGTACGGGGCAAATCACCGGCGGCCTGACCCAGTTTTGCAATCTGACGCTCGGCTATTCAACAAAGATAACTACCATCAACACGACTCGTTTCGATATTTACGGCACCCTGACCTTCAACGGCGGTACAGTCGACTCTGCCTCGAACACTGGTAGTACCGAAATTATTGAGAGTGGCACGATTACGCCAGTTGTCTTTGGTTCAGCCACTTCTATCACCGGTACAAGTTGGGTAATTCATTATCGCCCGACCTCAACCTCGACAATTACTATGGCCGGCGGCAACTACGGGTCTTGGTCGGTGGCCACCGATACTCAATCAGGTAATAACACTACCTACCAACTTGGTGGGGCGCTGACGACCACCGGCGACTTTTATCTTTCCGCCCGTTCCGGTGTCACCGGCACGGCCTTCAACACCCAAAACTACGCTTTAACGGCACGAAGTTTCCGGTTCGGCTGGGCAACCAACACCTACTGTAATCCCATCACTGCGACGCTGGGCTCCAGTACCTTAACTCTAAGCAACGGCTCGAGCGATACGTTTTATCCGGACTTGAACTGCGGCAGTCACACCCTAACGATGAACACTTCCAATCTTAAGGCCACTGGCAATGTTCGGTTTGTGAACGGCACCGGAACTATTGCCGTCACCGCCAACACCTCGACTCTAACGATGCAACCGCCGGCCTCCAGCACCACAACTTTTTCGCCCAACGGCCAGAGCATCTATAACTTTGTAATTAACGGCAGCGCCTCGGGAAATGTCCAGCCCGATTCGGCGGTAGCCGTTGCCGGCGACTTAACGATGACTAATGGCGTACTGATCGGTACCCAAAACGTGACTGTCAACGGCAATGCGATCGGCACATCAGGAGCGATTAATCTAACTGGCGGGACTTTCGAACAACGAGTTGGGGCGGCTGAATCTTTCGGGGATACGACTGGCTCCCAGACTTGGACCTTCTATAACTTGACCTTCTCTAACTCTAACGCTTCAACTGGTTACACTATCACTGCCAGTGCCGGGAGCTCCGGTGCTATGAGCATATCGAACGTTTTAACCATCGGCAAAGGCACTGATACGGCAGTGACAACTTTGAATGCCGGCGGCCGTGTCTGGACTTTAAGTGGCACCACCGGTGCGCCGTTTGTTATCACTGCTACTTATGGAGCCTTCGCTGCCGGTACCTCAACTTTTACTTACACTGGTGATTACGCTTCTGGCAATACCACCGTTGCCGCCACGACCTACTACAGGCTAATAATTAATAATGTCGCTGCCACAGAAACCTACGTTTTGGCCGGTACGACCACGACCAGTAATGATCTAACCATCACCGCCGGAACCTTGGATGTGACGGCCGGTAACTACGCCTTGAATATTAATAACAGCTACTCCAACTCCGGTACTTTCGCGGCCGAGGCCGGCACTGTAACTTTCGGAGCTACCGCCACTGGTAAAACCCTAGCCGGCACCATGACCGGAAGCTCGTCGTTTTATAACCTCACTTTTAACGGTACTGGCGGCGGTTGGGGCTTCAGCAACGATGTCGCTTTGCTAGCCGGTGGAACCTTCGAAGTTGTTCACGGCGCCGTTGCCGATAACGGCCACAACCTAACAGTTGGCACCAACGTTGGTGGCGGCACCTTCACTCTCGACAATACTACCGGCGTTTCTTACACCTCTTCCGGTACCCCAAACATTACCGTTGGTGGCGACTGGAATGATCTTGGCAATAAATTCTCCAGAGGAACTTCAACGGTGATACTGAACGGTAATGGGATAATTAACACCGGAAGCTCGGCAAACTTTAATAATCTTTCCGTTGGTTACACTGGCTATACCACAACCCTAGCCAATTATGTAAACGAATATGGCACCCTGACTTTTAATGGTGGAACATTTACCAATAGTGGCAGTGCCTATACACATATATATTGCGATGTTAATATCGCGCCAATAGTATTTACTGCACCCACGACTTTAAGCGGCGCAGGCAGGATCGAACTTGATGGCCACACTAATGGCGTGACTGTAACCGTGGCGGGCGGTAATTATGGTAACTGGACTCTATATATGCTTACTAACAATCATAACAGTATCACCTTTAATTTGGGTGGGGGTCTTACAACCACAGCCACTTTTTTACTGGAGGCTGGTGGGACAGCAACGGGCAGTGTCTTTAATACTCAAGATTTTTCGCTGAATGCCAGTAGTTTTACGTTTGGTGCCGTTTCGTACACCAATTCTTTCGTGGCTAATTTTGGAGGCAGCACCGTTACTTTGACTGGCAGTCTCCAGGTAGCAAGTAACGATGGTTCTCATACTTTAAATATGGGAACTAACTGCGCTATTAATGTTACGGGTAATGTTACCCTCGCTAATGGCACTGGCACGATAACCACCAGCCCAGGCACTTCCTCGACGCTGATGATGACCCCGGCTGCTTCAACGACCACAACTTACACTACCAACGGCCAACATCTCTGGAACTTCACCATTTCCGGAGCGGCTAGCACAAGTACAGTTCAGATGTCCGGTGTTGGTTATGTCGACCAGGATTTCCATGTGACTCAAGGAACTTTCAATGCTCAAAACAACAATATGACTATTGGCCGTGACTTTATCTTAGATAATGTTGTCGGTGTTAATTATAATGCCGGTAGTTCAACTGTTCAGGTGGCTCGAAACTGGAGTGTCACTGGGAATAGATTTAACTATAATACATCAACGGTTACATTAGTTCCAGCCGCCGGGGTGACAGCCACCGTCAACAATGGCAGTAGTTCGTTCTACAATTTGACTGTTAATGGCAATCCGACCGGTGTGGTCACGCCGTCTGGCGATATTATTATTAGTAACGACATAACCATTACCGCCGGGACGCTTGATATGACCGCCAGCAATTATAATCTGACAGTTGGCGGCAGTTGGAGTAATACCAGCGGCGTTTTCAATGCCCGTGCTGGAGTAGTTAAGCTAATTAACTCCTCAACTTCAACGAAAAATATTCGCACTAACGGTTCAAGCTTTAATAACCTCGAGCAAGACAACGGCTTGGCTGGCTATCTAAAACTTGATGAGGGCACGGGCACGACGGCCAATGACGTTTCTGCTAGCGGCAATACCGGTACCATCGCCGGAACCACCCCAACCTGGACGAACTCGGTTAAAAGTAACGATTACTACGGCGGTAGTGGCTCTGATCCGTACGGCCTTAATTTCAATGGCATTGACAACTATATTAACGTTGCCGAAAACGCCAACCTACCTATTTTCAGCCAGGTCAATTACTCGATTGGAATGTGGGTTAAAGGAGCCTCTGGGCAGACCGACGACCGTATCTTTTCAGAGGGGTCATCGACCAGCGTTAACCCACTATTTAATATCGGTACCAATTCCAGTGGTGGCCACGCGGATATTTTAATTAGAGATGATAATAGCGTTATAAGGCTAAACCACACGCTTTCTACCGGTATCGTCTTTGATGGAACCTGGCACCATCTGGTGTGGACCGATAGCAGTGGCACTGCCAAACTTTATATCGATGGCGGTCTGGATGCTACCAACTTTAACTACACCAGGTCGTCGACGACCCTAAACCGTACGTCAATAGGAGCCGTACTGCGCTCTACCGCTTCCGCTTTCTTTACTGGGTCAATAGATGACGTTCGGATGTACAACAGAGTTCTTTCGGCAAGCGAGGTCGCCGATTTAGCAGCCGGCCGTAGCCCTGGCAGCGGCGTCTCTTCGACGGAAGGAACTTACACTCTGCAAGACGGGCTAAATGTGACAGGAGATCTTAATGTCCGAACCGGCATGCTCGACGTTTCCAGTAGTAACTATGATGTTAATGTAACCGGCAATTATCTCAATGTCGCCAACTTCAACGGTCGAGCCGGTACGCTGGCAATGAAAAGTACCGCCAGCGGCAAGATGCTCCGCTCCGATCCATATTTCTATAACTTAACGTTCAACGGCTCCGGAGGTAGCTGGACGGCCCAAAACAGGCAGGTGACTACCAAAGATTTGAATATTACCAACGGGACGTTTGACGTTAGTACCTCCAACTATGCCATGACTGTCGGCGGCAACTGGACAAACGGTGGGACATTTACCGCCCGATCTGATTTAGTGACCTTGAACGGCTCCTCGCAACAAACATTGAATGGCACGATGACCGGCGGTTCAGCTTTTTATGACCTGACCATCACTAACGCTTCCGGCACGTCCGATCCTGGTTGCGGCACTAGCTTTACGCCCGGAATTATTTTTTCTGCCAGTGCTACGGCCACTCACAGCTACACGATTATTACTCCTTCGGTAAAAGTCCAATATTTGTCAGGTGGCACCTATACTTTTGCCAACATCAACTGGAATGGCCAGGCGGCCGGCACTAGGATTCAGTTTCGACCGTCAACGACCTCTGCATGGCTGCTGGCGGTCAGCGGGACCCAGACAGTTTCTTATGTAGACGTTCAATTTTCCGACGCCCGTACCGGTAATCAGATCCAGTCTAGCAACGGTACCAACGTCGATTGTGGTAGCAACCAAAACTGGCTTTTCGACTCACCGCCTAACAGCCCGACCTCGCTCTTGCAGAAAAAAGTCACCGGCGGGGCGACAATTGCCACTGGCGGCTGGACCAACGAAACCCAAGTGCAATTTACCGCTTCGGCAACCGATCCCGACAACCCCGATACCCTATATCTATGTGTCGAGAAGAAATTAATCGGCGTTGGCTTTGCTAACGCTGAAGATTTGTGCGGCTCGGGTGTGGCCTACTCCGGTTCGCCAGTGGCGGTAACGGTGACGATTACCGGCCAGACCGATGCCAGCCAGTACCACTGGCAGGCCAGGCTTAAAGATACGGCTGCATTGTATTCAAGTTGGGTGAGCTACGGCGGTAACACCGACCCCAGCGACGCCGACTACGGCATCGACACCACCGCTCCAACCGGCGGCACCGTTTACGACGGCACGGCAGTCGGGGTAGATTCTGCCTACAACGACGGCTCGCTGGTGGCGGTCTCGGCCAACTGGGCCAACTTCAATAGCAACGTTTCGGGTCTGAATTATTATGAGTATTCTGTCGGCACCACTGCCGGCGGCACCGACATGGTCGGCTGGACCAATAACAGCACGACCACCAGCGTCACAGCCAGCGGCCTGAACCTTCATACCGGCGTTACCTACTATTATAATGTCCGGGCCACGGATAATGCCGGCAATCTTGGCGGGGTGGTGTCTTCCGATGGTCAGTTTGTTCTGCCGCAGCTAAGTTTTAGCCTGGGCAGCAATACTGTCACGTTCAGCAACTTGAACAACGCCAACAACCGTCAAGACACCAAAACTACGACCTTAACCACCAGCACCAACGCCTACGGTGGCTACGTGATTGGCCAGTACACCGATGGCCTGCTGCGCAACGGTTCAACCAACATCCCGATGTTTAGCGCCGGCTCGTACAGTTCACCGGCGGCTTGGGGGAGCGGCACTTGTTCAGGAACTACTTGCGGCTTCGGCTACACCTCGAACGACCCAACTATCAGCGGCAGTAACAAATTTGGCTCGGGCACGCTTTTTGCTCCGTATTCTCAAACCGCTTCGGGCGATATTGTAGCCGATCACACCGACGCCATTAACGGCGTTACCGGCCCGGTCTCAAACGAAGTATTTACTATCACCCACAAAGTCGCTGTCGACGCCCTCCAACCAGCCACCAACTACTCGGCTACCATCTACTATGTAGTAACTGGAACGTTCTAAAAATAAGTTAAAAGTCAGAAGGTAAAAGTAAAAAGTTTAAGTATTAAGTAGAAAGTTGATAATGCAGGAGTACAAGACTGATTTAAGGGGTAGGTGTTATCGTTTTAGTCTTAGTGTAATAAAGCTTACAGAAGAGCTACCAAACAAACGTGCCGCGTGGGTGATTACCGATCAAATCATTCGGTCGGCGACTTCAATCGGAGCGAATCTTATTGAAGCAAAAGCTTCAAGCTCGCGTTTGGAATACAAGAGGTTCTATCAAGTATCCTTAAAAAGTGCCAACGAAACAGAATATTGGCTTGCACTGTTGTCGGATGTCCAGCTGGCGGATGCGAAGTCTGTAGAGAGGCTACAACAAGAACTGAAAGAGATATCGCGGATGATTGCCTCTGGCATTATGAAGCTGAAGCAAAAAACTTAAGACTTCTCACTTAAACTTTTTACTTCTAACTTTTGCCTTTCTACTTTATCTAGCTTGCTCTATTGACCCGGTATATATATGTAGGGTATCATTACTTAGTATTTTGGCCTTTAACTTGAAGGCGTCTGTTCTGGTCCCCAACTATAGAACAGGCAATCAACCGCGAACATTGAGCGGTTGTAAGAATCCAATTTCCGCGATAATTGGACAACAAAAATCGTGCCCAGCTCGGTGAAACGAGTTGGTGACAAAACAACTGTCTCGTTAATAACGAGACGGCCAGTTTAACTTGAGAGTTCGATTCTGGCTCAGGATTAACGCTGGCGGCGTGCCTAATACATGCAAGTCGAATGGTCGTATCTCACTAGTGTGAGCTACTCCCAAAACTAAAAACAAAAAACTAAAAACAAAAATTGTGGAATCGTCTGTGACGATACTATAAATAGCTGTTCTGAAGGAACACCATAATTTTACATTTTACTTTTTGCATTTTGGTTTTGAGTAACTCGTGTTAGCGAGGTACGAGTAAAGTTTACGCTTCGGAAGGTGCCTACGTCCTATCAGCTTGTTGGTGAGGTAACGGCTCACCAAGGCTATGACGGGTAACTGGTCTGAGAGGATGATCAGTCACAGTGGAACTGAGACACGGTCCACACTCCTACGGGAGGCAGCAGTAGGGAATCGTCGGCAATGGGCGCAAGCCTGACCGCGCGACGCCGCGTGAAGGAAGAAGGCCTTCGGGTTGTAAACTTCTTTTATAGGGGATAATTATGATAGTACCCTTTGAATAAGGACCTGCTAACTACGTGCCAGCAGCCGCGGTAATACGTAGGGTCCAAGCGTTATCCGGAATTATTGGGCGTAAAGAGCGTGTAGGTGTTCCTACAAGTCGGTCGTTAAATCTCATTGCTTAACAATGAGACCGCGAGCGATACTGTAGGAATTGAGTTATGCAGGGGCAAGCAGAATTCTTGGAGTAGGGGTGAAATCCGTTGATACCAAGAGGAATACCAATGGCGAAGGCAGCTTGCTGGGCAATAACTGACACTGAGTACGCGAAAGCGTGGGGAGCAAACGGGATTAGATACCCCGGTAGTCCACGCCGTAAACGATGTCAACTAGCAATAGGGAGAGTCGACCCTTTCTGTTGCGAAGCTAACGCGTCAAGTTGACCGCCTGGGAAGTACGGCCGCAAGGCTAAAACTCAAAGAAATTGGCGGGGGCTCGCACAAGTGGTGGAGCATGTGGTTTAATTCGACAATAACCGAAAAACCTTATCCAGGGTTTGACATCTAAGGAATCCCCGAGAAACCGGGGAGTGCCCGCAAGGGAGCCTTAAGACAGGTATTGCACGGTCGTCGTCAGTTCGTGGCGTGAGCTGTGAGGTTAAGTCCTTGAACGAACGAAACCCTCGTCCTATGTTGTATTACTCATAGGAGACAGCCCTGGTAACAGGGAGGAAGGTGGGGATGATGTCAGATCCGCGTGGTCTTTATGCCCTGGGCAACACACGTGCTACAATGCCGCAGACAAAGGGTTGCCAAGCCGTAAGGCGGAGCTAATCCCATCAAAATGCGGCTCAGTTCGGATTGGAGGCTGCAACTCGCCTCCATGAAGCCGGAATCACTAGTAACCGTGGATCAGCATGCCACGGTGAATACGTTCTCGAGCCTTGCACACACCGCCCGTCAAGTTGGCCGAATCGGTAACACCAGAAGTATTGGGATAACCCGGTACCAAGGTGGGATCGGTAAGGAAAGCTAAGTCGTAAGGAAATTGCGACCTCGTCGAGTAATTGACGAGAAAAATTCGGCTGTATCGGTGAACCCCTCCTCTTAATCAGCTATGATTAAGGAATGAAGGCAATACCGAGGGAAGTTCGTTCTGATACGAACCCCGTAGAGACTACACGCCGACGCCGATGTTGGGAAAAGGATTCAAATATCCTGAAGGCATATCTCTGGGGCGCAGTACATGATGGTACATACCATTACGTACACCGCACTTGGAGAATATCACAGGCAAATGATAAATGGTTGCAACGCATACAAGATATGCTTGTACAAATGGGCTATCGTTCTTGGATCTACCGAGAAGGAAAATCTCGCTCCGTGTCTGTGATTGAAACAACAGCTGATTTCTTGGCTAGACCGATTTCCTTGCTGGAAATGTCAGTTCAAGAACAGCGTGCCTACATCAGGGGATATTTTGACGCCGAAGGTGGTATTCCACGAAGAGCAGACGACTGGATGTATATCCAGCTCTGCCAGAAAAATCGTCAGGAACTTGAAAATATTTCAACTGTTCTTGAGAGATTGGGAATACACTGCGGCAAAATCCACAACCCAAGTCAAAGAGTTGATCCGAATTATTGGCGATTATTTATCGCTCGGAAATCGCATCGCGATTTCATAGAAATAATCGGGTCTTGGCATCCAAGAAAACAACTCATCTTGAAACATCGGCTGAAGATATAGTCCGTGCCGTGCGGAAACGCATGGAAAAACATGAACAAGGTATCCGTAGGGGAATCTGCGGATGGATCACCTCCTTTCTAGAGGAAATACTTTGTCTCTCGTAGATAAAGTAAGTGTTGAGTCGCGACACACTGTGTCGCGATATGTACAGTTAATTCTTACAACCGCCCAGTGTTTGAAAAAGAACAGCCGCCCCTTTCGGGGCGGCTGTTCGCGTGTTCGGGGGTAGAAGAAAGTCCGTAAATCAGGTAAAATTTTAGAAGCGGGTTTTGATTCTGCGATTCACGCGTATGTCGTTAAGGATAACCTTAACTCCTACGCACTCGTGAATCAAAGATTCACTCGCGCGTATGGCGAACACCAACGCACAAAAGATTTGCGCGTATAGCTCAGCTGGTTAGAGCGCGTCACTGATAATGACGAGGTCCCTGGTTCGAGTCCAGGTACGCGCACTGATGTTACCTCTCAATGAACCTGGTAGTCTTAAAACCAAAAACCAGTTAATATTAGTCAGATGATTGACGAGGTAGTTAAGAATCATTCATATCGCTTGCCCAAAAGGACCCTAATGGAGCTGGGGCTGTTTATTGTGGCTTTTGCCTTTCTAATTATCATTGTTTCTTGGTTGGTTACTCATTTCTTTAACTCCGGCAATCCGGCGATTCACGCTTTGGTCAACCATGTTTCTATCTCATTGGTTCTCTATTTTATTTATATAATGATTGCCTCGGTTATAATTCCTATCCCCACCCTGCCAGTCGATATTGTTTTATTAAAGTTGCTCGATCCTGCTTCGGTCATCACCGTGCGGTTATTGGGTGGTTTGGCTGGTGGCTCGATTTCTTTTTTCCTGTCTCGCAACTACGGCCGGCCACTCTTGAGGCGCTGGCTGTCGCAGAAAAATTATGATTACGTTGACCGACTATCCAATAACATTAGTTGGTTGCAATTTTTCATCATTGCCATGGTGCCAGTCGTCAACACCGAACTAATGGCTTACGCTGGGGGAATCAGCAAGCTACGCTTTAGAATGGTCATGGGCTCACTGGCCGTGGCGATTTTTTACCGGCTGCTCTTCGTTTACTTTGTGATTCGAGCCTAGACTATCCGGCAGTTAATTATCGGCCAGAAACCTTGCTATACTGAATCCGATGGAGGGAAAAATTTTCCGCCGGCGCAGTCGCGGTTTTACTCTGATTGAGTTGCTGATGGTAGTAACAATTATCGGGATTTTGGCAACGATGATTATCGTCTCGGTCATTGGAGTCCAAAAAAAAGCTCGCGACACCCAAGTAATTAGTGCCGCCAGAAACATCGCCTCGGTCATGGCTCAATATCAGATAGATCGGAACCATTACCCGATTGCCTCCGAGCTTGGAGTCAGC
Source organism: Saccharimonadales bacterium (SeqCode) (assembly GCA_035510775.1). Classification (GTDB taxonomy): domain Bacteria; phylum Patescibacteriota; class UBA1384; order 2-12-FULL-50-11; family 2-12-FULL-50-11; genus DATKGP01. The sequence continues at coordinate 22,654 of DATKGP010000005.1, forward strand.
GATTTAGCCTTGTCGTCCGGTGTTTATTTAAATAACAGCGGTTTTATTAATCTGATTTTTCCGGCCTATCTAAAAACCACTAGCATTTTAACGATTTCTGCCGCCGGAGGAGCCAAATACACCTCCAAAAACAACGGCTCGTCGTACGCTATCGCCTGGCCACTCGAGCAAACACCAAGTAGCTACGTTACTTTGGGCAACGGTTTTTACCCAGACTTTGGTGGTCTGGTAAACATTCCAGCCTTCAGCACCGGTCAGGCTCTGCAGCTTCCCGGTAACCCGACAACCGCCTACGCTCATTACTTTACCGACCTCTCTGCCAACCAGCCACCGGTGTTTAATTTTGCCAACACCACCGCCTTTCCTACCCGCAGCTTTACGCTGTCGGTTTGGATAAACCCCGCCAGCTCTGGCGGCTGTACCCAAGTTGGGCCGAACGACTGCGGCATTATTGGTTACACACCAGGAGTCGGTGTTAGCTTTCGCTCGCCCAGTATCTTAATGAAAAACCCGACGACTGTTGATGTTGGCGCCGGCGACGGCACCGCCTGGCAGCACATTACTGGTATGGTAGCGGCAGGCGCCTGGAGTAATGTAATACTGCGGTACGATCACAACACCCCAGAAATGTCCTTGTATATTAACGGCGTTAAACAAACTACAAAGATAACAACGCAAGTTTGGGTTGAAGACGTTGGCTCGACCGACTATTTTATAGGTTCAGTGATGAATGCCGGGTTTAGTAACAGATTTAAGGGCTCGATTGACGACCCCAGGGTTTATAATCGCGCCCTAAGCACTTCTGATATTGCCACGCTCTACAGCGGCGGACTCGGTACCGACGGCTCGCCAAGCGAAAGCGGTCTTGTCTGTGGCTGGAAACTTGACGGTACCACCAACAACTATTCAACCAACACTTTCGGCTCGCCGCCAGGAACTTGCGTCAACGAGGCCGACCATACTCCAGATCCGCTTACTTATGCCACTGGCCCAATCTCAACTTCCAGCCTGACCGGTGTGCAAATCGGCAGCACTAACCCCGGCGGCGCCTATATAACCTTCGGGCAGTAGGATGCCTGATATCAAAGAAAATATCAGCTTGGCCGAGTTGACGACTTTTCAAGCCGGCGGAATGGCTCGGTATTTTGCAGAGGTTAGTTCGGAGGCAGAGGCTCTGGCAGCGATGGATTTTGCTCGCACCCACCAGCTGCCGATTTTTATTTTGGCCGGGGGCAGTAATTTAATTGTCTCAACAAAAGGTTTTCCTGGTTTAGTAATAAAGCCAAGCTTCACCGAACTGGTAATTGAAGAAGAAAAAGTTCGGGCTGGTGCCTCGGTGACGATGAAGGAATTAGTCGACCAAACCATTGCGGCCAATCTAGCTGGTTTGGAATGGGCTGGCGGTCTGCCGGGCAGTTTTGGCGGAGCGATCCGCGGCAACGCTGGTTGTTTTGGCGCAGAGATGAAGGATATTGTTTCGACTGTCACTAGTCTCGACCTTCATCGAGGCAAAAAAATTACTCGCGAGAATTCGCAGTGCCAGTTTGTTTACCGTGGCAGCATTTTTAAGCAAACCAAGAATGAGCTGATACTTTCGGCGACAATGACGCTAACCCACGGCGATGGCGGTGAACTCCGTAAAATTGCCGACAGCCATATCGGCTATCGGCAGGAAAAACACCCGATGGAGCATCCGAGTGCCGGCTCGATTTTCAAGAACGTCCCGGTGGAAAAAATCACCAAAGATGTTTTGGCGCATTTCCAGAGCGTGGTAAAAACCGATCCTTTTCCCGTGGTGCCGGCGGCGGCGATCATCGCCGAGGCTGATGTCAAGCGTTTAAAAATTGGCGGGGCGGCTCTGTCCGACAAGCACACCAACTACATTGTTAATTTGGGCGGGGCGACTGGCGAGGATATCGTCGCGGTCATTGAGGCAATTAAAACGGCAGTCAAAAACAAGTTTCGTATTTCTTTGGAGGTGGAGCCGGAATTAGTCGGCTTTGACTGAACTTTGCCCCGGATCTGTTTCTCTAGTACGATTAAAATATGTTGATTATTCCCCATGTCTTGTTGGGCGCAGCCCTGGGGTCGGAGGTCGGCAATGTTCCTGGCCAGGCGGCGGTTGCTTTCGGTGTCGGTTGGGCTTCGCACTATGTTTTGGACGCCTTGCCGCACTGGGAGCGCCTCTACGGTCGTCGCAGCAATTTTAAGATTAATAGCGGTGAAAAATGGCCAGTTCACATCTGGTACCAAGGACTGGTTGACGCCGTTCTGGCAATTTTGATACTGGGCATGGCTTTGTATTTTCGGGGAAGTCTGACGAGTTTTGAAATCTCGCCGATATTTTGGGGGGCAGTCGGGGCGATGATGCCGGACCTACTCGACAATATGCCGTTTTGGAATAAATATCTCCACCAGTTCAAAATCTTTCAGTGGCATTACAAATTTCATGTCTTCAGCCATATTACCGAGGAGCAAACCGAAAAGTTTCCTGAATATGTCGGCTTGTTGACCCAGCTAATTATTATCGGCGGCTCGCTCTGGCTGCTTTTGAAGTAAATGGCTATCCTTTTGAAGATTATCGTGGCGATTCTAGGAGTTGGAGCCGGCACCTATGCCTTAACTCATAACTACCAGCTAACTCGGCTGTTTGGCTACAACGATTACGCCGAAAGGTATCTAGGTACCGGCGGAACGTATTCAATGTGGAAACTCATCGGGGTAGTTCTAATCATCGCCGCGGTTGTATATCTGTTTCGCTAGGCGAAAATCTGGTAAAATTAACTGGTTCGTGACGTAATGGGCTGGTAGCTCAACTGGGTCGCAACGCTAATGAGAAGCCAACTGCTTGGCTTCGAAACGTTGCGACGGGCGAGGCTCTGTCGAACTTTCGACAGCCGCGCCCCGGAAGAGCGCCGCACATGCCGCACATATTGATAAATGGGCTCGTAGTTCAATGGTAGAATGCTACTTTTGCATAGTAGAGGTTGTGGGTTCGATTCCCACCGGGTCCACCATTTCAGATTTGCCGAAGAAGTTGCCTCGGGGCGTCGCCCCTCGGCATTGGTTTCCGCCAAGAAATTCCAGGGGGTTTTGAATTCCGCCAAAAGAATTCCCGCCGAAAGTCGGCGGTTCGAGCCGATGGAAACAAGAAAATCTCTCATCCGTGAGGGATTTTCTTGTTTAGAGAGATTTTCGGCTTGGTTGGCCTCAATAATCCAGTTTCGCATGAGTTCGAGCCAATGATTACCTTTCCGCTCAAAATCCGATAATTTCTCCTCAATCGTTTTCTTTTCCGCCATTAAAACATTCTTTTTCTCTTGATACTCGGCAAGTTCCAACGCTTCGCCAAGATACGCGTCTGTTAGCCGTTCTAGCCGCATTCTAATGGCGGAAATACTATCGCGGAGATTTTGAGCGAAAAGGTCTGATGAGTGGCGGGATTCTTTATTCTCATTTTCCAGTTTTGCCAAAAACTTTTCCCGCCACTCATCGGGCAAAAAAACTTTTTGACAAAGATTTTTCACTTGTTCAGTTAAAACTTCTTCCCGCAAAAAGCGGTTTTGCGAACACTTGCGGGTTTTGCTCTTGAAGGTGCAATGATAGTAGTGATATTTCAAACCACTCTTCTTTATTTTACGCTCCGCAGTTATCGCATACCCGCAGTCCCCGCAAGTCGCAAAACCGAGAAATTGAAAGTTTTTTGGTCCTCGCTTTTTGCGGGGTTTTCCATTCTGAACAAGTGCGTTTTGAATTTGGTCAAAAAGTTTTTTTGAAATCATTGGCTTATGCGAACCCTGATGCACCTCGCCACGATATTGAAAATGTCCGTAGTAGAAAGGATTAGTTAAAATATGTTCAATACTGGCGAGGTGCAAAGGTTTGCCCGTCTTGCCAACCAAGCCAAGAGAAAACATTTTGCGTTGAATTGCCGTGAGCGTATATTCGCCGGTAGCAAAAGCTCCTAACGCTTCTTTTACTTTGCCAAACGTCTTTTTGTCCGGCTCAATCGTTCGCAATCTCGGCTCGTTGAAATATCCGAGAGGGGCTTTTGCCGATAATTCACCACGGCGTATCTTTTGCCGAATACCGCGCAAAATGTTTTCTCTTAAATTGTCGGTGTAATACTTCGCTTGGCCGAAGGCGACACTCAACATGAATTTGCCCTGCGGTGTCGCCTCGAACCAGAAGGTAGGGAATTTTAGCGCAACAATCTTTAGCGTGTCCACGAGATAAATTACTTTGCCGCCGTCAATACTATTTCTCGCTAGTCGGTCTGGATTCCACGCTAAAATTCCCTGTGCAGTGCCTTTTTCAATTTCGCCAAGCATTTCGTTGAAAATCTCGCGACCCGGCTCTTTGGCGGTCTTGGACTCATAAAACTCGCGTACCACAAATAAATTCTGCTGCTTGGCGAAATCGCGCAATTCGGTAAGTTGCGCCTCAATAGACAACACCTGACGTTCTTCGTCTTCGCTAGATTTACGGCAGTAGATAAAATAGTTGGTCATAGAATTGCGCGAAAAAGGCACTGCACCTTACACCGACAATTTCTAATCTCATTGTATCGGCTATTGCGGCTTGTGCGCAATCTGCGCCACTGCACAGCGAACCGCCGCCTTGCGGCGGGAGTGCTTTCTTCGGATTTCAAAATGCCTTGGCAATTCTTGGCGGGAATCCCACTCATCGCCCGCGCCGAAGGCGCGGGCGGGGTGAATTCGGAAACGAATTCGATAATGTGGTCATTGTACCAAAAAGTTCGGACTTACTTCAAACAACACCCGGACTAACATCTCGCACCTCGCAGAGCCTCGGCGCTCGCCCCGCTCGCGGACTCGCGGGGCCGCCCTTCGCCTGCCGCTTCCTATGCATTTTTGTTTTGGCGGGGGAATGCATTGAAAATGGAATGGAGCGGCAGGGCTTGGGCGGGAACGGCTCAAATCTTCCCGCCTAACGGCTCACATGGGAAGAAATGAGCCGTTCAGATGCAAATACGAAAGGTGCCTCGCCAAACCAATTTTCAAAAGGAATGGCGAGGCTCAAAGTCTATGTGCTTGCCCACCCTCCCGCCGCGCACAAATCCCCGCTGTTTTGAAGAGAAATTATAAAACGGCGGGGATTGCTCCCTCTTTCAAACCAATCTACTTCACTCCGCACCCACTGCTGGTAATTACCACACGACTAACCCTTTCTGTATCTCTGAGGGCAACGTGGAGCCTCGTACAATGCTTTATGTCCTAACTAGGGTATGGGAATAGGAAACAAGACACCTACTGCTCTAATCCACCCCACTCAACGAGCGTAAAACCTTTTCGAACCAGATGCGTCAATGTTTGCGGTTGTGGTAAAACATTTGGAACACTAGCAAGTGGTGACCAGTCAAGGAAGACACGAAACGCAGTATCAGGATTTGGTGTGACCTTCATCGGGATGAAAGCGTTCATTGTTGCAGTCTGAAAGAATGAAATGCGATAATACGGCATATCTTTCTTCAAGAGTTTTGGAATCCAATAGCTCGTCATGTCGGTACGCTCTTTCTCGCTTAGACCCATGTCTGCTAATTTCTGAGTGAGGAACTCAGCGATATTTGCGCGGGCAACAACCCACCCTCCACTTGCTGTAGGATACGGAGTATTTACCTGCCTCCCT
>DATKGP010000006.1:0-4471 GCA_035510775.1 Saccharimonadales bacterium (SeqCode)
CGCTTGGCCGCCTTGGCTCGGATTCAGCTGACCGATCAAGAAATCGAGAAGCTCTCTGTCGATATGCCGAAAATTGTCGATTTTGTTGAGGAGCTGCAAGGCGCGGAAGGTTTGTCGGAAGTTGAGCTCAAGGCCGTGCCGGCGGCCAGTTTGCGTGAAGATGAGGTCTCTAGCGGGCGTCTGACGGATGAAGATTTCACAAAGCTGGCTCCCAACTGGGAAAATAACCAACTGAAAGTCCCACCGGTCTTCGAATGATGGACGACAAACACAAAGCTTTTTTGAAAGTTTTTGACACCCCGATTCAGGCCAAGAAGTCTGGCTCACTGGCCGGAATGAAGTTGGCGATTAAAGATAACATTTTGATTAAAGGCGAGCAGGCGACGGCCGGCTCCAAGATTCTTGAAGGGTTTGTCGCCCCATACGACGCCACAGTCATTAAAAAACTCAAAGACGCCGGAGCAATTTTTATTGGCAAAACCAACCTCGACGAGTTTGCTATGGGCTCCAGCACAGAGAACTCGGCTTACGGAGCGACCTTGAATCCCTGGAACGAAAAATTGGTACCAGGCGGCTCAAGCGGCGGCTCGGCGGCGGCCGTGGCCGACGATTTATGCGACGCTTCACTTGGCAGTGACACCGGCGGTTCAATCCGCCAGCCGGCGGCTTTTTGTGGCGTCACCGGTTTAAAGCCGACCTACGGCGCCGTTTCCCGTTATGGCTTGATTGCCTTGGCCTCGTCACTTGATCAAATTGGTCCATTCTCCCGATCGGCCGAAAATGTTGAGAAAGTTTTAGAGGTTATCTCCGGCCGTGACGAGCACGATCAAACTTCAGCGAATTTTGAATATAAAAAAGCCGAAGTCGATACTAAAAAACTAAGAGTCGGCTTGCCGAAAGAGCTTTGGCAGCTATCAATCGACCCGGAAATTAGCGTCGCCGTTAAGAAATTCATCGATTGGCTGGAGAAAAAAGGCGCCACGGTTACCGGTATCAGTCTGCCGTCCCTGAAATATGGATTAAGCGCCTACTATATTATTATGCCGGCCGAGGCCATGGCCAATTTGGCTCGCTACGACGGAATCCGCTACCGTTCCAGCGCCGAGGCCAAAAGCTTGATGGAGAAATACCTGAAAACCCGCAGCCTTGGTTTTGGCACAGAAGTTAAGCGGCGAATTCTGCTGGGAACCTTTGTGTTGTCGGTCGGCCATTACGACGACTACTACCAAACAGCCGTTAAAGTTCGCCAACTAATTAAACGTCAGTACGAAGAGGCGTTCAAAAAGGTTGATGTGATTATTTCCGCCACCACCCCGACCCTGCCGTTTGAGCTGGGCGCCAAAACCCAAGATCCGCTGGCGATGTACCAATCCGATTTACTGACCGTTTCCACCAATTTGGCCGGTCTGCCGGGACTTTCACTACCGTGCGGCTTCAGTAAATCTGGTCTACCAATTGGAGCGCAGGTGGTTGGCCCGGCTTTCCACGAAAACGTCTTGTTATCGCTGGCCAAGCAATATCAAAAAGAAACGAACTATCATCTTAAAAAACCACAAAGATGAATTTTCAATTTTCAATTTTCAATTTTCAAATAATTTTCAAGTCCCAATTTTCAGGTAATTACAGAAAACGATTGATAATTGCTAAATGATAATTGAGAATTGTGTGAATGGGTAAAAGAAGCAAGGAAAAAAAGCTGGCCAAACTGGAAGTGGTTGAAGCCGAAAAGCAGGCGATTGTCGAACGACGCAAGGAGCGGCTCGGGCCGACGATTCGACTGGCGACCAAATTCGCGGTGACTTTAATTGTCACTGTCGTTCTGCTGGTTTTGGCCAAATATGTCAACCAACATCTACCGTCGATTGTGGAAAGGATTAGGCAGGTATGAACTGGCTGAAAAAACTTTTCAGCATGGGTGGCTCGTCCTCGGCCAAGTTTCGCTCTGTTGATTGGCTGGAAGTTGAAGGGCGGTTGCGTTCTTTGGAGGCGCTGACCCAAAACAAAGACCAATTGTCGGCCAAAGATTTAATTTTACAATCGGACAACCTGATTGATTTTGTCTTGAAATCGGCCGGTATCCGGGGTCAAACAATGGGCGAGCGGCTTAAGAATCTCAAGACACTGCTGCCGCGGAGTATTTATCAGAAAGCTTGGTCGGTGCATTTGAAGCGTAATGAGCTTGTTCACGAGACCGGCAGCTTTGTAGCCGACTGGGAAAAGCAAACAAACTTAGAGAATGCTAAAAGTGTTATTAGTGCGCTAAGAGGGCTACGATGACTAAACTAAAAACTAAAGAGTAAAAACAAAAATGTAATGAAAAATTTAAAATCAGTAATCGCAAAGCGACACCATACTTGTAAATTGAAAATTGTAAATTGTAAATTTGTCAGGAGGAGTTATGCCTAGCTATCTCCTGACAGTTGGGATGGAGGTTCACGTAGAACTTGAGACCAAAACTAAAATATTTTGCGGCTGCCCGAACGACCCGTTCGAAAGTCAGCCGAATTCCCACGTCTGCCCGGTTTGCTACGGTTTGCCGGGCGCCTTGCCGCTTTTGAATCAAGAAGCGGTGGCGATGACGGTTAAGCTCGGGAGGGCGCTCAAGGGTGTTGTGGCCGAAGAAACTTTCTGGGCCCGCAAAAACTATTTTTATCCCGATTTGCCCAAAGGCTACCAGATTTCCCAGTCGACTAAACCGCTGGTGGAAAAAGCCAGTGTGATGATTGATGGCGAAAGTCACCTGATTAACCGGATTCATCTAGAAGAAGATGCTGGCAAATTGATTCACTCGGCTGATGGCAAGTCGAGTTTAGTTAATTTCAACCGAGCCGGTGTGCCGCTAGTGGAAATTGTTACCGAGCCGGATTTTCATACTCCTGAAGCGGCTAAAAGATTCTGCCAAGAGCTTCAGCGAATCGTCCGGACCTTGAAAATTTCCGCCGCCGATATGGAAAAAGGCAAGATGCGCTGCGAGGCCAACATCTCGGTTTCTACCACCGACCAGCTTGGCGTTAAGGTTGAAGTCAAAAATATCAACTCCTTCCGAGCGGTCGAGAAGGCGATTAAGTACGAGTACGACCGCCAAATCGCGGCGCTGGAAGCCGGCGGAAAAATAATTCAAGAGACTCGTAACTGGGATGACCCGAAGGGCAAGACAGTTGCGATGCGCACCAAAGAAACTAGTGCCGATTATCGCTATTTTCCCGAGCCAGACTTGCCGACCGTAGAGATTGCCGAAGAGATAGGAGGAGAGATACAGTTGCCAGAAGAAAAACGAGCCAAACTGGTTGAAATTGGCCTGCCCAAAGAGCTGATTCATCCGATTGTCGACAAAAACGGTTTCGAGACTGTGGTGAAAATTGCCGAAAGTAGCAAGGAAAAGGCTATTGAAGCGGGGAAAACTTTAGTTGCCATTCCAGAATTTCTCCTACTCAACGAACATGATCAGATTGTATTCCTTGCCTTGCGGGGCGCTAATGGCTGGTCAAAAGAAACCTCCGCAGAGCTGATTCATAAAACTATCACTGAAAAACAAAAAATTGAAGAAGTCTCGAAAAAATTTGAACACACAACCGACCTAAGCAGCGAAGTGGCCGAGGTCATTAAAGAGCAAGCCAAAGCGGTGGCCGATTACAAAGCCGGCAAAGAACCGCTCTTCAACTTTTTGGTCGGCCAAGTGATGGCCAAAACCCACGGCCGTGCCAACATCAGCGCTGTTCGTGAGGAACTAACAAAACAACTCGGCTAGCTGATTGTTTGCTCCGAATAATAAAATCTATATCTGGTCTGCTGATATGATATATCATATCAACGTGGTTTTTGGTTTAGGATAAAGAAAAGGACCGGTCGAGGGTGTCGACCGGCCTGGTTGCGGCGGGGTTTCTCCCGCCTAGCTTGGTTTCACAGGATACCTTGCGCAGGAATCCTGCTTTGGCGTGTGATAGCTTACATCACCCCGTCCTAGACTGCATACAGTCATACTCGTGTCTCACGTGTCGAGAGTGCAAACGTCCATTCTGGACATAGTCCATGCGTTTCTGGATCTGAGCCAAGACGAGGTACGCTCTCATCTAGCCGATCTGCTGATGCTTTGCGCCAACAGAAGCGTAAAGGTGCCGAAGCCCCCGTCCGATGTGGACTCGCCAGTCCCACTTAGCGCCATTTTTCGCTTTGTAGGGGCGGCAGCATTTGGTGCTGACTTCACGTGATATATTACCATCTTCTCATCAGACTGTCAATGGTTTAGGCAGTAAAATTGTCTGATTGAAAATCTGCGCCGCCACTGTTAGCAATAATCGAAATCAAGCTCGCCACCGCGACTGATTCCGGCAAGGGCGAAGGTTTCACACCTTGGGCTGTTTGTTCGGACGTGCAGGCGGTGGGGGTTGTAAGGGGGAGGAGGGCGCTTACACGAGTAGGCCTCCTCCCCCTTACGAGTCTTGGGCGACGAAGTCGCCTTTAGAATAAATAC
>DATKGP010000007.1:0-3545 GCA_035510775.1 Saccharimonadales bacterium (SeqCode)
TGAAAAACCTCTTCGTTGGGCTGACCACGAACGTCGAAATGCCCTTCCACCGAAATTTTCCCCGTGGTCAGAGTGCCGGTTTTGTCGGTGCACAGCACGCCCATCGAGCCGAAGTTCTCGATGGAGCGCAAGTCTTTGACAATGACTTTTTTCTTGGCCAAGCGTCTAGCGCCAGAGGCTAAATTGATAGTGACAATCATCGGCAGCAGCTCTGGCGTCAGGCCGACCGCCAGAGCCAGGGCGAACAAGAACGACTCGAAAATCTGGTGATGGAGTATCGAAATGGCTAGAAAAGCAAAAACCACTAAGGCGGTGATGATTTTTGTCAGCATCAAACTAAACTTGCCGATCCCAACCTCAAACTCGGTCTTGGGTTTGCGGCCGACCAACTCCTTGGCGATTCGGCCGAACTCGCTGTCGGCGGCGGTGGCGGTGACGATGGCCGCCCCTTCGCCAGAGATAATGCTGGTGCCCATATAGACGCAGTTGGTTCGCTCGTTCAAGTCTTTGGTCTCATCGATGACTGTGTCGTTTTTGCGCTGGGGAAAGGCCTCGCCGGTTAGGGTTGATTGGTCGACTTGCAGGTCGTGACTTTCGATAACCCGAGCGTCAGCCGGGACAATCTCACCAGATTCCAGCATAAAAACATCGCCCAAGGTTAGTTCGCTAACCGCAATTTCCATCAAGTGGCCGTCGCGCCTGACGGTGGTTTTCAAGGAAATTCGGTGGCGGAGTTTTTCGACCACTCGCTGGGCGTGGTACTGCTGATAAAAATCGATGGTGGCCGAGAGCGTTATCATCAAAACGATGATAATCGCGTCGGTGGTTTGGCCGACCAGTTGAGAAACGACGCTGGCGATAATCAGCACCAAGAAAAGCGGGTTGGCAAAAATCGAAATCAGGGTGGCGACAATAGTTTGTTTGGCCTCAACCAAAGTGTTCAGCCCCAAAGTCTTGAGCCGGCCGTTAGCCTCCTCGGTCTTTAAACCCTCGGCCGAGCTTTTCAAGGAGGCAAACAGCTCCGGCTTACTTTCTGCCCACCAACGATCCAAGCTAATCTTAGCCATACTTTTATATTAGCCTAAAGCTAATTAAGAGGATAAGGGAAAGGCCGGGCGGAACTTTCGTTCCGTCCGGCCTTTGGTTGTCGTTAGAAGCCGCAGATCCTGGTGAGCTCTTTGGCTCCGATCAAGCGGGTCACGTATTCCCAGTCATAATGCTGACCCGGGAGCGTGTCCTTATGGCGGCGCAGGGCTCGTTCGTAGGCGACGGCTCGGGTTGCCTTACCTCGAGCCGCGTCTTCGTTCAGGCTGGTTTGTGCCAGAATGATCGACTTGACTTGGTCGACGGCGTCAATGATACTAACTACTGGCTGCATTTGCCACCTCCACGCAGCAAAGTCTGGGTTAACTTTACCATATTCAGACCAGAAAGTCAAGAGATTAGCCGGTGAAAATGGGGCGATTGATTGAGAAAGAAATTTTGGCTATTCTAAGGTTGTCAATGGCTAAAGAAACGCCCAAGAAACTCTATCGCTCCGAGACCGACCGAGTTATAGCCGGAGTTTGCGGCGGCTTGGGCGATTTTTTCGAAGTCGATTCGACAATTGTCCGGATCATCTTTATTTTGCTGGCCTTAGGTGGCGTCGGGGTGGTGCTGTATCTGATACTTATGTTTGTCATCCCGACCCAATCAACCAAAGGCGCCGACGAGCGGGAAAAAATTAAGAACAACGCCGAGGCGATGGCCGAAGAAGTTAAGCGTCACGCCAAAACTTGGGGCGACCGAACTCACAGCCACTCTGAAACCCGCGTTTGGCTCGGGATTGCTCTAATGGCTCTGGGGGTTCTATGGTTACTCCAAGCCTTTAATATTATCGTTGGCTTTAATTTCTGGCGGCTCTGGCCGATTCTGCTGATTGTCGTCGGGCTAACAATTATTGGGAGGAGGCATAACGACTGACACACAAGAAGAGCCGACCACGACCGAGGTTCACGACTACCATTACTATCACCACCGCCATCATCACAGTTTTGTCTGGGCGTTTATTCTCATTGCCCTAGGCATGATTTTCCTCTTTAATAACTTCGGGCTCTTGCCCTGGGGCGTCTGGGATACGCTCTGGCGGCTCTGGCCGGTACTGCTAATTATCTGGGGTCTGCAGACAATTTTCGGCCGGAGTTGGTGGGGTCAGCTGATTGTCGCGATACTCACTTTGGCGCTGCTGGCGGCGGTCATCGCCTTCATCATGAGTACCTACAACGTTACACTTGATACCTGGATTTTCACCCATCTCGGTTTCCGACCGAGCGATTTGTCTGTCTGGCAGTGCGTCCGCTAAAACTTGGTGCCGGCTCTAAAAACCTCTACGCTTAGTATATGCCCGAGGGGACAATTTTTAAGAGGAGCCAATGTTAGAGCGGCCATGGGCGGCTGATCATGAGAGGTTGGTATCTTCGTACGAAACCAACCCCCACCACGGCCTAACTTGGGACGAAGCCCGTCGTCGGTTGCGTCGTCACGGCCCCAACGAACTCAAAACTCTTGGCCGAGCCCCAGGATACTTGGTTCTTTTGCGCCAGTTCGTCAACCCATTAGTAATTATCCTGCTAATTGCCGCCGGCATTTCGCTGGGGGAAAAAGACTATTCCGATGTGACGATTATCGCCGTTATTGTAATAGTTAATGCTCTGATTGGCTGGGCGCAAGAGTTCAAGGCCGAGCGGGCCATGGCCAAGCTGCGGCAGATTTTAGCGCCCAAGGCGCGAGTCATTCGAGAATCGGCCGAGCAGATGGTGGCAGCTAGGACGCTAGTGCCTGGCGACGTTATTCTGCTCGAAGCTGGCGACCGCGTCCCGGCCGACGCCCGCGTTATCGAGGCTCAAAGTTTGTCCGCTAACCAAGCCATTCTAACTGGCGAGGCTGTGCCCGACCACAAACGCCCGGCGGTTCTAGACGAAAAAACAGCCCTGGCCGACCGCGACAATATGGTCTTTCTGGGCACGCTCATTGTCGCCGGCCAAGGTGTGGCAGTGGTGACGGCCACTGGCATGAAAACCCAACTTGGCCAGATTGCCGAGGAGACGCTCCAGGTTCACGAGCCGCTCGAGGGTCTGTCGAAAAAAATCGCCAATCTAAGTAAATACCTACTAATATTTTCCGTCCTTCTGTCCTTTGCCACCCTGGCGGTGGGCTTGTTTGAGGGAATAACCTTGCCGGAAATGTTCAAAATCACGATTTCACTTTTGGTTTCTATCGTTCCGGAGAGCCTGCCGATGGTGATCACGGTCATTCTTTCGGTCGGCTTGCTGCGAATCTACCGCCATCGAGCCATTATCCGTAAACTCGTAGCCGCCGAAACCTTAGGCAGCATCACAACCATTTGCGTCGACAAGACCGGCACCATCACCGAAGGGGAAATAATGGTGGAAAAAATCTTCGCCGGTGGAACTGAACTAACCGTGACTGGTAACGGCCACCGCTTGAGCGGCGATTTCTACCAGGACGATTCCAAGGTTAACCCGACTCGCTTCCCGGCTATCCGA
>DATKGP010000008.1:0-39638 GCA_035510775.1 Saccharimonadales bacterium (SeqCode)
GGGGGGTTGTTCTTGCCGTCTATAAAGGTTGGGCGATTCCTTAGCCTTCCTCGCCAGAACCTTGATCAGCGGGTCGGAAGAATGGATGCTCTGCGTCCTTGGCATAGAGCTCGGCGCGAAGTTTCATCCAGATTTTGCCCAGTTCATTCCGGCCGTCACGGTTCGGTCCCCAACCCCAGCAGGCGTCTTTGGTTGAATCTTCAACCAGCGGCAAGTCGAGTGTTTGGCGAAGTTTTCGCTCGACGTAAGGGTGTTGCTGGAGTTTGTGTCGACAGATATCTTCCATAATGCCAACTTTGATTTCTTCCCAGTTGGCTGGTGCACGATCGACATAAGCCTTGGCTATCTTGAAAGCTGCGTGAGCGGAGGGGGAATGGAAAATCAATTCAACTAGATCTGGCGCTGTCTCGAAAAAGTGAGCTGCTTGGTAGGCATGCTCGCTCGTTTGCCAAAGTCGATCACGCCAGCGGATGCTGAAACTGGAAAAGTTGGAGAATGGGTAGAACTCCCGTTCGTAGAAACCAATCAGATCGCCGGTCAAGGCTAGGTTCGGGTCACGAAACTGCTCTAGCATCGTATTTTTAACTCCTTAAGGTTCGTCGCTTAAAGCGATCGGCCTCAGTATATACGATTACTAAAAATAATCAAGAAGTTGGCTCGGCGAAAAAATCTGTTACAGCTTGAAAAATTGTAGGGCGTGGTAGACGAGGATGGCTGGCCAGACGAGGGCTTTCAAGACACCGTAAACACCTGCTCCGAAAGTCGCGGCGTTCTTAATGTAGTAAACTAGCGCGCCGATAAAGGCCAAACCATAAATTCCGCCACCGACCCCTGCATTATTTACATTTCTGCTCATCCTCTCCTTTACCTCACTATTACCGCCGTGCCAAAGCACAAAACTTCGGTGACGCCGTTCATTACTTCGGTGGCGTCGTAGCGAACGGAAACAATGGCATTAGCGCCAAGCTCCTCGGCGTGTTTAACCATAAGTTCGAACGCTTCCTCGCGGGTTTTCTCGCAGAGTGAAGTGAAAAGTGAGATTCTCCCACCGACAATTGTCTGCAACGATCCGCCAAGTGATCCGAAAATTGAACGAGAACGAACTGTAATTCCTCGAACCAAACCTAAATTCTTAACTATTTTTTTATCTGGCAGCTCTAAAGCCGTCGTAATATTATTTTTATCCATGGCCATATAATATCACTTTTTCTTTTTAAAAATGTAAAGCAACCTTTACCCCGCACTGAAGTGGCCTTAGTGCGGGGTTTCGCTTCGCTCAACAATATATGTTTTTGGCATCACAGAACTTTATGTAAAGTGAACTTTACAGTATAATTTAAAGACATGGCCAAGGAATATTACGATATTCTCGGTGTGTCCAAAACTGCCTCGGAAGAGGAGATTAAGCGTGCCTACCGAAAATTGGCTCACCAGCATCACCCGGACAAAGGCGGCTCGAAAGAACGATTTCAGGAAATAAACGAAGCCTACCAGGTTTTAGGCGATAAAAATAAACGCGCCCAGTACGACCAGTTCGGTTCAGTCGGCGGCAACTCGCCGTTTGGTGGACAGGCAGGTGGCAATCCTTTTGGTGCCCAGGGAGGCTCGCCATTCGGCGGAGCAGGCGGCGTCAAGTTTGATTTCGGCTCGGCCGGCGGCTTCGGCTCAATTTTTGAAGATTTGTTCGAAGGAGCTTTCTCGCAGGTGCAAGTTCAAATGACAATCACCATTCCCCAAGCCGTGCTGGGCGATACTTTGCGTTTTAAAACCCAGCTCGGCGATGAACTGGAGCTGCGGATTCCGCCTGGCGTGCAAGAGGAGACAACTTTTCGCTTTCGTGGTAAAGGTCAGCAAACTCGGCGCGGCCGCGGCGACCTTCAAGTGTCTATTCACATCAAAATCCCCAACCGCCTGTCACGCGAAGAGAAAGAGCTTTACGAACGCCTCAAAGACCTGGGTCGTTAACTCTGAACTGGTCGAAGAGTTGAGTTTCCCTTAAAAAGCGATACTATTTCTTCGAGCCCTTGTTTTAAGGAGGTCGTACTTTGATTGAATTGGCTTGGAAACCGATCAGGATTGCCACGGCTTTGCATAACTTTCTGCCTGAAGAAGCGTGTGAAGAGATCCAGGCGATGGGAACACTCGCAGCGGCAGTGAGAGTTGCTCGCGAGTACCTAGAAAAAGATCAGGAATTTTCTGGCCGGACACCGCTCGAGGTTTTTCAAGAGGTGGGCTTGCCAGACGACGTCTACGAACTCGGGGACAAATGAGCCCCACCGACGAAACTATGCCACGCTCTCACAGGCGTGGCATTTGACACTTCAGGCGAAACCGACAATCATATTAATAGGCATGCAAAGCGTACCAAGCTGGGATCTCTTCTTAACCATCTTCTTTATCGTGAGTATCGGCTACTCGTTCGTGCTGCAGCGCGACAAGGTGGTGGTAACGATGCTGGCGATTTACGCCGGAATTGTGATTGCCAATATTTTGGGCGGGCCGATGCAGGCTTTCTTTAACGGCGACAAAACTATTGCCAACAGTCTGTTTGTGAGAGCCAATGCCTCGCCGTTGTCGGTGCAAAGCGGGATTTTCTTGCTGACAGTTGTGGCCGTAGTTATTCGTAGTGGTCTAGGCGGTCGCGGTTCGGGTTCGCGTGGGGTGCTGTCGCCGTTCGAGTTGGCGGTTTTTAGTTTTTTGAATTCAACACTAATTTTGGCGGCGATTTTTTCCTTTATGACGCCAGACGCTCAAGCCCACTTTGCCGCCACTTCAAAAATCGCCCGGCAAATTATCAACCGCGAAACCTGGTGGTTCGTGGCGCCGCTGATTGCCCTGGCAATTACCGGTGGCTTGGGTGGCTCCCGCCGCTCGTCAGACTACTAATATCTTGAAAAAACCTTCGCGAAACTTTAGGCTGTGATTACGTTATGCCACAGAATGAAGTCGAAAAGTTGCAGCTAGAGATCGTCAAGCTCAAAGAGTTGTTAGTGACCGACGAGCTGACAAAGGTTTTGAACCGTCGCGGTTTGGAACAAGCTCTAAAACCGGTGGTTGGCGAGGTGAGTTTCCAGCTGAAACACCCCGAAAAACGCAAATCGCTGATAATTCGAGCTTTTTCGCTGGTATTTGTCGATATCGATCATTTCAAAAAGGTTAACGACACTTACGGTCATCAGGCTGGCGATGAGGCCTTGCGGGTGGTGGCCAGGATTTTGAAAGAAAATATTCGTGGCATCGACGTGGTTGGCCGCTACGGCGGCGAGGAGATTGTTATCGGTTTACTCGGAGCCAGCAAAATTGATGCCGAGCGGATTGCCGAGGATTTACGTAAAAAAATCGCTACAGAAATTATTGAAATCGAAGAAAAGAAATTCCAGCTGACGGCCAGTTTTGGGGTGGCAACACTTGGTGTCGATATGACGACCGAAGAGCTGATTCACTTGGCCGATCAGGCTCTCTACAAGGCCAAGGAAACTGGCCGCAACAAAGTGGTGGTGGCTAAGTAAAAGGGCCTGCCGTCGCGTAGTGCTTGGGCAGGCCTTGTATCGTTTGGATCATTCCTGAAGCTCGTCGGGGAGTCTTTTTATCGGCTTGAGGTTTATTTTCCTCTCGTGGACCGATTCATGACGGCTTGGGCGAAATTGTCTCCCTCCGCCCGCACCGTTAGCGTGACTCGATCGCTTTCGTCTTTGCCGACATGTCCCGTAAACTTCTGACTTAGCCAAAGTAGACTCCTAATGATCAAGCTCAAGCGAATTTCGCTTGGCAGTTTCAAGATATTACTATTTTCTGGCTTTGCAAGCTACGTTTACGATCCCATTTTTACTCACAAGAAAATACCCGCTGGCGCGAGTATTTTCTTGTGAGGGCCCGGTGAGGTTCGTGCTGCGGTTGAAATATTTTACCGCAGCACCCCGACTCGAAGCATCAAGTTGCCACTGGCAATTTGTCTTTCGCGTCTTCGAACCCCAAGCTGTATCAAAAATCACCGGCAAAAGCCGGTGGTTCTTTGAGGGCCCGGTGGGGTTCGAACCCACGACGCTCGCCTTAAAAGGGCGACGCTCTACCACTGAGCTACGGGCCCAATTTAATGCCCGTGGCTCCGTCTGACAACGGAACCCGGGCATCCAACGGGAGGTAGAATACAGAAAAATTATACCTTAAATCTCGCCGATGCTCAATTGGCTGGTGGCCTAGCCGAGGTGTTTGAAAGCTGAAGTGGCGGCGACAGCGCCTTGGGCGCAGCCGGTAATAATCTGTTTGAAATGGCCGAAGAAGTTAGTGGTATCTCCCGCGGCGTAAACTCCCGGGATGTTGGTCTCCATCATATTATTGACGGTAATATAGCCGCGCTCATCCAAAGTTACGCCCAGCTGTTTGGCTAATTCAACATCGGGAATGGCGCCGATTTCCACAAAAACTCCGTCGACTTTTAGTTCCCGGCCATCGTCGAGTTTCAGGCCAGTTAATTTCTCCTCGCCAAGCAAACTCCCCACTTTTGTATTTAAACTGACCTCAACTTGACCTTTGTCGATGAACGGCTGAAGGCGTTTCATATTGGTTGGCTCGGGGTTAAGGTGGTCGGTCATCTCTACAATATAAATCTTGGTGGCGTACTGGACGGCCAGGTTCGCGCCCTTAATGGCGGCGTCGCCACCACCGATAATCGCCATGATCTTCCCTTTATATAGCGGGCCGTCGCAGGTGGTGCAGTAGTGAATGCCCTTGCCCTTGGCGAAGTCATCTTCTTTGGGTAAATTCAGTTTTCGCCGAGCCGCTCCCATTGTTAAAACCACGGTTTTAGTCTCGATAGTTTGGTCTTCCTCGGTGGTCAGCACAAAAGTTTCGGCCTTTTTTTCAGCCTTAATAACTTTGTCGGTAACTAGCTTGACGCCTAACTTCTCGACCTGCTCTTTCATCTTCATCACCAAATCGTAGCCATCGATTGATTCGAAGCCGGGATAATTTTCAACAGTCCAGGCGGTCGAGGTGGCGCCGCCGAGCATATCGCCGATAATGGTTGTGGATAACTCGTAGCGGGCGGCGTAAAGCCCGGCCGCCAAACCTGTTACTCCGCTACCGACAATTGCGACATCTTTCATGACAGTCTTCAAATTACAGGAAAATTTTCAATTTTCAATTTTCAAGTAATTTTCAATATTACAATTTTCATTGTTTGAAAATTGATAATTGGTAAATGATAATTCTAGAACGTATCTTCAGAAAAGAATCGACATTGGTACTTTGATAAACGTTTGTTACTATTATTTTATGGTCAAGGGAATTCGCAACACCTGCTTCACGCTAATTGCTGTCGGCCTGACGGCCATTGGCTTGTCCTGGAACCGACCGTCGGTTCAGGGGCTGCAGCCGCTAATTAATCAATCGGTCGTCGCGGCTGATCACCAAACTACTCTCGACGTCAGCATCCCTTTGACGATTACCTTAGCTCGACCGGTAGTTAAAGTTGGTCAGTACCAGACGGTGACAATCCAAACAGTGCCAAACGCTAACCTGGAAATTGACACAATTTATCCTAATAGTAGCCTCAACGATCCGCAGATAATTCGTACCGTCTCCGACGGCAACGGCAAGTATTCTTACCAGTACCAGCTAAGCAGTTTGGATTATTTGGGGGTTTTCTCAACAGTGGTCAATGCCGATCTTGGAGGTCGCTCGGCCGCTCAAACGGCCAAGTTTGTTTTTCAAAAATGGGGGGTTAAAGAAACGCCACCCCTTGACGCTACAAGTGGAGAGTATATCTTTCCTCTTGTACCATGATTGATAAACCTAAGATTGTAATCCTTGGCGGCGGCAGCGGCCTATCGACTTTGCTACGCGGTTTGAAATATTACCCAGTTAGTTTGTCTGGCATCGTGGCCATGGCCGATAACGGTGCTTCCAGCGGCCGACTGTCACGTGAGCTCGGCGTTCTGCCGCCTGGAGATGTCCGAAAATGTTTGGCGGCTCTGTCTGATGATGAGGAATTGCTGACAAAATTATTTGAGTACCGTTTTCAGCGCGGCCGAGGAATTAGCGGCCATGCCTTGGGCAATTTGCTACTTTTGGCTCTGACCGACCTGACCGGTTCTTTTGAAAAGGCTGTTCAGGCCAGCAGCCGGATTTTGGCCATTCGCGGCCAGGTCATACCCTCGACCTTGCAACATGTCAGCATCGTTGCTCATTTGAAAAATGGCCAGCAAGCCTTGGGCGAAACCGAAATTCCTATTCAAGGCCATCGTTTTGGCATCGAGACGGTGACGATTCTGCCGGACAATGCCCAGGCCAACCCGACGGCGACCCACTTTATTGAGAACGCCGACTTGCTAATCTTTGGCCCCGGCAGTTTGTTCACTAGCGTCGTACCTAATCTGCTGATTCAAGATATTCGCCGGGCGGTGGAAAAATCTAGTGCCCAGAAAATTTACGTCTGTAACGTCTCGACCGAACGCGGCGAAACAGAGAAGCTTTCGGTTGAAGATCACGTCAAAGTTGTCGCCAAGCACCTGGGCCGAGCTAAGCTAGACAAAGTGATTGTCAACAATAAAACCTTGATTCGTTCCAGTAACTCCGGCAAACTTGGTAGCATCTGCAACATTACCGACGGCAGGAAGACGGTTCAGGGGGTTTCAGTAGTTTCGGCCGACGTCATCGACCCGGCCCAGCCGCTCTTTCACGACCCGAAGAGGCTGGCCGAAGTAATTTGGCAGGTTTTCACCAAACCCTAATCACTTGCGAACTTCTAAAATTTCGCCAGTTTGGGAATTGATAGACAGAGGGATATTTATTGGGTCGTCAGGAATCCCAATGATGACGTTTTTCGTAACCAGCTCGTTTAGCGTGCTCGGGTAGCGACCGAAGCGGTCGTGGAAAGTTTTAGTGGCGTCTTGCAGGAAGAAAATTATCTGCAAATGAGTCAGATATTTCCCGGCCCGGTCTTTAATGAAAGAGTCGGTGGTGGTGCTGTAGACCGTCTGGAAAATTTGGTAGGCGATCTGACGTTGGTCGGACGAGTTGTAGTAAATGGCGGCGAAGTATTTGGTGTTGGCCGGGGCGCCGGGTTTAGAGGCGGCTAAATCAAAAAGGTGGGCGGCGGCATTGTAGTCTTTCTTATAAATGTGGTAGACCAAGCCGGTGTAGTAGGGCATCTCCCATGAGTCGGGCAGGTTTTGCATGCCTTTGTTGCCCAGGGAAATCGCCTGGTCGGCATAGCCCTCGCCCGGCAGAATTATCAGGCCGGTTTGATAGGCCTCAAGAAATTTTGGTGACAAATCGGTGATGGTGTTAAACATCTCCGGAAGCTTGCGGTACTGGCCGTTTGGGTCGCCGCCGCCGTAGTACTGAATCATCTGTAGCCAATACCAATCGGCCAAGGCCTCGTTCATCCCAAAAGACATATTCTTGGCCACCGAACCGCCTAAAGGCTGTGGCTCGATATATATATTGTAGGTGGTGTTAATCATCGGCGGGCTAAACCGTAGCCAGCTATCGAAAGTCAGCTGGGCGTAGTAGCTAAAGCCTAGGGTTATAACGACCCAAAGAATTGTTAACCTCTGAAAGGTAGCGGTTTTAGAATTCATCACGGCGGAAAATCGCCAGGCCGAGCAGTAGCAGGAAAGTGGTGTAGGCGACAAAATATAACAGCACGGCTAGAACCTGGGTGGCGCTGGGATGAAAGTTGTAGACGACCTCGTTACGCAAGTTAAACTTCTCCAAATTCGGGAAGATGTAGTAGACAAACTCCAGCGGTGCCTTAATTACTAGCCGAGATTTTTGGGCGACCGACCAGACCGTCGAGCTGGAGTGGCCGATTAGAACCAGGCAGAAAGTGTAGATGGCGCTGGCAATTGGCGAGGTGAAGCTGCTAAACATCAGCCCAGCGGCAATTAGTAGCCAAGCCTCTAGGATAATAAACAGCACCGCCCAGAGAGCCGAGACGTTCAACCCATGAGTTTTAACGGCGATTAAAATTAGGAAAATCATTCCCATCATGATGGCGCTGATGGCCACTGTCAGAGCCAGGCCGAAGAATTTGCCCAGATAAAACGCCTCGCGGGAGACCGGTTTGGAAAGAGCCATATAAATAGTTTTCCGTTCGACCTCGCGCCAGACTAGCTGGGTGCCGATGAAAATTGTAATAATTAACAAAAATACCAACGTGGCTGTTAGGCCGAAGCTTTCGATAACCCGAACATCCTGGCCGAGCGAGACCGAACCGGCCAGAAGAGAGCCGGCGATAACCAACACGGCAAAGGCGATTAGCGAATAAAGCAGCTTGTCGCGGATGGTTTCGCGGGTGGTGTTGTAGGCAATGGCTCGGATTTTTTCGAACGTGGCTTTCATTTAGTTCTCACTTTCTCTACAAAAACTTCTTCCAAGGTCTGCCCGGGTTTTTTAACGAGATTTTTCGGCGAATCGATGGTCAGAATCTTGCCCTGATGGAGAATGGCCACCCGGTCGCACAGCTCTTCAACGTCGGCCAAAATGTGCGAGCTGAAGAAGACTGTCTTGCCTTGCTTTTTTAACCCCAGAATTAATTTCTTAAAATCTAGTCGGCCAATTGGGTCAAGGCCGTCGAGCGGCTCGTCCAGGATTAGAAGCTCGGGGTCGTTGACCAAAGCGACGGCAAAAGCCAGCCGCTGATGCATACCCTTGGAAAACTTCCTGGCCGGCAGATTTTTACTTTCGCCCAGGCCGACTTGGTTGAGCAGACGATCAGCTTTGGCTTTGAGGGTAGTTTTTTCTAGACCAAAAAGCTCACCGGCAAATTCGACAACCTCGTAGGCTTTGAGGTGCTGATAAAATTGTGGCTGCTCCGGCATAAAGCCAATCATTTGTTTGGCAGCCATATCGGTGTGGTCGAACTTGCCAATTTTAATTTTTCCAGTGTCGGGAAAAAGCAAGTCGGCAATCATTTTGACAGTAGTAGTTTTGCCGGCGCCGTTAAGGCCTAAAAAACCGAAGACCTCGCCGGTATTAACTTTTAGGCTCAAGTTGTCGACAACCGGCTTGGGATCGACAAAACTTTTGGAGATATTTTTTAGCTCCAGCATTACTAATGCAATTTAGGTTAAAATTGAGCAATGAGCAAGCCTTGTTTAATTGCCGTAGTTGGGCCGACCGGCTCTGGTAAAACGACTGTCGGTCGGCAGCTAGCCGAAAAATTTGACGGAATTATTATCTCGGCCGACTCCAGGCAAGTTTACGCAGGTCTAGACGTTGGCACCAACAAGGAAGGTCGATCGGGTCAGTGGCATAACTTGCCGGCGCGATACATCGACGAAATTCCCCAGCTCCTAATCGACGTTGCCAGACCCGGCCAACGATTTACTCTGGCCAATTGGCTGGATTTGACCAAACAAGCGCTGGAAATAATTTATGCTCAAGACAAGCTGCCGATTATTGTCGGTGGGACTGGTCTGTACGTGACGGCTCTAGTTGAAAACTGGCAACCACCGGCCGATAACCCAAAGTTACGTCAGAAGCTAGAAGAACTGTCGCTGGAAGAGTTGGACAAATTGGCCGGAAACTTGCCGGTTAACGATTCCGATCGGCTGAATCGCCGAAGGCTAGTAAGAATTGTCGAGCGTGGCGGCCAAAGTCCGATTAAAATCGACCCGCCCTATCAGGCTTTGGTGTTGGAATTAACCAAAAGTCGTGACGAACTCTACCGCCGCGCCGAAACTCGCTACCAAGACAACTGGCCGCTGCTACTAGAGGAAGTTCGTCATTTGATGAAACAGGGCGTTTCGGCCGACTGGCTCCATGATTTGGGTTTGGATTATCGAGTAGCCATGGATTTTTTGAACGGGACGTTAACTAAAGACGAGGCGATGGTTGCTTACGCCTCGACGGTTCATGCCTATATCCGCCGTCAACAAACCTGGTGGCGGCACCACGGAAAAGTAATCCGCGTTGAAAATTTTGCTGACGCCGACGCAGAAACGACTAGATTTTTAACCGAAAGCTAAGCTAAAAACAAAAGACAAAAAACCAAAATGTCCTGATTTTGTCGTCGGGAGCTTTTCAATCGAGCTGGAATCGGGTAACAATGATATTAATGGAGGAGGGGAAAAGTGAAGTGTCCGTTATGTGAAGGCGACTTCGAGCCGCTTGATTTGCGAGCCGATGGACAGGGGTTTGTCCGAACCGACCGCTGTTCGCAATGTGGCGGCTGGTGGTTTCCCCGCGAGCTGCCAGATAGTCTGCATTACGCGGTGGTAAACAAGTACGAATCGCCGCAGCCCAGCTACTCTCTGAAAGCTTTTGACTTGCTTTGCCCGAGCGACCAGACCTTGCTTCAGCAGTCGGATTATCAGATCGCTCCCAACGGTGCTAGATTCTGGCAGTGTCCGGAATGCGACGGAACGTTTTTTCCCAAAGGCCAGCTGTCTTTGTATGCTCAATGGAAGGAAGAAAACCTTAGGCCGGTCAAACACGGCTCGGGCTACACGCAAATTCGGGCGGCCAGTACCGTCTCGCTGGCGTTAGTTTTGTTTGTGGCCATTTTGGCTTCAGTTAACCGAACCGGCCTATCGCTCTCGGCGGCTGAAACCCAGACCCTGCCGACGACCGGGCCGAACATTTTCACCCTGATATTGTTGAGCTTGACTTACCTAGCCGGAACGGTTTTGGCGGTTTTGAGCAGAAAACTACCGGTAATTATTATCGGCTGGCTGGTGATTGTTATCTGTCTGTTTGGTTTTGCGGTGATTGTCTTTGGACCCTAACCATCGCCAGCGATGGAAACTCTAAGCTCTAAATCCGAAATTCTAAATATACGGAATTGCTTATGCACTTAATTTTGGGATTCAGGGTTTCGTGCTTAGGATTTCCGAATTTCGGAGAAATTCGGTGATGCCTCTAGCCAAACTTTTAAGCGCTTCGGTCGAAGGAGTCGAAGGTCGGTTGGTTGAAGTTGAGGTTGATGTCGCCAAAGGCCTGCCGGCCTTTTTGCTGGTTGGCCTGGCCGACAAGGCGGTTGACGAGTCGCGCGAACGAGTCCGTTCGGCTTTGAAACACTGCGGTTTTCAGTTCCCCTTGTCGCGGATTACCGTCCATCTGGCTCCGTCAGAAGTCAAAAAAACCGGCGTCCATTTCGATTTGGCGATTGCCTTGGGGATATTAATAGCCGATGACCAGCTTCAACTGGCTCAACCACTCGACGAAATCCTCTGGCTGGGCGGCCTAACTCTGGACGGCCGTCTCCAAGCGATTCACGGCGCCCTAATTATGGTCGAGATGGCCAAAAAGCTGGGCTTGAAAAAAGTCATCCTGCCCAAGGCCAACTACCACGAAGCCAGCCTGATAAAAGGCATCGAATTGGTGCCGCTGGAGAATTTCAACCAAGTCATTGGATATTTACGCGGGGAGGAGAGCCCAGAATATCCGAAAAACGATAAAATGACGGCTGCCGAGGCAGACGACTCTTGGCTACAGATTCGTGGCCAAGCCAAGGCCAAACGGGCGGCTATCATCGCTGCCAGTGGAAACCATAATTTACTTCTCCAGGGTCCGCCTGGCGCCGGCAAAACTTTACTAGCCCGAGCCATTCGTTCGCTCCTGCCGCCTCTAGAGGGCGAAGAGCTCATCGAGGTTGTCAAATTGCAAAGTTTGGGCGACCAGCTCAAACCGCACCAGCCAGTCGATTCGATTACCCGGCCGTTTCGCAGCCCGCATCACACCGCCAGCGAGGCCTCGGTTATCGGCGGTGGCACCAATCCTCGACCCGGGGAGATTTCTTTGGCTCATCGGGGAGTCTTGTTTTTGGACGAACTGCCAGAATTTAGCCGGTCGGTCATCGAGTCGCTTCGTCAGCCTTTAGAGGAGGGAGTGGTTAATGTTTCGAGAGTCGCCCAGAGCGTCACCTACCCGGCCAAGTTTTTGTTAGTGGCGACCATGAATCCCTGTCCGTGCGGCTGGCATGGCTCAACGCAACGAGAGTGTATTTGCAGCGCCCACCAAATTGACCAATACCAGAAGAAAATCAGCGGGCCGATTTTGGATAGGATCGACTTGAACGTCACCGTGCCGGCGGTACCGCTCAAAGACTTAGAGTTGCCGGAGCAGGATCCGGCAGAGTTGCAAGAAACTCGCCATCAGATTAAGGCTCTTCGTGCCCTACAGCTGAAACGCAACGGTCGAGTTTTGAACTCGGAGCTGGGCATCCGCCAGATTAAAAAACTTTGCCAACTCAACGACGATAGTCGAGATCTGCTCGAGCAGGCCAGCCGGCAGTTCGTGATTAGCGCCCGAGGCTATCATAAGTTATTAAAAATCGCTCGGACAATCGCCGATTTGAATAACCACGCCAACATCGAGACAGCCGATTTGGCCGAGGCGATTCAGTATCGTTTTTCATAACCTGCCGGCGAAAGCCAGGAAGTTTTACGAAAGTTGGTTTGTTGTTATGATGAAACTTGGAGGGGAAAATCAGTCAAGCTCGCGGTAAAAAAGGTTTTACTTTACTTCGCAGAAGAGGGTTTACCCTCATTGAGGTTTTAATCGACGCCTTCATTCTGACGGCGATTTTTGGGGTCCTGACCGGGACTTTTATTATCACCGTTCGGTCGGTTGGGGCCGGCAAAACCCGAGTCGCTGCCAGCGCGCTAGCCAATGAGCAGATGGAAAAACTCCGCAATATGTCCTACGACCAGTTGGCTACCCAACACGGCACCATCTTGCCACAGGGAACTATTCCCGATACTCAAACCGTCACCCGGAGCGGCAACGGTTTTACTCTGACGACTACTGTTATCTACGTAGACGACCCCTTCGACGGCTGTGCCATTCCCGATGGGATTAACACCTACCTTTGTACTGATGGCGGAACCTCCTCTACCCAAGATCCCATCCCGGTTGATTACAAACGTATTACGGTCGAGGTTCAACAGACTGGCAGTAGTATTACGCTTGCCCAGCTGACCAGTAATGCCGCCGCCAAGGCGGCCGAGACCGCCAGCAATACCGGAATGCTGCTGGTGGTTATCAACGACGCCCTAGGCAATCCGGTGGCCGACGCCCAGGTGGTCATTACCGATACTTCCACCGGAGTTAGTATTACCGCCACGACCAATTCTTTTGGGCAGGTCTTTATTGCCAACGTTCCGCCAGATTCTCATAACGGCTATCATATCGTCGCCACCAAACCAGGCTTTTCCAGCGATTTTACCACCCCCAGAACTCCTCAAAACCCCAACCAATATCAACCGGATGTCAGCGTCAATGTTCAGCAGATTACCACCCAATTTTTGTCGATTGATAAGCTGGCCAACATGAACGTGACGGTGCTGAACGAAAGCGGCGTGCCAGTTGTCGGGGCAACGATTACCGCCACTAGCTCAAAAATTACTCAAATAAATCCGGAAACCCCGAAAAATGTCTATAACGTCGCTACCTCCGCCGCCGGCATCGCCAGCTTTACCAATATTGAGTGGGACGGCTACACCCTGACGATTAACGGCAGCTATACAGTGCTAGTGAGCGCGCCATATCAGCCGGTGACGGTTAATCCGAATACCACTCTGGAGGCGGCTTTAACAGTAAATAACCAAAGCGGCTGGCCGTACATAACCGATGTCAATCCAGATGCCGCGATAACTAATACAACTGTCACAATCACTATTAACGGCGATAATTTTGATAGTGATACCACGGTCTATCTCCAGCAAGATGGCTTTCCAAACGTCACGCCAGTCTCCGTTAACCCCAAAGCGAATAAAAAATCTGTTGACGTCCAGTTAAATTTAACCGGCGTCGCACCCGGCAGCTGGGACATTGTTGTCACTACCAGCGGTCATACAATTACCCAAACGGATGGGCTGACAATCTCATGAAAAAGAGCGGCGGTTTCACCCTAATTGAAATAATTGTGACGATGGCGCTGATGAGCATCATCGGCGGGGTGGCCGTCGGTACTATTATCACCTCGATGCGCAACAATCAGAAAGTCGAGGCCCAGTCGTTGGTTCACCGCGACTTAAGCAACGCCCTCGACAAATTTGATCGGGTGATTCGCAGTACCACCGTGATTTTGGAAGCCACCCAGACGACCCTGAAAATTCGAGGGTACCCGACTGCTGCCGATACCGTTCCCAGTCAAATATATTTCTTCATCACCGCTGGTGGAGCGTTACATTATACTATCATTCCTCCAACTGGCACTGCCCCAAATTATACCTACAACCAGAACAACGCCAAGGAGTACACCTTAATGGCGAAGGTTACCAACAGTAATGCCGCGCCGCTTTTTGGTTACTTTAACAGTAGCAATCAGCTTCTAACCTACCCGGTAACTTTGGCCTCAATACAAGCCGTCCAGGTGAGTATTCAAGCCCTTGACGGAGCTAACCTATTGACCACGCCGATTGTCGCCTCGACTATAATAGATATGAGGAACTTCAAAACGAACCTGTGAACTTATGAAAAAAGCTTTTTACCTACCGCTACTACTAACTTTTATGGCGATTATTATGATTGTCACCGGTTCTATTCTGTCTTTGGCCTATCGCAACTACGAAATCGTCAGGCACCAAACCGTCTCAAATTCGGCTTTGAATATCGCCGAGGCTGGCGCCAACTACTATCTCTGGCACTTGGCTCATAACAACCAAGATTACTGCGACGGTAATACCTGTCCGACACCGGCTCCGACCCAGTACGGTCCGTACACTCACATCTACCGTGACGACTCTGGTAATATTATCGGCTCTTACTCAATCACCATTACGCCGCCAGCAACCACTGGTGGGTCGGTGACGGTTCGCTCGGTCGGTACCGCAACCAACGGTCAGACGCGGACAGTTCTAACCTCGCTAGGCGTGCCATCCTTTGCCCAATACGCTTTTATTAGTAACTCGGAAAGTTGGTTCGGCGACACTGAAACGACTGTCGGGCCGGTTCACTCCAACGCCGGTATCCACTACGACGGCACCGCCCAGGGCGTCGTTTCCTCGGCGGTCAGTACTTATGTACCCTCGACTTGTATGGGTGGAGATGGCCACACTACCGAGAATGGTATTTGGGGCTCGGGCGGGCCGCAGAGCTATTGGAATTTTCCAGTTCCCCAGGTGGATTTCAACCAAATCACCGCCGATTTTAATACCCTCCAGACCCAAGCCCAGAGTAATGGTATCTTCCTCCCAACTCTACTGGATTCTCACGGGCACCGGACTTACGACGGCTACGCGATTCAGTTGAATGCCAACGGGACTTTCACGCTTGGCCGAGTGACGGCCGGGCAAGATAACGGCTCTATTAACAACGGCTGTGGGGCTCACTCGCGACACAACTCCCTGATGCAGTCGGTGGCGTGGGAAGGAACCAGCCGAGCCTTGCCGGCTAATGGAATTCTCTTCGTGGCCGATAACGCCTGGGTTTGGGGAACGGTTACCTCGCGCCTGACGATTGCCTCAGGCCGTCTGCCGGATAACTCTTCGACCCGAACTAATATCTATCTGCAGAACGACATCAACTACACCGCCATGGACGGGTCGGTTGCTCTGGGGCTAATGAGCCAATCCGACATCGTCGTCAACTCCAACTCGGAAGATAACTTGACTATTGACGCCTTTCTACTGTCACAGTACGGAAAAATCTTCCGACCGTACTACTCTGGCAATGTTAAGTCGAACATCACCATTTATGGAGGCATCGCCGCCAATAGCTGGTGGACCTGGAGTTGGGTTAATGGTAGCAACGTCGTGATTTCTGGTTATCGAAATACTTCCCAGCAATATGATACTCACTTGGCTTTGAGCCCACCGCCCAGTTTTCCTAAAACCGGCTCGTATGCGATCCTATCTTGGAAAGAAGAACCGATTCTGTAGTGGCTAGAAGGTGCGGTAGAGCCAATTCCCAAAACTGGTGAAGTGGGCGGTTTTTTTGTCGACGATAATCGTCCCGGTCATTAAGACGGCAATGATAAAAACGCTAACGAGGGTGCGAATGATTTCTTTGGAGTGGTGGCTTGGAATGCTAGCGGCCGGTTCGACTTCGGCCTCTATTGAGATGTGTGGAGTTGGACTTGTTGGAGCAGGGCGGAAAGACGGCAGAATAGCCGGCTTGGTGACGGCGGTTGGGTGTGAGGAAATTTCTTGAAGGGCTCGTTTTTTCTCGAGTAATTTCTGTAAATTTTTCTTGTTTTTCTTGCTCATGAGCGCATCTTAGCCAAGTTTTATGCTTTACACAACCAAGTAGGTTTGAGAAAATGTGAGACGTCCGATCCTAGCGGGGGTGACTGGTACTTCTGGCGGCGTTCATCGCCAGTCCCCCCGCGCCAGTACCTTTACGTGCAGTAATGTTGCCGAATGCGGTAGGTCGTCAAGCACAGTAGTGTGCTTGACTCGCTCCCGCTCGGCGTTTCACGCCTCGCGGTAGTAGTTCAGTTGATGAGCCCGGTTGAGTTCTCGCAGTGCGAGAACAAAAACCGAGCGAACGGAAGCCGCTGTTCGCGCTAAAATGAAAAAAGCGCGAAGCAAGCGGCGCGCGTAGAACCTAATGTCGAAGGTGGAGGCCAAACGGTAAGATAAAACGCGGTACGCGGTAGTAGTTCAGTTGGTAGAACGTCTCCTTGCCAAGGAGAAGGTCGCCGGTTCGAGTCCGGTCTACCGCTCAAAAAAGGAAAAGTCGGCTCCGTTGGAGCCGACTTTGGGTTTCGTCACAGGTGTAACTGATATTGCGTCTGCTCACATAGCTGGCGACATCTTTCGTAGGCAAGAAGCATGTTCTGATGCTTGTCTCGAAGCTCTGTCAGATTCGGTTTGTCGCGACGCTGGTCGGCTAGCGATCTCGCCTTGAGCCGCTCGTTATGGGCGTCTCGAAAATCGAGAAACGCGAGAAGCAGCTTGGGGCAGTCGTCCTCGGGCTGCAGGGCTTTCAACCAATCGAGTGCAACGTCGACGTTTTGGCAAAAGGTTTGCAACCATGTATGCTTGCATATCGCGACATCAGCGACCCTCCGGCCATCGAATTTTACCTCGATAGCTTCGTGATTACGCCTCTGTTTCTCGAAGTGCAGGTAGAGGATTTCACCTCTGTCGTTGCTGGCCGCGTGAAGAATTACTCCCTCTCGGTCAACTACTAATCTGTTAAGACTGTCCATCGCCCAAATGGCGGGTCGTGTGGCAAGCGGAGACGGACTCATTTTTCCTCCTTGAGGTATGTCCGTTAGGTAAAAACCCAACAGTTGTTCTCTATATTACAAGAAATTATCTAAAATGTCCAGAGCCAAATACCTAACATAAGCATTTCAAAATCAGTTTTTACAGGTTACAATATATACGTTCGGCCTGATGACCGAGTAGTTAGGTAGCGGTCTGCAAAACCGCGTACACCGGTGCAAATCCGGTTCAGGCCTCGGAGAAAATGGGCAAAATACGCCAAAATGTGTTGACTTGCGCGAGGTTGGTGGGTTAAAATTGCCAACATGAGCGTAGTCCTGACGGTCATAGAAATAATCGCGGCTCTTATAACCATGATAGCGGTGCTTTTGCAGCATCGAGGCACCGGCATAGGCGGAGCGTTTGGGGGCGAAGATTTATCATACCGCAGCCGACGCGGCATCGAAAAATTTTTGTTCCGTCTGACTATTGTCATGAGCACGATTTTCCTACTTGCCGCCATCGCCCAGCTCCTCATTTAGCATGCTTATAAAAAGAAAGGCGGCCTACGGCCGCCAATTTATCGCCCTCATCAACCGCTACGAGAAAGTTTTCTTGGCTCTGCTTTCAGTGGTGATTGTTGTTAGCGGAACATATTGGTATAGACAATACTCTTCAATCAATGGTGGAACCCCGACTGTCGGCGGAACTTACGTGGAAGGAATTGTCGGCTCAAAAAACGAGCTAGAGCAAGTAGCCGCCAAATTAACCAAGGCCGGGCTGCTGACAGTCAATAAAGATGGCAATTTAGATAATTTGCTAATCACGGGCTGGACGGTCAACGCCGACCAAACCGTTTATGATTTTACTCTCAAAGACGGTGTGCCAATCGCCGACATCCAAAACGATCTCCAGGAGAATATTGATCTTTTGGGTGAGGCGACTTTGTCCACTAACGGCCAGCACCTAATCGTCACCTTAGCTCAAGCCAACCCCAACTTGCCATTTTTACTGGCTGAACCACTATTCGATTTTGGTCCATATAAGTTGAGTAGCATTACCGACCAAATGGCGGTTTTCACCCGTAATACCAAAGAGAACGCCCAGCCGACTTACATTAACAAAATTGTCGTCCATAGTTATCCAAACCAGTCTTCGCTGGAGCAGGCTTTGAGCCGCCAAAAAATTGACGGGGCGATTGTGACGAATCAGACGGCAACCCCACGAAATTATCAGGCTCATAGTTTTGATTTAAGCCGTGGCTACGTTCTGACTTTCAATACCAATCAGTCGCCCTTTCGTGTGGCTGCCGATCGAATCCAGCTGCTAAATAACCAGCCCGGCAATATCAAAAGCTTTACTCTAACTGTGCCGAATGAGGAGCCATATCTGACTTTGGCTAAGACGCAAATTGCCGATTGGCAGGCTCTCGGCGTGACGGTGACAATGGACGCCAAGTCGCTCGATGACGTCAACAACCTTTTAATTAGTCGTAGTTTTCAAGCGGTCGTTACGGGGGTGAATTATGGTTTTGAACTTGACCCGTATTACATCTGGAGCTCGACGCAAATTCGTCCGCCAGGCAACAATATCTCGGGAATTAAAAGTACTAGTCTTGACGACTATTTAGGCCGGATTCGTTCATCCAGCTCACTGAAAGATCGCGCCTCGCTGGTTCAAAATTTAAATAGCTTGTTGGTTCAAGAGGGCGCGGGCAAAGTTCTGGAGACCGAGCAGGCTCGCCTAATGGTTTCTGACGCTGTCAATTATGTGGAGCCGTACGGAGCGCTGACGGCGGCCGACCACTGGCAGAATATGTATTTGTGGTCGATTAATTAATTAACCTCGTGAAATTTTCGCTGATTCTTGGTAAAATACTGCTTAGAGCGCGAGTGGTGAAACTGGTATACACGCAGCCTTGAGGTGGCTGTGGACGCAAGTCCGTGGAGGTTCAAGTCCTCTCTCGCGCACGACGCCTGGGTGGTGAAACGGTAGACACGCTGGATTCAGGTTCCAGTGAGCGCAAGCTCGTGGAGGTTCAACTCCTCTTCCAGGCACTCTATATGTGTAGTTCGACAAGGTGAGGAGAAATTGGTTAGAATATAGCCAATGGGTATGAGGCTAAGATTCTTCTCGATTCTTATCGGCAGTCTGGTTTTTGTCGGACTGCTGGGTTTCGTTTTGGGGCCGGTACTTTTTGCTAGCATCGCTTTCCCTCTGGAAAAGGCCGACGCGGTTGAGATTAATAACTGGACCTCGCAGTACTGTAGCGGTATTTCTAACCCTAATTCGTTGATGGCCGGCCTGATTATGACCGAGAGCGGCTGGCGAACCGACGCCCGTTCTGGTGCCGGGGCAGTCGGCCTGACCCAATTTATGCCTTCGACCGCTGTTGGTGTGGCCAGGCAACTGGGAGTCAGCCCATTCTCGCCTAGCGATTTGCTAACTAATCGCACTTTGGCGATTCGTTTTGGTGTTTACTATGTTTGCGCTCGTATTCAAGATTACGGCGGCAACGTTACCAAAGGGTTAATTGCCTACAACGGCGGCGGCGGCGCGGTCGTCAGCTACGAATTGGGTTTCCCGATTCGCTCAACGGTCGGTTACGCCAACACGATTCTTAGTCGCCAGAAAGGCTACGCTGCTGTTTACGGCGCCAATTTGGAAAAAGCCGTCTCTGGCGCGACCACGACTAGCAGCAACGGCATCGCTCAATTTACCGTCCAGCCGAAAGTTGACGTGGCTTCCCTGGCGACGACCTCAATCTTTGACTTCTGGCGCGGCTGGCTGGCCTCGGCACCACAAACCGACGCCGTGGCCGGCTCCGGCAACACCGGTGGTCTGACTAATTTCTGGCAGAACCTACTGCCTGGACAGTAAAATGCCAAGTCAAAAGCTAGAAGTAAAAAGTAAAAAGTTTGGTGTCGCTTTTCAAGCGGCGATAATTTGATGGAAATTCGAGAATTACGAAAAGCGTTTCTGGATTATTTTTCTAGCCTTGGCTATAAAGAATTGTCAGCCTCGTCGCTAATTCCTGAAAATGATCCATCAGTTCTCTTTACCACTGCCGGTATGCAACAGTTTCGCGACTTCTATTTGCGTTCAAGCGAGGCGCCGGCTAAAAAAGTTATCACCATCCAGCCAGTCTTTCGCACCAGCGACATCGACGAGGTTGGTGACGACACTCATCTAACGATGTTCGAAATGCTGGGCAATTTTGTTTTCGGCGAAAGTTCGGCGATGAAACTCAAAGAAGCAGCGATTAAAGAAGCCTGGCAGCTTATTAATACGGAATTGAAAGTGACTAAAGACCGAGTCCACGCCACAGTTTTTGCGGGCGATCGAAAAACCCCGCAAGACACCCAGTCGGCCGGGGTCTGGGCCAGTTTGGGCATTCCGGCCAAGGAAGCCTCGCGGGCAGAAAATTTTTGGGGTCCGACCGGCGACGAGGGGCCGTGTGGCCCGAATACCGAAATATACGTTGACGGCATCGAGGTTTGGAATTTGGTTTTCAACCAATACAACCAAGATCGAGACGGCAAATTCACCCAACTTGAACACCAGGGTCTAGACACCGGTTCCGGCCTGGAACGTCTAGCGACCACCTTGCAGGGCAAAGATTCGGTCTGGCAGATTGAGCCGTTTATTGGCTGGCTAAGGTTGGTTGATCCGAACGAGTCTCGCGAGGCGAGAATTGCTGTCGATCACCTGCGAGCGGCAATTTTCCTAATTAGTAACGGCATCTTGCCGGCCAACAAAGGTCGGGAGTATGTCTTGCGGCGGTTAATTCGTCGGACGGTCTTTCTTTCTCGCAAACTGCCCGAACTCGACTGCCAAGCCCTTATCGGAAAAATCCACAGCTACTACGCCGAGAATTATCAACTCGCCGACCCGGTCGAAATTTTGGAAATTATCACCAAAGAGAAGGAGCAGTTTGAGAAGAATCTTGGTCGAGCCACTGCCCACCTGGAGAAATGGCTGGAAACTCATCGCGATGCCAACGAGAGACAGGCGACTGAACTGGCCTTTTACTTGTTCGAATCTTACGGCTTTCCGAAAGAATTGGTTTTTGAATACTTAATCAGCCAGGGCGTTAAGCTTGATGCCAAACATTTTGGCGAGCTCTTTACCAAGCACCAAATTATCTCGCGTTCCGGCATCGACAAGCAGTTCAAAGGCGGCCTGGCCGACCACAACGAACAGACTATTAAGCATCACACCGCTCACCATTTGTTACTGGCGGCTTTGCGAGAAGTGCTCGGGCCGACGGTTTTTCAGCGCGGCTCCAACGTGACCAGCGAACGGCTGCGTCTAGATTTTTCGTTTGACAGAAAACTCACCGAGGAGGAATTAAAAAAAGTGGAAAAAACTGTCAACGAAAAAATCAAAGCCGATTTAAAGGTGGAAAAGCTCGAGCTGCCCAAAGACGAGGCGCTGAAACTGGGAGCGCTGGCCGAGTTCGGCCAAAAGTATGGCGAGACCGTTTCCGTGTACAGGGTTGGCGATTTCTCGCTCGAGCTCTGCGGCGGCCCGCATGTGGAGCACACCGGCGTCCTCAGCAAATTCGAAATTCTCAAGGAAGAAGCTTCCTCCCAAGGCATCCGCCGAATTAAAGCCAAAGTTCTAGATTAGGCTTTCTTCCATAACGAGAAAAAAAGCCCTGCTCGTGAGAGGAGTAGGGCGAGGGCGTGTTGTTTCGTGATACCGCTAGTCGTTGATTAGTATCGTTCCTCTAGTACGAGTTAACCACAGTCCAAAAACCAGCCAGTTTTGATCGTCAGTGGAAAGTCGATTGAACGCTTCCTCCGTCGTTGCATCGAAAACCTCCGGAATCTCCAGCCAAGAGTGGGTCGTCTTGGCCGTGGGGTTCCTAAGGCTAAACGATGTTGTGTAAATCGCTGGCCTGTCGGAGTGAGTAAGGTGCTTGCTGGGAGACGGACCCACCTCGTAGGTTAGAGTTCGTCCAAGGCAGTCGCTAGAAGGAATGAGTCCAGCGAAGAAGATATCGCCGGAAATATCGTGGCAGAGTTGGAGGAATTTCAGCGTTGCTTCGATGACGGAGCAGGTCTTTGTTAGTGTAACATTCCTATATTCCTCGCTAGTGTGGGTCGCAATCTTCAGTCCGTGACGGACTGCGAAATCCTCGTCACAAGAATCAAGCATTCGACAAACAAGAGTCTTGTCGCGAACAACCCTTTTAAAGATCATGGTTCACCTCTGCTGGCATATTACTAAAAATATCCTTGAGTATCAAGAAGAAGCCTCGTCGCAAGGGACGAGGCGGATCAAGGCGCGATTATCTTAGTTCTCTTGCGAGGCGCGGATTTCGGCGATCAGGTTTTCGGCGTGGGTGACGACCTCGTCGTAATCACCATAGCCGGCAACTTCGGCTAGTTCGGTCAGGTCTTCAAGCGCGGCCTCTTCCTCGCCGCCAAGGAGTTTTAAGTACGCGCAGGCAAAGGTGTGCTGATGAACATTCAGGGTTAGATCCTCGGCCGTCTGATCGACGAGCTGCTCGCTAGTCATCTGATAGGCTGTATATAGCTCGACGGTTAAGGGTTCGCCCCTTTCTACCTGGTCAACGATTTTGTTCATCTGTTGATGAAGTTCGCTCGCTTCGGTGGTCGCTTCGGCTATCGGCTGTTGTTCAACCGTTGGCTCCTCGGCCGATTGCTCGGTAGGTTTCGCTTCGGGTCCAAACTCACTCATACCAGAATCATATCCTAACCACCGGCCAATATCGAGTTAATTTAATCCCAGTTTCGAGCGAATATATGGTATATTACGGCTATGAAGAGCAAGGTAGCAAAAATAATTTCGGGAGTTTTCAGTCCGTACGTGGTAATTCCCATCTTCGGCGTTTTGGCTATCGCTGCCTTGTCTTGGCACGACCATTTTATCCTCTGGTCTTTGTTGTTTTTGATTCTGACGGTCGCCACCCCGGTGGTTTACGTCCTAGTCTCATACAAGCGAGGCAAGATTTCGGATATTCATGTCGCGGTCAAGGAACAACGCGAAAAGCCGTTCATCGTTTCAACTTTAGGAGCTGCCGTGCTCTTTATAACCTATTATTACTTTGTGCCGCAGTTGGCTCACTTAGCCGAAGCCCTGGTTTTATCAGGGGTAGTATTTGCGTTAGTGACCAAATATTGGAAAGTTAGTGTTCACGCCGCCGCCTTCACTGGTGGAGTGATGATTGTCAGCTTTGTCTGGGGTAATCCCAACTGGCTCTGGCCTCTGCTTTTGCTGCCGGTAATAATTTGGGCGAGAGTGGTTCGCGAGCGACATAATGTCGCCCAGTCTATCGCGGCGGCGGTGTTGGTTGGTCTGTGTGTTTTTCTGACTGTTCCACGGTCTTTTTGATTTAGCATAATTGAAAGTACCCCGTCAGAGTGTAAGTTGTTAGCAGTGTACCCTGGAGGTGAGAGTCGTGGAAGCAGGGGCGGCAGTTTCGTTACGGCGCGAACGGTCGAGTTCGCCGCCGATTGCCCTCGACATTGGATCGAGCTGGACGTATGCTGTGAGCGCCGCACGAATCCATGTGCTGAGATGGTGATTTTGAAGCAGTCACCATTCGACATGCGTAACAGCTTTCAGTCATCGGCGTAGTGCGGCACCAGCCATCCTTAAGAGCCCCTCTGGGGCCCTTTCCTTTTGATGATTGATTTTTCGGCTTCGAATCTGATAGATTAATATTGATGGGGCTTTTTGGAGGGAAGAAAAAAAGGCAAGGCGACAACTGGGCGATTTCTCTGGATATCGGGACGGAGTTTGTGAAATGCCTAATTTTTGAAGTTATTGAAGGCGAAGGTCATATCCGCGGCGTCGGCCGAGCGCGCCAGAAATTATCCGATATGCACGGTGGCGGGGTGACTGATATTCACGGCGTAGCCGCCAACTGCGAGAAAGCCATTGAGGAGGCCGCCAACATGGCCCAGAAACTACCAGAAAAAGTTATCGTCGGTATCGCCGGCGAGCTAGTCAAAGGTTCGAGCACCAGCGTGAAGGTTAAACGCCTCAAGCCGCAGACCCAAATTCAGATGAGCGAGCTCCAGGATATTGTTAACCAGGTTCAGGCCGAGGCTTTCCGGGTCGCCAGAGCCGAGCTGGTCGAGGAGACCGGCCAAGAAGAGATCGATGTTCAGTTGGTCAACGCCGCCATCGTTTCGGTGGTGATTGACGGCTACAAAGTTTCCAATCCGCTTTCCTACCAAGGTAAGGAACTGGCGGTCAACGTCTATAACGCCTTCGCCCCGATTGTTCAGCTGGGCGCTTTGGAAACGGTCGTCCGCGAGCTAGGATTGGAACTTTTGTCGGTGACGGCCGAGCCATACGCCGTCGCCCGCTGCTTGAACGAAGATTCAACCGATTTTGCCGCCACTTTTATTGATATTGGCGGCGGGACAACCGACGTGGCCGTAGTTCGTAACGGCGGCGTCGAGGGCACGAAGATGTTCGCCATCGGTGGCCGAGCCTTTACCAAACGAGTTGCCGCCGTTCTGGGCGAACCATTCGCCGCGGCCGAAACGGCCAAACTGGAATACTCGGCCGGGACTCTGGAAAAAGAAAAAGAGGCCTTGGTCAAACACGCTCTGGCCGGCGACGTTAAGGTTTGGCTGTCAGCCCTGCAGATTGCTCTGGATGAGTTTGGTGCTAGCGATTTACTGCCTTCGAAAATTTTGCTCTGCGGCGGTGGCAGCAATTTACCGGAAATTAAGCACACTTTAGTTACCGAAAATTGGACGGAAGGCCTGCCGTTCGCTCGTAAACCAGACGTCCAGTTTATAATGCCCAGTGATGTCGGGGCGATGATTGACGAGACTAAGAGCCTGAAAGATATTGCCGACGTTACGCCAATGGCCTTGGGCAACGTCGCCTTGGATTTGGTCGGGGAATCGGGAATACTAGAGTCGTTGATGAAAAAAGCCATCTCGGGGGTAAAAAATTAAGTTAAAAGTTAAAGATAAGAGAAGCAATTCATGAAACCCATTTATTTAGAACCCGACGAGGAAATCACCTCGGTTATCGACAAAATTAAGGCGGTCAGCGATCGCCAGCTAGCCTTGGTCGTGGCCAAAAACAGCCCGCTGGCTCAAAGCCTAGTCAATCTTAAACTAATCGCCAAAGAAGCCGACAGCCAAGACAAAGACTTGTGTCTAATTACCACCAACAAAGTCAGCGCCAAATTGGCGGGTCAGGTCGGGCTAAAAACCTACGCCAGCCTAGGAAGTGTTGGCTCGGTGGCTCGACCAGCTCCGTCGCCGAAACCAGAAAAGACTGAACTTCCGATGACTGAAGAAGAAAAGGCCTCTGAAAAATTGGCCGACGGCACGGTGGTTAACCAGTATCGGCCAGATGTACCGGTCGGTGATGAGGAGCCGGAGCTGCCGATCGTTGAACCAGTCAAAGACGAACCGGCAGTCGAAGAGCCAGCGGCGGAGGAAATTGCCACCGAGCCAGCTGAAGGCGAAAGTGACTCATCGGAAGCTCTGCCGACCGCAGAAACTCTAGATGAGTCGGAAAAGGAAAAGAAAGAAGAAAAGGTAACACCGGAACCGATCAAGCCTCCAAAAATTGACGAGCCGGCCGAACTGCCGGCAGTCGTCAGCCGGACGATTAGCGTGGCTCCGACCGAGCACCGCGAGTTTCATTTCCCCTGGAAATCGGCGCTCATCGCCCTAGGAATTTTAATAATTGGGGCGGTCGCCATGGCCATTTTCTACCCACGGGCGACGGTGACAATTACTCTACCCGCCACCCACAAAGAGGCGACGCTACCGCTTAATATTAAAACCACAGTCGATAGCGACCCAGCCACGCTAGCCGGCAGCCTGCTAACGACCGAGAAGACCGCCAACTCTGCCATCACCGCCACCGGCAAAAAAGATATTGGTAGCAAGGCGACGGGCAACATTACAATTTATGATAAGGTTGGTGGATCGAATGTAACACTTACGGCCGGAACGGTTCTGACTACTGGTGGAAAAAATTACATTCTCGATAAAACCGTGGTAGTGCCAATCGCGACGGTTTCTGGAACTGGCACAATCGTTCCTGGTCAGGTTGCCGCCTCAATTACTGCCAGCACCGCCGGGGATACCTACAACGTCAGTAGCGCCACATTCAGTGTTGGTGGCCAAAGCTCGTCAATCTACGGCACTGGCTCAACGAGCGGTGGTTCGACCAAAACCGTTACCGTGCTCGCCCAAAGCGATATTGACACCGCCCTGACGGCCTTGCGAGCCCAAGTAACAACCGACGCCCAAACCGAACTAACCAGCAAAGCCCAAGGCCAGACCATTCTGGGCGGCTCAATTTACCAAATTTCCAAAAAAGAAACGGTCGATCACGCCGTTGGCGACCAAGTTGATACCGCCACCGCCACCGTCGACTACCAGCTCGGGGTCTTGGCTTTCGATAAAAGCCAAGCCATCAGCAAACTAACCGATACACTTGGCCAAAGTCTGGCTACCAACCAAGAATTTCAGCTCAAAGAAGATGCCCCGCCGACCCTGACTTTCAAGAGCTACTCGACCGACAATCAAACCATGGCAATTGAGGCGGCCGGTTCCGGTTACATTATCGCTAAAGTCGACAAAACCGCCGTTGCCAAACTAATTCACAACACTAGCAAGCCCGCGGCCACCCAAAAAATTACCGATACTTACCAGGCTGAAAAAGTTGATATCAGCGTCAACCCCAGCTGGTGGTTTAATCGCTTGCCAATTTTAAGCGGAGCAATTAAGATTGACTTCGGTTACGATGCCCAGCAGCCCCCGGCCGCTCAGTAAAATTGATGAAATATTTAGGTTTGGATATTGGCAAGAAGAACATCGGAGTCGCTAGCGGCGAAATCATCGCCAGCGAATTGACGACTCTACGAGCCGGCAAAGACGAAAATTTTTACCAGTCTCCGGCCAAAGACCGAGCTTTTGAAGAAATCGGCAAACTCCTGCGTCAAGAGGAGGCCGATGCCTTGGTGGTCGGTCTGCCAGTTGATGAGAACGGCCAGGATACCGAGGAATCCAAGCACATCCACCAACTGGCGTCCCAGCTTGAGGCGGAGCTCAACGTGACCGTTCATCTAACTAATGAAACCCTGACTTCCTTTATGGCCGAGGACATTCTTTCCGAGCAAGGGTTAAGCGGCGACGAGGCCAAAAAGCGAATTGATCAGCTGGCCGCCTCGCTAATTTTGCAGCAATTCATCGAGGAGAATGCGGGTTCTTAAAATCGTCGCGGTGACGTTGTTACTGCTTTTTCTGCTTGGGGCAGGGGCGATGATTTTCTTTTTGTCGCCGGCAGATTCCGGTAATATCGCTACAAAAATCGTCGTTATTGCTCAAGGCAGCTCTCGTGCCCAAATTGCCCAAGAGCTCTTCGACGCCGGGGTAATCAAGAATAATTTTGCCTTCTTTGCCTACACTAAGTTAGCGAAAGTTAACGCCATTCCTGGTACCTACGAATTTTCTCCTTCACTTTCCGGTTCAACCATCGCCGAAAAGCTGGCCAGGGGCGAATTCAAGACGATAAAAATCACCATCATTGAGGGTTGGAGGGCAACTGACATCGAAAGTTACCTGGTGAGCGAGAAGAATTTGCCGCAAATGCAGGGCTTTGCCGCCAAGGCTGCCGGTGACGAGGGCTACCTTTTCCCGGATACCTACGACTTGCGTGTCGACATCACCATCGATGAGCTGATTGCCATGATGAAAAAGAATTTCAGCGACCGGACAGCCGGCCTGAACGTGACCCCGGATGCGGTTATCTTGGCCTCAATCGTTGAGCGGGAGGCGGCCAATGATAGTGAGCGAGCCGACATCGCCGGCGTCTACACTAATCGATTGAAAATCGGCATGAAACTGGAGGCCGACCCGACCGTTCAGTACGCCAAAGGCAACTGGAAAGCCGTGACCATCGCCGATTACACCGACACCATCTCGCCGTACAACACCTATCTTAACCCCGGTCTGCCGCCCGGGCCAATCTGCAATTCTGGCCTAAAAAGCATCCAGGCCGCCCTAAATCCAATCCAAAACGGCTACTACTACTTCTTCCACGCCCAAGGCCAGACCTATTTCTCGGTGACTTACCAAGAACACGAAGCAAAAATCAAAAAATACTTTTGATTGATTTCCCGCCGCCTTTCTATTAGTATGCAAACACGATGTTTAACCGCCTGTTAGGTTCATTTTCCCAGGATATCGGCATTGACTTGGGTACGGCCAACACTTTGGTCTACGTTCGTGGCCGGGGGATTGTCATTAATGAGCCGTCGGTGGTGGCGATTAATCAAAAAACCAAACAGATTCTGGCGATCGGTCACGAGGCTCAGATTATGGTCGGTAAAACCCCCGGCCACATTATTGCCACCCGGCCTCTAGTCGACGGCGTTGTCTCGGATTTTGAAGTCACCGAGCAGATGCTTCGGTATTTTATCGACCGCGTCCACCGTGAGCGGTTTTCCTTACTACCTCGCCCGAGAGTTTTAATCGGTGTCCCATACGGCGTAACCGAGGTGGAGCGGCGGGCGGCCGAAGAAGCGGCCATCAACGCCGGCGCCAAACAGGCCTTCTTGATTGAGGAGCCAGTAGCGGCGGCTATCGGTGCCCGGCTGCCGATTCAAGAAGCGACCGGCAGCATGATTGTCGATATCGGCGGTGGCACCACCGAGGTGGCGATTATCTCCATGGGCGGCATCGTCGCCTCCCGGTCGATTCGCATCGCCGGCGACGAGATGAACCAGGACATTATTAATTTTGCCCGAGACAATTTCAACTTACTTTTGGGCGAACGGACGGCGGAAAAAATTAAAATCGAGGTTGGCTCGGCCTACCCGATGAAAGAAAAACTAGAAAAACCGATGCGCGGCCGAGATTTGGTTACCGGCTTGCCGCGGGAAGTTCTGATCAACGACGAGCAGGTTCGCCGGGCGATTGCCAAGTCGGTGACGGCCATCGTCGAAGCCGTCAAATCGACCATTGAAGAAACGCCGCCGGAGTTGGTTGCTGACATTATGGAGCGCGGCATCGTCTTGTCCGGCGGCGGCGCCTTGCTTCGAGAATTGGACACTTTAATCTCCCAGGCGACCCAAACAAAGGTCTTTATCGCCGACGATCCGCTGACGGCGGTAGCCCGCGGCACCGGCGTTGTTTTGGAAGATCTAGAGACGCTGGATAGCGTCTTGTTGGGCAGTTCGCTCAAGTCATGATTAACCGCCGGCGCAACCAACGTATTACTATTGGTGTTGTCATCGCCCTGCTAATCCTGGGGCAGTTTGTGTTCTTTCGGCCGGTTCGCGACACTGCCCGTAAAATTATCGGTTACCCAACTCGCTCGTTCCTAGTTTTGGGTCGAAAAATCTCTACCGCCGGCCATCTCCTGGTGTCAATCAACGACTTATCGAAAGAAAACAACGCTCTTCGGAGCGAGAACAATCAGCTGATGGCCGAGCTTGGAACCTTAACGGCGGTTAAGGGCGAGAACGACCAATTACGTACCGACTTGAACTTTGCCCAAAGCCGACCAGATCTGAAACTCACTCCGGCGGCTATTACCGACTATTCGCTCTTGGGCGGCTACCAATCGTTCACCATCGACAAGGGCGCCAGCGACGGTGTCAAGGAGGGTCAGGCGGTGGTTTCCAGCGGCTATCTAATTGGCCGAGTCAATAAAGTCAGTGGCTCGACTGCCCAAGTTTTTCAACTAAGCAACCGTAACTTAATTACCCCGGTGACTTTGGTCGATACCCAGACGACCGGGCTGCTTAAGGGCAGTATCAGTGGCTTGATTGTGGACAACGTGCCGGTCGATGCCAAAGTTGCAGCTGGTGAATTGATTACCACTTCGTCGCTGGAGGGGTTATATCCGGCGGGAATCGCCGTTGGTA
This sequence comes from Saccharimonadales bacterium (SeqCode), assembly GCA_035510775.1. Lineage (GTDB taxonomy): Bacteria > Patescibacteriota > UBA1384 > 2-12-FULL-50-11 > 2-12-FULL-50-11 > DATKGP01. The sequence goes on from DATKGP010000008.1 coordinate 29,992, forward strand.
AAGTCGCCGAGATTATCTCGCAGAAAGAAGCAATTTTTCTGTCGGTTCGGGTCTCTAACCCAATCAACGTGGCTTCATTGACGACAGTATATGTCGTTAGTCCGATAAACAAATGATTGTCCTACAAATAGTCCTGGCTCTAATTTTAGTGCCGATTGCCCAGGGACCCTTGGCTATCTGGCAGAGCTGGGGCGGGCCGAACATTATAATAGTAGTCACCTGGCTGATTGTCTGGCTCTCCGATCGGGAGCACGGCCTATATTGGGCGGTTATTGCCGGGCTACTTCTGGATTTATTGGGTTTTACGGTTTTTGGTTTGTGGACGGCCACTCTAGTCGGATTGGTTCTTCTGATTGACTATCTTAAAATGCGGTTTTTTGAAGCCTCGTCGGTTATTCAAGCGGTCTTCGTCCTGATGCTTGCCCTGGTGGTGCAAGAGGTAATATTCTATTTAGCCAGCCTCCAAATCAATAGTTATTATGCCCTAATTAGTATTGCTTCCAGTGCTATTTTGGGAGCGATACTCTATTATTTGTTGGCCGTGCGGATGCGGCTCTTTTTGCGCTGGGCCGGGCGGTGGCTAGCATGATCAAAAAACTTTTCGCCTGGTTGAAAAAATCCCCAACTCGTCCCGGTGACACCGGTCTCTTCGATCCGTATCTACCGGTAACTAGTTTGAAGCCGTTAAGTGCCGATTATCGCACTAACGAGCTCGAAGAACCTTCCGTGGCTGATCAGAGCCTCCCAGAAGAGGAGATTGCCAAGGGCGATAATTTCTTAGCTTTCAAATTAATTGTCGCGGTAATCCTAACGGTTTTCTTGGTTCGACTGGTGGTTTTGCAGATTTCTCAAGGCCAGGCCAACTACGCCTTGGCCGAAGGCAACCGCTTGAAAACTGAACTAGTGCCGGCGCCAAGAGGACTAATTTATGACAAAAACGGCGTCGCCCTGGTTCAGAACGTTCCTAGCTTCGCCGTCGGGTTTCAAGTCGCCGATTTGCCGAAAAAAGCCGATCGGCCAGCCTTGTACGCCCAAATCGGAGCGGTTCTGAATCTCGATGCCAAGTCCGTCGAGCAGAAAATTACTGGCGTCCAGAACGAAGATGTGGCGGTATTGCTCGACGGCCTAACTCGTGATCAGGCTCTGACCTACGAACTTCGGGTTAATGGCATTACCGGCATCGAGGTAGTGACTCAAGCGGCTCGTCAGTACTCGTCGATGCCCAGTACCGGCCAGATTCTGGGATACGTTGGCAAAATTAACGCCGACGAAGAGAAGGCTCGGCCGGAGCTTCTGCCCAGCTCGACGATTGGCAAAAGCGGTCTGGAGCAGTCATATGACCAATATCTGCAGGGCATCTCCGGTGCCGAAACGATTGAGGTCGATTCACAAAACCACGCCGTTCGCTCGGTCAGCAGCAAGCCGGCCGAACCTGGTAAATCGCTTATCTTGAGTTTGGATTCGAAACTTCAAGCCGTCACCGCCCAAGCCTTGAGCGAGTCAATCCAAAAGAGTGGGGCGGTTAATGGGGCGGCAGTGGCGATTGATGTCCGAACCGGCGACGTTTTGGCTTTGGTTAGTATTCCTGATTTTGATGCCAATGCCTTTGCCGACCCGACCAAACAAGCCGAGCGACAGCAGATTCTGACCAACCCGGACTCGCCGCTACTCAACCGGGCGATTGCCGGCCAGTACCCGTCCGGCTCGACCATCAAGCCGGTTTATGCCAGCGCCGCCCTGGCTGAAAAAGTTATTTCTCCAACAACCAAAATTGACACTTCAGCCGGTAAAATCGTGGTTGGAAACTGGACTTTTAGCGACTGGAAGACTCATGGCATCGCCGATGTCAAGCAAGCTATTGCCGAGAGTAATAACATATTCTTTTATACTATCGGCGGTGGCAACGGTCCGATTGGCGGCCTGGGCGTATCCAGGTTGGATAAGTATCTGACGAAGTTTGGTTTTGGCAAACCGACCGGTATCGACATTGTTGGCGAGGCTTCCGGACTGGTGCCGACGCCAGACTGGAAACAAAAAACCCAAGGTTCGGCCTGGTATCTTGGCGACACCTACAACCTATCAATCGGCCAGGGGGACTTGCTGGTGACGCCGCTGCAAATGGCCAACGCCACCGCCACTATCGCCAACGGCGGGACGATATATGCCCCCAAGCTCGTCAAAACCATTCTCAACAACGACGGCACAGTCGATAAACAAATCAGTCCGCGAATTACCCAAACTAATGTTGTTGGCGATGACGTTCTCTCAACGGTACGTGATGGTATGCGGCTGACTGTCACTGGTGGTTCTGGCCGATCGTTAAACGATTTGCCCATCCCTGTGGCCGCCAAGACTGGTACCGCCCAGTTCGATATCGCCAAGGTTAAGACCCACTCGTGGTTTACGGCCTTCGCACCCTACGGCAACCCAGAAATCGCCGTGACGGTCATTGTTGAGGGTGGTGGTGAGGGCTACGCCGTGGCTGCTCCGGTCGCCAAAGATATGCTGGAACAGTATTTCAACCTGCCTCTAACGCCGATAGTGCCGGCGCCGTAAAAACCAAGCTTAAATTCAGTTGAGATCGGCCATAATATTTTGTATATTCTCACAAAGTTTATGCAAAATATTCTCAAAAATGTCCTGAATCTCTAGACATTTAACGGCATTTTTGTAAGATACTACTAAGGTACTGGCAGATATAAAAATTTACAGGAGGTTAATAAAAAAATGTCACCATTTTTAATAAAAGAACTACACGAGCAGGTCAAGCGCGTAGTGTCACGCAAGATTGCCCTGACCGATCAGTTCGGTACCCCAATGACCGGCGTCAATGATTTTTCTAAAATCAAACAATTTGCTTTCGAGGAAAGCCCCAGCCAGGATCGCGAAAGCCTAACAATCGTCGACCAGCCGGACCTACGAGGCATCCCAATCTACTACGATGAGCAGCTGGTGGCGGTAGTTGTCGCCCAGTTCCCGGCCGAAGATATTCAGACCCGGCAGATTATTACTAGTTTGGCGGAACTGATTATTCAACAGTTTATGGCCATGCACAAACCTCGCCCGGATGCTGTCGATTTGTTGTTGACCCGGCTGATTTATCGGCCGCAGACTATTGATCATGACGAACTTGGCCAGACCCTTTCCGCGCTTGGCTACAGTCTCGACCTTCACCGCTCGGCGATTATCATCGAGCTTAAGGGGTTTTGGGATAACTATCTTCAGACAATCGGCGAACCGCAGGCGGAGAAGCGCAGCCTAATCGCCGCCAAGAAAAATGACATCGAACGCAGCCTAAATAGCTTCTTTAGCAAAAACCAAGACAATATTATTGGTTACGTCGGTGGCAATCACTTCTTGGTGTTGAAAGATTTAACTTCAACCGACTACCAAAAATTTGTCGCCCTGATGAAGAGCCATTACAAAGAGATTGTCGGCTCACTGAAGAATGTCTACATAAGTGAGGTTACCACCGGCATCGGCTCGCCGACCAACACTCCCGGCGGTTTGGTCGCTTCAATCGAAGAGGCCAAACAGGCGCTAGAAATCGGCAGCCGGCTCTTTAGCGTTGACGCCGTCTATCAAGTTGACAACCTCGGCGTGTTGCCGTTGATAATTTCTAGCACCACTCGTCAAAAGCAAGATTTCGCCTCTCGTCTTTTGAGCGATCTAGACGATCCGGAACTGCTGGAAACTTTGGAAGTATTTCTCAAGGCCAATCTGAACTTAACTCAAACGGCGGCCAAACTTAAAGTCCACCGCAATACCGTTATATATCGACTCGATAAAATTTCCGAGACCATTAACCGCGACCCACGGGAGTTCGTCGACGCCGTCGAGCTTTACCTGGCTCTGACTTTTCTCAAAGTCTTCCCCGGTCGTTAGGCGGCGAACCGTTTATCGACGATGCTGACCAACTCGTCAGGAGTGTGGTAGGACTTGACGAGGTAGTCTACTGCCCCGAGCGACAAGGCCAGCTGACGGTCTTTATCGGTCTGTTCGCTACCAAGGTTGGTCAGGACAATCACTGGAATGTCGCGGGTGTCGGCTCGAGCCTTGAGGCGTTTCAAGATTTCAAAACCGTTTATCCCTGGTAGCAGGATGTCGAGCAAAATTAAATCAGGAACATCGCCGGCCTTTTTCAGGGCTTCTTGGCCATTTTCCGCTACCTCTAACTCGAAACCGGACTCTTCAAAGGCCTCTTTATAGAGGTCGAGCAGTAGCGGCTCGTCCTCGACCAAGAGGATGGTCTTTCTAGATTTCTTGACCTTAGCACTTTTGATGTTAGGCATACTATCTCCTTGCTAGTTTGGCGTCCGCTTCCGGGAAGACGACTCTAAACGTCGAACCCCGATGCGGCCGCGATCTTACATTAATCCTTCCGCCTTGCTTTTCAACGAAAGATTTTACAATAAACAAACCCAAGCCAGCGCCTGACTCCCGACTTCGGTGAGCGCTGTCGGTTCGGCGAAACTTGTCGAAGATTGTCTCTTGGTCGTGACCGCTAATGCCGACACCGGTATCTGTCACTTCAACGATAACATCGCATTCGCCGGTTAGTCTATTGGTTCGCGAGAAACGGCGAACCGTCACTCCGCCTCGGTTGGTGTACTTAATAGCGTTTTCAATTAAATTGGCGAAAATCTGTTCAATTCTAACCGGGTCACCTAGAATTGTGATTTTGTCGCTTGGTTCGTTCAAGGTTAGAAATAGTTTTTTGGCCTCGGCCTTGAGCCGCAGATCGGTCGCGACCTTTTTCAAAACCGGGTAAATAAGCATCGGCTGAATGGAAAACCTTAGCTGCTCTTCTTCAAAATGAACCACTTGTAGCAAGTCTTCGGCTAGCTTAACCAGGCGATCACTGGCCAGAGTGGCCTGTCTTAGATAATTTTGGTGTTTTTCGCTCAACTGCTCGCGGTTTTTTTCAATCAGGCTCAGATAACCCTTTACCGCGGTAATCGGGGTTCGTAACTCGTGGGTGGCGATGGAGATGAATTCGTTCTTGCGCTGCTCCAACTCTTTGAGCTTGGAAACATCTCTGACAATACAGATGGTTTGCTCGAGTTCGTTTTGGTCATTGAAGAGAAACGAGCCAGAAACACTTACCCAAATTTGGTGGCGAGACTTGGTAGCAATCTGAAATTCTTGGCCGAAAACTGCCCGCCCATCAACCGGCGATTGGTTGGTTGCCAGGGTTTTTAGCCAATCCGGTGAGTCACTTCGACGAAAAACCTCTTTGTAGGGTCGAGAAGTTGCTTCGCGCGGCGAGAAGCCGGTAATGTGCTGCATCGGCCGATTCCAGTTTTCCACCGACAGATTTCTGTCAAGAATCATCAGCCCCTCGCTTAAATGCTGGGTGACGGCTTTCAGGCGGTCATTCTGGGTCGACAGAGTCCGGTTGCTCTGATCCGAGTGATGACGTAAATTTAACAAAGCCTGGACGGCTTCAAGGAAACGGATCTCTCGAGGCTCGAGGGGTTTGGAGGTAAAAAAACTGATGTGATAGTGGCAGGTTGAGGAATCTGCCTGAAGTAAATATAGATAACGCAAAAAAATCGGTCGGTGTTTGGAGGTCAGCCGCAGGCTTATTCTCGATTGAGCCACCTCCCGGCCTTTGGCGGCCTGGTTGACCTTGCTAATCAGCTTTTTTTCTTCGGCTCTCGGCAGCGATGAATAGATCAGCGAATCATCGCTTTGGTCAAAGATGGCGATGATTTCGGCCGGAAAAAAGTGGTTAAAAATGGTTCCAATCCGGCTACAGAGCTGCCGGTCTGTATCGGTTTCTTGGCTTAGAAGCTCGATTATTTCAAACCTATTAATATCATCTCGAATTTCGTCTGAATAAGAGCCGCTCAATTTCTGCAGCCACTGTTCCCAAACAGCGAGGTAATTACTGGTCGTCGATTTAGCCATCTGTTTTAGATAGTATAATCCCACCCGTCAGGAAAACTAGCCAAGAAACAGGCATTATCGCCACTTTTCAGGTTAAGAAAATTGTAGGATGTTACAAATTGTGTAAATATTGCCAGCGGCTCTTGACAGAGTCAGTGGCTTTGTTAAAATTTCTATGTAATTTGCGCCGAGGGCAAATGCGAACATGGTGTCTGAAAGTCAGGCACGAGATCAACGGAAGGTTACTCACTCCAAGGGCAGGGAAGGTCGAGGGGTTGGAGCATATAGGTACGGCGCGTAAACATTGCCAGATTTTTGGCATAACTAAGGAGAAGAAATGACAAAAAAAGAGATTCTTATTACCTCGGAGGGGCTTCAAAAATTAGAAGCCGAACTCAAGGAGCTGACCGAGGTCAAGCGGCCGGAGGTTGTCGGTCGAATTAAGACCGCCAAAGAGCTGGGCGATTTGAGCGAGAACGCCGAGTACGTGGCGGCTAAAGAAGACCAGTCTTTTATCGAAGGCCGAATTCAAGAAATTGAGCAGACACTCAAGTATATTAAGGTTGCCGATAACCACGCTGCCAATGTTATTGGGGTTGGTTCACAGGTAAAAATCGAGGTCGAGGGCGACCAAGACTCTTTTGAAATCGTCGGAGCAACCGAATCTGATCCAGCTCACGGCAAAATCTCTCTCGATTCCCCAGTTGGTCGAGCCTTGCTCGGTCACAAGCCCAAAGATGTCGTGCCGGTACAAACCCCGGACGGCTCGGTCGACTACAAGATTCTGCAGGTTTCCTAACTCTGGCAAGCTAGGTAAGACCTGGTAAACTGGTCTTAGGATGATTTCTCTTGAATTAGTCAGGCGCAGCCCAGATTTGATAAAAGAATCTTTGCGTAAACGCAACGAAAACGCTTCGGTTGTTGATCAGTTGCTATTAATCGATAAAAAAAACCGAGAGCTACTACTTAAACAAGAGACCCTGCAGGCCAAGAAAAATCTTCTGGACAAAACTGCCGGTGCCAACCGTCAGGAACAGACCAAGCTAAAAGAAGAATTGCGTTTACTCAAAGAAAAAATTTTCCGCTTGCAAGAGCAGGATCTTGCCGGTTTGTTGGCGCAGTTGCCGAACGTGGTTGTAGAAGATGTCCCAGGCGGCCGCGACGCGCGTGATAATAAAGTCGTTGAAACTATCGGCAAGGTCGAAAAACGCGCCGGATTGTCACACGAGGAGCTGATGATTAAGCACGACTGGCTAGATTTGGAAACAGCCGGGGAATTTTCTGGCTCACGTTTTCGCTATTTGAAAAATCAGGCGGCCTTGAAACATATGAAACTGATGAATTTGGCAATCGAACATGCCGTCGAAAATGGCTTTAAATTCATCATTCCGCCGACGATGGCTCATGCCAAAACCATGCAAGCGACCGGGTTTTTCCCTCGTGGTATCGAAGAGGCTTACAAAGTTGACGAAGATTCTTATTTGGCTGGCACCTCCGAGCCGATGTTGCTGGCTCTATCTGCCAACAAAAAATATCTTGCTAAAGACTTGCCGATTCGCCTAGTTGGCTTCTCGACTTGTTTTCGTCGGGAGGCCGGTTCGTACGGCCGCGACGTTAAGGGAATGTTTAGGGTTCACCAGTTCGACAAGGTCGAGATGGTTTCGGTCGTCTCGCCGGAAGATTCGGCCAAGGAGCACGAATTTCTAGTTTCCTTGCAGGAAAGTTTCGTCAAGAAGTTTGACCTGCCGTATCAGAAAGTTCTGCTTTGTGCTGCCGACCAGAGCCATATCGCTGCCAAGCAGTTCGACCTAGAGACTTGGTTTCCTTCCCAGCAAAAATACCGCGAGACCCACTCTTGCAGTAACTGCCTCGATTATCAGGCGCGGGAACTGAAGATAAAAGTCGTCGGCAAGGACGGCGAACCGATTCTAGCCCATACCCTCAACGGTACTCTGGCGACCGAGCGATTACTTTTGGCCGTCATCGAGAACAATCAGAATCTCGACGGTGAGGTGACTTGGCCGAAAATTTTGAAATAATAAATGAGTTTTTTGACGAAAGTTTTCGGTGACCCGAACCGCCGTGAGGTTAATAAATACCAATATTTAGTCGACAAAGTCGGCGAGCACGAGCCAAAATTGGAGAAATTATCCAACCAGGAGCTAACGACGGAGTCGCTAAAGCTCAAAGACAAGATTTCTAAAGAAACAGAAGAAATTCTCCAGCAAACCGAAGTAATTGAAGATCAAGTCGATCGTCGACATTCTCGCAAAAAAAGAATTAACGAGCTTTTGGAACCAGAAATAGCCTATGCTTTTGCCATGGTACGTGAAGCGGCCAAGCGAACTATTGGCCTGCGTCATTACGACGTCCAGCTAATCGGCGGTGCCGTTCTAAATCAGGGTCAGATCGCCGAGATGCAGACCGGCGAAGGTAAAACCTTGGTGGCCAGCCTGCCACTTTACCTAAACGCCCTAACTGGTTGTGGAGCCCATTTGGTGACGGTCAACGACTACTTGGCCAGGCGTGATGCCGGCTGGATGGCGCCAATTTACCATCTGCTCGGCCTGTCGGTCGGAGTAATTGGGCCGCAATTTAGTCTTTTATACAATCCCGAACAGACTAACGACGAAGCCGACGAGCGGCTCAAACACCTTCATCCAGTTTCGCGCCAACAAGCCTACCGAGCCGACATCACCTATGGAACCAACAACGAGTACGGTTTTGACTACCTGCGCGACAATATGGTCCAGGCACCAGAACAGATGGTTCAAAGAGAATCAGCATATGCTATTGTCGATGAAGTCGACTCTATTTTAATTGATGAAGCCCGAACGCCGTTAATTATTTCCAGCTTCTCTGCCCAATCAGCCGATTACTACAAGCAATTTGCCAAGTACGTCCCAAAACTTAAGGTGGAGGATGATTATATTCTCGATGAAAAAACCCGGACCGCTTCTCTGACCGACGCTGGCATTAAGAAGCTGGAGGGGATGATCGGGATTGAAAACCTCTACTCGCCCGAACATGCCTCACTCGTCCACTACGCCGACACCGCTTTAAAGGCATATGCGCTATACAAGAAAAATAAAGATTACGTCGTTAAAGACGGCGAGGTAATTATCGTCGATGAGTTCACTGGCCGACTCTTGCAAGGCCGTCGCTACTCCAGTGGTCTTCACCAAGCCATTGAGGCCAAGGAAAATGCCAAAGTTCAGGAAGAGTCGGTGACCCTGGCGACGATTACCTTCCAGAACTACTTCCGACTTTATTGGAAGCTAGCTGGTATGACCGGCACGGCTGCCACCGAGGCCGAGGAGTTTTCTAAGATTTATTCGCTGGAAGTCGTCTCAATTCCGACTCACCGGCCATCAATCCGCCGCGATTTGCCGGATGAAATTTACAAAACCGAAGAGAGCAAATTTGCCGCGGTGGTTCGACAAGTCAAAGAACTCCAAGCGGCCGGCCAGCCGGTACTAATCGGCACGGTTTCGATCCAAAAATCGGAAAAACTTTCTAGGTTACTCAAGGCCAACAATGTTAAACACTCGGTTTTGAACGCCAAGTTTCACCAGAAAGAGGGTGAAGTCATCGCCCAAGCGGGCTTACCCGGCTCGGTGACCGTGGCCACCAATATGGCCGGTCGTGGGGTCGACATTGTTCTTGGGGGCACCCCGCCGCGACCAACAGATAACTCGGCAGACTTCAAAGACTGGGAGAAACGCCACCAAGAAATTCTCGATCTAGGCGGTCTG
>DATKGP010000009.1:0-11555 GCA_035510775.1 Saccharimonadales bacterium (SeqCode)
TGACCAGCCTGGCGACGATGTCGACAATTTCTAAAGAGGATTTGAAGAATAATTTAGCCAAAGAGCTGACCGATCCAACCGAGACGGCTATGGCGGTGGTGGCGGCCAAGGCCGGTTTTTATGCTTTTGCTCGAGAGAAACGCTACCCGGAGCTGCTGGAAATTCCTTTTGATCAGGAACTAAGATTATCAACTTCGATTCACCGGCTTGGTCGGGTCAACCGCTATATTGTTAAAGGCTCACCGGAAAAAATTATCGGTTTGTCGAAAAACATACTAACCGTCGGCGGTAGTGGTCGTCGGCTACTGAAAGACTCTAAAGAAAAATTATTGGCTCAAGCCAACGACTACGCCTCCCAGGGTTATCGAGTGACCGTTTTGGGTTATGTCGATTACCCCGAGCGCGTGCCGCTCAAGGCGACGATGGTTCGCGGCTTAACGCTGGCCGGTTTTCTAATTATGGCCGATCCAATTCGTCCGGAAGTCCGTGCCGCCATAGAAAAGACCGCCCAAGCCGGGATTCGAACGGTAATGATTACCGGCGATCACCTCCTGACCGCCCAGGCCATCGGTGAACAAGTCGGCTTGCTTAATTACGGCACGGCGATTCACGCCGACGAAGTCACTAAACGGCAGCTTGGCGAGGTGAGCGTCATCGCCCGAGCCACTCCCAAAGAAAAATTGATTATCGTCGAGCAACTGCAAAAACAAGGTCAGGTGGTGGCCATGACCGGCGACGGCGTCAACGACGCCCCGGCTCTGAAGCGAGCCGATGTTGGGATTGCCATGGGGGAGCACGGCAGTGACGTGGCCGTCGAGGCGGCCGACATGGTTCTGCTCAACGACAACTTCACCAGTATCGTCGGGGCGATCGAACAGGGTCGGCTGATTTGGGAGAACTTGCGCAAGGCGGCGCTTTACTTAATCTCCACGGCACTGGCCGAAGTTTTAATTATAGTCATCGCTCTGCTGGCCGGCTGGCCGCTTCCTTTACTAGCCGCCCAAATTTTGTGGCTGAATCTTGTCACCGAAGGCCTGAACTCGATGTCGCTAACCATCGAGCCACCCGAAAGCGACCTGATGGCTCGGCCACCGCGGCCTGACAACGAGCCAATTATCGACGGGGCAATGCTCATGCGCTTCGTTCTCCATTCGCTCGTCATGACGGCCATTTCTTTGCTAGTCTTCCACGTCACGCTCGATAGCGGCGTCGGTTACGCCCGGACGATGGTTGTGCTAACGATGATTTTCTTCCACTTCTACAACTTGCTCAACTGCCGCTCGCAGACGAAATCCATTTTCGCGATGAACTACCGCACCAATCGTCTACTAATTGGCATGTTGCTACTCTCGGTGGTTCTGGCCATCGGGGCGGTTTATGAGCCACATCTTCAAGCCCTCCTGCACACGACCGCGCTTAATCTCGGCGACCTTCTCTGGGCGATTATCCTGCCGGCCTCAATTATTATCGTTGACGAATTCTATAAGCTGGCACTGCGCTCGGCTCAAGCCTGGGCCAAGGCTCAACGAGCCTTTGTTTAGCGTATAGTGGTAGGGAGATGGCCGGGCGAAAGGTTCTGATAGTTGAAGACGATTCCACCTTGCGGGAGATGTACAAGGACGCTTTTCGTCATGCCGGCTTTGCCGTCATCGAGGCCTGGGATGGGGAGATGGCGGTTGACGTGGCTCTCTCGGGCGAGCCGAATATTGTTCTGCTCGACGTGATGATGCCTAAGCAAGGTGGCCTGGGGACGCTACGGATAATGCGAACCATGCCGGAGCTTAAGCATATTCCGGTGATAATTCTGACAGCCTTGAGCAACCCGGAGTACCGCGACGCCGCCAAAGACCTGGCCCAGGGCTATTTTCTGAAAACTGAAGTGACTATTAAAGACCTAATCCGCCGGGTTGACGAACTGCTGAAAGAAACCATTTAATTAAAGAGAAACCCGCCCGATCCGATTGGAGGGGGCGGGGGACTTGCCACGATTGTGGTAGTTTCCTGGAAGGTTTGTCCGGCCTTCCTGGGTCGTAGCCGGCTCTATTCCGAAGCTAGGTGCCTCGTTTCGGGCTTGTACAAACTACGATCCCGGTGGACAGTTTCCCGGTCTGTCCTGGATTGCGATCGCTCCCATCAAGTTGGGGTTCCTTGATATGAGGGGTATATGGCCAGATCGCGCCTTGGGCTCGAGGTATCTATTCTCGAAAGGCGGATCCATTTCCTCATTCGCTGCTGCGTATTGCTGCCTTTCGGCTCACAAATAGCGCTCACACCGAGAAGAGTATGCGCTCGACACACTCTCCGCCGGAATTCGTGCTTGTCCACGAACTGCGTTCGGAGCTGTTATGCGTAGTTCGCCTGGAGGGGAGACTACGCCAAACAAAGATAATTGGTTTAGTCGCAAATATCAATAGCAACAGTAGCTGGTCGACTCGGGTCGATGAGTTACTGAAACAGGTTGAGTGATAAAGAGAAACCCGCCCGATCCGAAGAAAGGGCGGGACTGGACTAGAGTGTCGGAAGCGACGACCTAGGTATGCCCCATCCAGCTGAGGCTAACCGCGTCACTTTTCCGCCAGTTTATTTTCTGGCCCGACTGGCAGATACATTCTACCCACGCTTGAACGAGAATACAAGAGAGTAGCCTGTCCTGAAACATAGTCGCCTCCTGAAACCTCGACCAACTGGTTCAAATTCGGTATAATTAGAACACTGCTCTCGTCGTCTAGAGGCCAAGGACATCAGATTCTCATTCTGAAGACCGCGGGTTCGAATCCCGCCGAGAGCGCGAAGGTAGGTTCTCACCTCGAGCGGAGCGAGAGGCGAGCGAACGTAGTGAGCGACATCCAGGAGATCAGGGGTTCAAATCCCCTCGGGACCGCACTTCGACTCACTAACGTTCGCTCGGTGTAAGCACCATAATCCGTTGAGTTAACGACATTTTTAGGTTACAATCCAACCAGTTCGAACCTTGCACAGGAGGCAGGATATGGCGACTAGAGTCAAAAATATTGTGCATGAAGATGCGACCCAACGGCTCTACATCGCTAGAGCCCAACAAAATCCTGGGCGTGAAGAGTCGAGAGTAGCTCTTGGAAAAATCATTGAGAACAATCGCCCCATGGTTATAAAGACCATCAAGAGGCAACTTAAAAAAAGAGGACTGCCTATCACTAGAGAATGGATAGATATTCTCCTTCCGGCCGGAAACGATGGTTTGACGAAGGCAACCTTTAAGTTCAAGCTTGCTTACCGGAATACATTTCTCACTTATGCCGGGTGGTGGATTATGCGAGAAGTCTTTCGTGCGATTTCTAGGGAGTTAGCCGATCGGAATTACCAAATAGACATTCCAATGTGTCTAGCTGAAAAAGGTCCTAAAAACGAGTGGGACAGGGAAAGACTGCGAACTTGCCGCACTATATCACTCAACCAGGTAAACACTTGGTTGGCTGGAACTCATTGTGATGATAGAACGCGCGACGAACTCGTTGGGTATTTCCCGCAGGAGCTTTGCGCTCTGAACGAACTCCGCGATGATGTCCTGAAGAGCTTCCATGCCTATTGGCAGGATCTACCGGAATTGGCACGCAACATTGTTGCTCTTCGGATTGACTTGGAGCTATCCTTTCCGGAAATCGCCAAGATATGCCACGTGTGCCATTCACATGCCCGCGAGACCTTCTATGGAGTAATGTCTGCATTTAGGAGGGTCACCAATTTCGAGCCGACCTGACCGCCACACCCGTGGCGGTTTCTCTTTATCTTCAGGCCGCGATATGATGAAGATATGCTTTGGGCAATTATCATTACTTCGCTAATAACCATCGCGATATTTTTGCCGATTGCCATTTGGGCGGCGCGCCAAGAAGAAAAAGGCCGGCTGATTTTGCTGGAGCCGCTCGTGACCTGCACCGAAAAATACCGGGCGGTCAGGTTTTTGGGCGACGAAAAGCAGACAAAAAAATATTTGCTGACCCTAAAATCTGCACTGGCGCACGACGATTCGGCCTTAGAAATTTTATTACGCCAGATTGAATGCCAGCCGGACGGTCCTATCGAGCGAGCGACCGCGGGCGAGACTAGATCGCTGAAACTTTTTGGCCAGATTAGGGAATTGGAAATCAACGGCAAAACAGTCCTGGTCGGTTTTGGCCTGCCGATTGAACTCAAAGAAACCACCGAAATTCCCGAAGAGTTTTTAGAACAGGCCAAGCTGCTTGGCAAAAATGGCTATTTAATTCTGGCTCTAACAGCCAATCAGAAATTTAAAGGCATGGTTGTTCTCGAGCCGGTCGTGAGCGAAAGAATCATTAAGCTAATTAGGCCGACCGACCAGGTGAAAATCGTCGGCCGGGCGGAAAAAATTTACGCCGCTTGGCTCTACCAAAAAATTACCAACCGTCCGGTCAATGAAATTGCTAGCCAGCAAACTCTAGACGTGGAAAAATCGGTCAAGGCCTGGGAGGCTCAAGCCCTGTCGGCCGAAGTTATCGCCGAGGTCGATTTGAAAACTCGTTATCACCTGGTTCGGCTGTTTGCTACCCGCGAAAAATGCCTACTTGTCTCCGACGACCCAGAAGATAAGCAGCTACCGCTGCCAAACTAAAAACAAAAAACTAAAGATAAAAATGTAATGTAAATTGTAAAATCATTCGTCGCGTAGCGACACCAAAATTTTACTTTTTACTTTTTAGTTTTTTCATTCAGCTAGGCTCTGCTTTTGTTTTCAATTTTTGGATTTTAGTTTCTCGAGGTATACTTAGTTCTATGGAAAAGGAATTATTGCAGCCGATGAGTGGCTTCCGCGATTATCGAAACCAAACCAAAGATTTTTTAATCGAGCGTTTAAAACGGGCTTTTCAGGCCTACGGCTACGAATTTTTGGAGACGCCGGCCATTGAGCGGCAAGAAATACTTCTCGGCAAGATGGGCGACGAAGCCCAAAAACTGCTGTATTTATTTGAAGATAACGGCCAGCGGAAAGTCGGCCTTCGATACGATTTAACGGTGCCGCTGTCGCGGTTTGTCGCTGCCAATCTCAACACTCTAGCCTTGCCCTACAAGCGTTACGAGATCGGACCGGTGTGGAGAGCCGAGCGTCCCCAAAAGGGCCGCTACCGCCAATTCTGGCAGGCCGACGTTGATATTATCGGTATCGATGAGCCCGCTGGCGAAATTGAGCTGATTGAATTGGTAGATTTTGTGGCTCGTGAGCTTGACCTCAAGCTGGAGTGCCGAATCAACGACCGTAATTTAATTAACGCCATTTTCAAGCGAGCCGGCATCAAAAATGCCACCAAAGTTCTGCAAACTATCGACAAACGCGATAAACTCTCGGAAGAGGCGCTCGATAAAGAACTTAAAGAACTGGGTTTGACCGATGTCCAGCTGCGGCAGATTAATGCCATCTTCCTAACTGACGGCGACGATTCGTTGGGCAAAGTTGAGCAATTTTTGGGCGACAGCCAGCCGCTGGAAAACGTCAAAACCATCTTAGAAAAAACCAAAGACTTGAAAATGGAGGTGGTTTTTTATCCGAGTATGGTGCGCGGTTTAGATTACTACACTGGCTTTATTGTTGAGTGTTTAATCGCGGGCGAGGGCGGCTCGAGTGTGGTCGGTGGCGGCCGCTACGACGATTTGATTGATAAACTGGTCGGCACCAAGATTCCCGCCGTCGGCTTGTCTTTCGGCGTTGACCGCCTAACTGATTATCTAGAAAATCGCCAGCAAAACCAGCCGAACTGCCAATTTGTAATTAATTTGCCCGAAACGGAAAACTTGGTTCGGCGCTGGGTAGACGAGCTGCGTCTGGCCGGAGGGTCTGTCGAGCTGTTCTTGGACAGCTCGCAAGGTTTGGGCAAACAAATAAAATACGCCGATAAAAAGGGCTACAAAAAGGTTCTGATACCTTTTGAAAACGAATGGCGAGCCGGCCAAATTATTGAAAAAGACCTCGCTACCGGCGAACAAACTAAAATTCCTCGCGACAAAATTGCCAAGTAAAAAAAGCGCCCAGCCCCAAGCTTTTCGCTTGGAACTGGGCGCGGACGCTATGGACTTCTAGAAGTCCTGGCTTGGAATTGGCGGCGGAACGATTTCCTTGCCGGTCGACTTGCATTTGTTGCCGCTACAATCGTAGTTGAGGGCAACCTTCTTCTGGACTGAATCCAAGCACCAGCCGATGCGGGCTTTGAGTCCGTTGTCGGTCTCGCAATTGACCTCGTACCACGTGGCCGTCCACTGCTCCAACTGGTTGCAGTCGCGGTCAGAATTTGGGCACTGGCCGCTGTGAAGCATGCAATGGTTGTCCGTGGATTGAGCTGGGTTTTCGGTGACGATCACCCCTTCGTGTTTGCCGCCCCCTTTATCCTTGACGTAGCAGATCCGCCCGTTCTGGTTGTTGGAGCCACCCGGGCATTGGGCGTGTTGATCGCAGTAGGTGGTCGCGGTGATGGCCTGTTGAGCCATCGCCAAGACGCACGATAGCGCAACGAGGCAAGTCAGGATTTTCTTTTTCATGATCCTCCTCCTTGGAGGGCTTGAGTGACCCAGTCGTCCTCGTCTGGCACCATCTTGACGTGGCCGTCTAGAAAAGCGCCGAGAACGTGGTATTTGGGCATGACGTCGTCGGAGGTCGGGACTTTGTATTGGAACTCCGTCCCGTCCGGTCTTCGCGAGGTTTCGATTGAGAACCTGCCTTGCCAGTCGTTGTGCTGGTTGCACTTCAGAATGGCGTGAATGGCAGGATCAAAGCCTGTGGCGAAAACACTTTGTTTGGTCGCGTGGTCGTAGACCGCGAACTGCCCGAAGTACATGTACCGAACAGGTTCCATGGGGCAGTAATAGGGCGTGCTTTTCGGAAGACGACTCAAGTCACGCGGATAGTGATCGTCATAATCCACGCAATAGAGGTTGATGGCAATCACCGTCTGGTTCATGTTGCTCATGCAATTAGACTTGATGGCAGCTTTGCGTGCTGATGGCATAACCGCCATGATGATTCCGGCCAATATCGCCATGATGGCGACAACGACCATAACTTCGACGAGGGTAAACCCTCGATGACGAAAGTGTTTCATATACTCCTCCTCACGGTTTTTGGGTGAGGCTTTCGGCCACTCGGCCGTGATAAATTCGCAGGGCAACTGGCGGACCGTCCACGGTCACTTGCCAGTTCTCAAACTGCTCAAGGCTTATGTCGACATCCGAGTTGGGGAAGACCCGTGGTATTTCTGGGTACCCTTTGGCGGCAAAGACGAAGACTTTTTGCGAGCCGATCTTTTCAGCTATTTCACCGAGGTGAAGTTGCATACATTTCGGACAGTCCGTCCAGAAAACCACTACACAGTCTTCGCTAACACCTCCGTGCTCGGGAATTTTCATCCCGACGGGTGGGCCGCTAAGCAAGGGCACAATGCCGATGCCGATCTCGGAGAATCGGTCGTTAAGCCACATCTTCGATTCGGGTAATAGCTCAATGGCGGAAAATCCGCCGCCAGTGAGCAGGATCCCGATTGCCGTGACTGCTCGAAGTAATCTCCATTCTTCCATCAGGAAGAGCTCGGCTAGCAGCACGAGGTGACAGCCCCAGAAGTAGTAGCACCAGTAGCACATCTTTCCGCCGGCAAAGGCCAGGGCGAATAAAAGCACTATCAAGACGAAAGTGGCGAGAGACACAGCGCCGAAGTACCAGTTCTTCTCGCGCCGCCGTTTGGCTGTTAGGCAGAGAAAGAGACCGTAGGTCGTTCCTGCCCAGGGCAAGACATAGAGACCGACGAAGCCGAAGGTGGCTCTGGCGTTGGCGCACTCGTAGCACCCGAGCGACATCCAGAGAGGAAACCCCAAGCAGCCAAGTCTGGCCGCCCAGAACAACCCATTGACGAACTTCATGTTGTTTCTCCTTGTTGTTCAAGAACAATCCTTGCCGCAATATTGGGCTTTTTAGGACAAAATGTCAATATCAAATGGTGGTTTTTGTAGGTAAAAGAAAAAGTGATCCGTCCGTGGATCACTTTTGGTTCTGCTGCTGCCGGTATTCCTCCCGGCTCTTCTTGAGCATTTCCGTGGCATCGCCCAAGCCTTCTATTATGATGTAAACGCTTTGGCCGACCGTTGCCGTTTTGGCTTTTAGCACTTCGTCCGGAGCGTGAAAGGAAATCGGGACATCGAAGCCGGTGTTAACCTTTTGGTTTTCTAGCTTCTCCAGGGCTTTTTCGAGTGCTTCAATCGCACCTCGATAAGCGTTAGCGTCGTCGGATCGCCCGTGGCCGTTTTCTTCAAGCAGGTTCAGGGCAAACTTAATGTTGTCGAGCGAACGTCGAGCTTCATCGACGTCCTTTTGGTGCTTAAGGTACGTTTGGTCCATGACCATACCTCCATTTGCCGCCAGTGTAGAATATCCCCGGCTTTTTATCAAGGTTAAAAGGCGTTACAATTACTCAAGAATGTCAGACGAGAACAAAACCAAACGTTCATCGCTTTTTGAGATGGAGGAAGAAATCCTCCGTTTTTGGCAAGAAGACACAACGTTTGAAAAAAGTCTAGCCAAGAATCCGGCCGACCGAGCCTTTTCTTTTTACGACGGCCCGCCGTTTATTACCGGTTTGCCGCACTACGCCACGCTTCTGCCGAGCATTGCCAAAGACGTAATTCCCCGTTACCAGACTATGAAAGGGAAAAGCGTTCGCCGAGTTTGGGGTTGGGACTGCCACGGCCTGCCGGCCGAAAACCAGGTGGAGAAACAGTTGGGGCTGAAAAATCGCCGCGACATCGAAACGCTGGGTGTCGACAAGTTCGTCGAGGCCTGTCGCTCTTATGTCAAAGAGGGCAGCGAGCAGTGGCGTTGGTACGTCGATCATATCGGTCGTTGGGTCGATATGGACAATGCCTATCGC
The DNA here is from genome assembly GCA_035510775.1 of Saccharimonadales bacterium (SeqCode). Classification (GTDB taxonomy): domain Bacteria; phylum Patescibacteriota; class UBA1384; order 2-12-FULL-50-11; family 2-12-FULL-50-11; genus DATKGP01. Next base: position 8,901 of record DATKGP010000009.1, read on the forward strand.
ACCGACCAGCTCTCCTATATGGAGACGGTTATTCAATTATTCAAACAATTATACGAAAAAGATTTGATTTACCGCGGCCGCCGAGTCTCGCTTTACTGCCCGCGCTGCGCCACTCCGCTCTCGAAATTCGAGGAGACGATGGACGACGATACTTACAGAGACGTGGAAGATCCGGCGGTGACGGTGGCTTTTCGTCTTCTCGACGACGACGTCTATTTGTTGGCCTGGACGACCACGCCTTGGACTTTGCCGGCCAATTTGGCCTTGGCCGTTGACCCGAAGGCCGAGTATGTCCGAGTTTCTGACGGTTTTCGCGAATATATTATGGCTCACCAAACGCTCGAGCATTACCGCGACATTGATTTGGAAATAATGAAAACTTTCAAAGGCCAAGAATTAATCGGCCAACGCTATGAGCCGCTCTACAGCTTTTTCAAAACCAACCCCGAGACCGACTATAAGGTTTATCCGGCCGATTTCGTGACCTTGGAAGACGGCACCGGTATCGTCCATATTGCTCCGGGTTTTGGCGAAGACGACACAGTTTTGGGCGAAAAACTCGGTCTGTCGACCTTGCTAACTTTGGACGTCGACTGCAAGTTAGTTCCCGAGGTCAAACCCTGGGCCGGCCAGTTTTACAAAGACACCGACGAGTCGGTTATGGGCGATTTGGCCAAGCGCGGGCTGCTGTTTAAGCGAGACGTCATCACTCACTCCTACCCGCACTGCTATCGCTGTAGTACCCCGCTTATTTATAAATCCCAGGAGGCGTGGTATCTGTCGATTGAACCGCTGCGCCAACACTTGCTGGCCACCAACAAAAAAATTACCTGGATCCCCAAACACTTCGGTTCGGGCCGGTTTGCCTACAACGTCGAGAACGCGCCCGACTGGTGCCTGTCACGCACCCGCTACTGGGGGACGCCGATTCCGGTCTGGCAGACTGACGACGGCGAAATTTTTGTGGCCGGCTCCCTTCAAGAAATCGCCAAGCTCTCTGGGCAAAAAGTGACCGACCTGCACCGGCCGGGGATTGATGAAGTAATTTTAACCCTGCCGAGCGGCAAAAAAGCCCACCGGGTCAAGGAAGTTCTGGACTGCTGGTTCGAATCCGGAGCGATGCCCTACGCCCAATTTCATTACCCCTTTGAAAACGTCGAAGAGTTTGAAAAGTCTTTTCCGACTGATTTTATCGTCGAGTACACCGGACAGCTGCGTGGTTGGTTTTATTACCTGCACGTGCTCGGTAACGCCTTGAAAAATAGTCCGGCTTTCAAGAACGTCGCTGTTACAGGTGTGCTGATGGGCACCGACGGCCGCAAAATGAGCAAATCTTACGGCAACTATCCCGATCCGCGCTTGACCATCGAAAAGTACGGCGCCGAAAGCCTACGGCTGTATTTTATGGGAAGCAAAATTATGAACGGCGAGGATTTAAGCATCTCCGAGGACGAGATTCGCGAACAATCGCGGTTGCTAAATATCCTCCATAACTCGGTCAGTTACTACCAAACCTACGCCAAAGTCCACAATTTCAAGGCGGGCAATTCCGTTAAGCCAACTCTGCTTGATCGTTGGATTGTCGCCCGGCTCGAAGAGACCGTTGCTGAAATTGACGAAGGGCTGAAAAGTCTTGATTTTGTCCGAGCCACCAAGGCCATTCGGCCGATGGTTGAGGATCTTTCCACCTGGTTTATCCGTCGCTCGCGAGAACGGATTGTCGGCGGCGATGCGGCGGCTTTGGAAACGCTCCACTCGGTTCTGAAGCGTTTGTCGTTGGCGATTGCCCCAATTCTGCCCTTTAGCGCCGAGAAAATTTGGCGTGATTTAGACGGCGTTGATTCGGTTCATCTGCAAGACTTCCCCGAGCCGCACCAAAAAATTCTCGACGAAACCAAAGATTTACGCGAAGAGATGGCTCGTGTTCGAACGCTGGTCAGCTCGGTCCATATGGAGCGGGCGACACACCAGCCGTCGTTGCCGCTACGCCAGCCGCTAGCCAAGCTGACAATTGCCGAAAAATCAGCCGGAAACCTATCAAAATGGCCGGAACTGCTCGACATTCTTCGTGACGAAATCAACGTTAAAGACGTCGAAATCGGTAAAAAAGACGAGCTCGATACTAAACTGACCCCCGAGCTTCTAGAGGAAGGTAAGCTACGGGAGATTACTCGAGCCATTCAAGAAGCTCGTAAGAAAAGCGGGCTTAACGTCGGCGAGAACGCCCGGCTGGAATATTTTGCGACCGATGAGCACGCGGAGCTTTTCAAGAAATTTTCTGATCAAATTAAGAAAAGTGCCGGCATTGTCGAACTCCACCAACACGATTCCGAAGAAAGTCTAGCAGAAATTGCCCCGGGTTTGTTTGTGAAAATTACCAGGGGTTGACAGCCATTTCATAGGAGGACTAACATATATGAGTCCACCGCTAATCGCCCGAGAGGTTTTGTGGGGGTGATTGGCGGATGGTGCTACTCACTCATCATCGTTTCGGCGTTCTAGGAGGGCGCCACAGACCTTGATTGTCAGAGCACTTTAGGAACGGTGGCCGAAGGCCGCTAAAAAGATCAAAATACGGCGGGTAATCCCTCGCCGGATGTCGTCCACTGTGGCGACAAAACCCTGTCGGGGGCAGTCAGCAGAGCTCTCCCCCCC
>DATKGP010000010.1:0-4068 GCA_035510775.1 Saccharimonadales bacterium (SeqCode)
TTTTTTCTTTTTCTCCTTTTAGCTTTGGTTATTGCTACGCTCGAATTTATGCTATCATTTTCTTATGAAGATTTGCAAGTACTGGCTACTCGGTTTGAGTTTGGGGCTGATTTTCTCGGTTTTTTTGACCACAAAGGCCGCCGCCAGTACTTATGGAGAGTGTGTCTACGGCACTAGCGAGTATCAAAATTGCATCAGCGCCACGGCACCATCGACAACTACGCCGTCGGCAACCACTACTACGCCGGTAGCGACCGGCTACGGTAGCGGTATAGCGGAAAATCCGACTACTACGCCTGGCACAACTGAAAATGGCACAACCGCGACACCCGGAACGGCAACAACGACTAATCTTCCCGGGACCACCACTACCACCACCAGGACTTGGAACAAAACTTTACTAGTGTTGGGAGCTTCGGCCGTCGCAGTCGCCTTTGTCTGGGTGATAATTATCTTGGCTCGCCGCCGCCGACATCAAACCGTCTAAAAAAGCCCGGCCAAAACCGAGCTACAAAACACTGCGCAGATTACTGATTCAGTTAGGAGGGGCGACACAGACGTCGCCCAAGTTGTCATTGGCCTTTCGGCTGGGTAGAAATGTCTAATATGAATAGGTCGCAGCCCCCATCAGCCGCGTCTTGAAGCGCAAGCATCTTACAGGTTAGGGATACGTAATCGAAATCCCCGTAACGGTTACCGTGTCCGCCACAGTGTCTTTTAGGGTAGCGCCGACTGGAGCCAATGGGAGCTTGCCCGACCAAGACCCTAGGTTTGTCAGAGTTTCTACTTCTATGTCCTGATGAAGCTGTAGAGCAGATAGTGTCCAGCTACCGGCATACCATGCGCCTTGTGGGGTTTGAGAAGAAGGGATGATAGTACAGGAGACAGTTTCAAAGTTGCGATTTGGTCCCCACGTAAGGGACGTGCTGCTTGATTGCCAGCCCGAAACGTGGTTCTGGTCGCTGATCACAGACCACCCTGAACCGATTACGAGCTGTGTGACCGAGTCTTGGTACCCCATGTAATCGTATGTGTAATTCGATGGGGGGATGGTGTAGCCAGGTGTATACAGACATTTGAACAGCGGTGTGCTGATATACGACTGGCTATAGTAGATCTTTGGGGAGACTGTATTTCCTACGCCGTGGGGGTTCGTTGTAGCGTTGTATTGCGCCGAGATCGGTACCCACACATTGACCGTATAAGGCGCGTCACAGCTTGAAGCTGCTGTGATGAGAGGCGTTGGCGGATAGTTCGGAACCCTCGTCCAGGTCCATGTCGCAGAGCCACCTACGACTATTAGCGCGTCGCTGAAAACACCATCTTGCAAATTGATAGCCGCGTCCGGGGATTCGTTTGGGGGTGCGTTCGGCACACCCATATTGCAACTCAGCGCCGACATGGCGTACGTGTAAGACGCGAGGGAGCCTAGGCTTGTGCCGGTAGTTGTCAAGCTGGTGGACGCAGTTCCGGTAGCCACATTACACCACCAGCTAGTTGCCGGGCTTGGTACCGGTAGCGCAAATGACGCTACTGCAAGTACGAGAAGAATACAGGCGAGAAGGGTTTTGAGTTTCATCGGATTTTCCTCCATCTTTCCTTAAGGGGATTGACCCTTTTGGCGGGGAATTTTCTTAATTCCCCCTAACTGAATCAGTAATTCGTAAGCGAATTACTTCGCCTAGTTGTTAAGGTTTTGCAAGATTAAAAAAAAGAGCTCGTTCTCACCCAGCCCCCTCCTAAGTTCTTAATCGTGCAAGTTATTTATACACAAAAGCGCCAAAGCTGTCAACACCAATATGCCACTATTCCACTATTCAAAGTAGTTCGGTAATCTAACTATCCGTCAACCACCGTAGCTGCCGCCGCCGTAACTGTTTGTCAGACCTTTCTGGGGATTAGTGCCGGCCAGTGATTTCAGCGGATCTTTAGGATTAATTTGATGGCCGGTGACATCAGAAATTGACCGTAGCAACGCCGAGACTCCGACGAGAGCCAACAACAAAACCCCGACGTAACTTAAAAACTCTTTGCGCGTCACTGGTTTAGCTAGTAAGTTCCCAACTGCCTCCCGTATCATGTCTATAACAACAATATTCGCTCACGCTAGGGTCTGTCAAGCTCAGCCACTTTCAGGGTATACTTAAACAAATGGCTGAAGACATTCGGGTGCGTATCGCTCCCTCACCAACTGGCAAGTTTCATATCGGCACCGCCCGAACGGCTCTTTTTAACTATTTATTTGCCAAGAAAAACGAAGGCAAGTTTATTTTGAGAATCGAAGATACCGACCGCGAACGCTCGGAAGAGGTCTATACCAAAGACATCGTCGAAGGGCTGAAATGGTTGGGTTTGAACTGGGACGAGGGTCCGGAAGTCGGCGGTGCCTACGGACCATATTTTCAGCAAGAGCGCCTGGGCATTTACGAAGAGTACACCGAGCAGCTTTTGGAGGAGAAAAAAGCCTACAAATGTTTTTGTACGCCGGAGGAGCTGGACAAAGAGCGCGCCGAACAGCAAGCCAACCACCAGCCGCCGAAATATTCCGGTAAATGTCGCGGCCTAACCCAGGAGCAAATTGAGCAGAACGAGCGAGCCGGCAAGCCGTACGCCATCCGTTTCATTATCGAGCCACAGTCGATTGTGGTTGATGATTTAATTCGCGGCAAGGTCGAGTTTGACGCCGGTCTGTTCGGTGACTTTCCGATTGTGAGAAGCGACGGGACGCCGCTGTTTATATACACCAACGTCATCGATGATCGGCTGATGGAAATTAGCCATGTTTTGCGCGGCGAGGAGCACCTGGCCAACGCCGCCAAGCAAATTATTTTAGCCCAGGGGCTAAACTTCCTTAACCCGCAGTTCGGTCATTTCCCCTTAATCTTTAACGCCGATCACTCCAAAATGAGCAAGCGCAAGGATCCGGTCTCGGTCAACGACGACTATCGGCAGAAAGGTTTTCTGCCGGAGGCTTTGTTGAACTATATGGTCTTGCTCGGTTGGTCGAGCGGCACCGACCGGGAGATTTATTCGCTCCATGATTTAATTTCCGAATTTCAAATCGAGCGCGTCGGCAAGAGCCCGTCAATTTTCGACCCGGAAAAGTTGCTCTGGATGAACGGTTACTATATTCGCAACTATCAAGTTGGTGACCTAGCCGAAGGTGCTAAAGGCTTCATTAAAGACCCGAAGATTTTGGCAGCGGCCGATAAAGAACCGGAATTTTTCCTCCAAACTCTGGCCAGCGTTCAGGATCGCCTCAAAAAATTGGATGAGGTCGAGCCGATGATTGAGCTGTTCTATGAGCCGCCAAAAGATTACCCAGTCTCGATGTTGGTGGCCAAAAAATCCACCGCCGAACGAGCTAAGAAAGCTTTGCAGGTGGCCGCCAAGGCCTTGGGCGATATCAAGGATTTCAGCTACGACTCCACCGAGATTGCTCTTCGGGCTTCGGCCAAGGCCAACGACTTGAAAGACGGTGAGATTCTCTGGACTGTTCGGGTCGCCCTGACCGGCAAAGAAGCCTCGCCAGGGACTTTTGAGCTTCTGGAAATTCTCGGCAAACCGGAATCTCTGCGCCGGATAGAGACAGCGCAGCGAAAAATAAAAAGTCTAAAGTAAAAAGTCAAAAGTACGGTGTCGCGGAGCGACGATTTGACTTCATGGGAAGGCTATTTCTTGGTATACTATATCGGCACAGTCTCCTGCGTAAGCAGCGGGACTGTGCCTTTGGGGAGTCGTCTAGCGGCAGGACATTTGCCTCTGGAGCAAAAGATCGAAGGTTCGAATCCTTCCTCCCCAGCAAAAAATCGAGGTGCGATTTCGACCGAACTTGTGAGGGAGAAATACGAGCGCAGCGACCAACTGCGAGCAATTAGCGAGAAGCGAGTAAGACGACATCCTACCCCGGCAGCCAAAAACGTATGAAAAGCGAGCCCCGCACGTTTTCGTGCGGGGCGACCTGGCAGGACGCCACTTCTCCGTAACTGTTGGAGGAAATACGTTTGACGTGAAAGCAGCTCGCGATATACTTGGAAAGTATGGACACAGTTCCGGTTTTAAAGACGA
>DATKGP010000011.1:0-20972 GCA_035510775.1 Saccharimonadales bacterium (SeqCode)
GGGAATTTGCTGGCGCCCAAAATACCTACGGCATCGAGATTGTGATGCCCGACGGCAAAGCCCTGCAGGCAGCCACCTCGCACAACTTGGGCGACAATTTTTCCAAAGTTTTCGGCATCAGCTTCTCGGATGAAAAAGGCAAAACCAAACCGGTTTTTCAGACCTCTTGGGGCTTGTCGACTCGGTCGTTGGCAGCGCTAATTATGGTTCATGGAGACGATGCCGGCCTGGTGATGCCGCCGCTTCTTGCCCCGATTCAAGTAATGATAATGGCCATCGGCAAGGCCGATGACCCGCAGTTCAAAGAAGTTGTCGCCGCCAGCCAGGCGCTAGCCGGCGAGCTGAAAAATCACGGTATTTTGGCCGAGGTCAATGCCGACCAGACCCAGAGTTTGGGCTACCGAATTAACGAGCAGGAAGTTCAGGGTTTTCCGCTGCGGCTGGAAGTCGGCGCCAAAGAGCTCGACAAAGGCGTTATTAAGTTTGCCCGCCGCGACACTTTCGAGAAAGGTGATATCAAAAAAGGCGAAATTGTCGAAGAAGTCAGAAAGCTTCTTGAACAAATCCAGGCCAACCTCTTTGAAAAATCGAAAAAGCAGCAGGCAGAGCTAACCATCGCCGTTAGAAATTACGACGAGTTCAAAGACGTCATGGCTCAAAACCGCCGATTCATCGAGGTATTCTGGTGCGAAGATTCCGAGTGTGAGGCCAAAGTTAAGGAAGAAACCAAGGCCACGCCACGGGTCTGCGAACTAAAAAATCTCGACCAAAAAGCCGACAAAAAATGCTTCCACTGCGGCAAAGATGCCAACCGCGAGTGGCTGTTCGCCCAGAGCTACTAAAAAGAGGTGGCCGCGCGAATTTCGCGCGGCCGTTAACGGACAAATCCTACTTCTTGAGGAGGGTGACCCCTCCCCAAGCCTTAAGCTGTCCGTGGGGTTTCCTTGTGTTGGGAGGTTCAGGCGTGGCGCCGTTATATCCCATCGCCAGGTCGTAGGTGGCCTTATAGGTCGTCCCGGTGGCGTCGGAGCCCTGGCAGATGATATGCGAGGTTTTTGCCTGCAGGTTCTCGGGGACATCCCAGACGGGAGTTCGAGTCTCGTCTGGCCAATATCCTATATCAAACGTCCGGGACTCGCCTGGTCCAAGTACGACTTCCTCACCGAGGTCGTGACGCTCATGGGGGAAGAACTCGCCGGCAGGGTAATCTGGATTCAGCCAGAAGTTGCCCTGCCAATTACTATGTCGTTCGAATTCTTCGAATTCCGTTGTCTCGACCCTGACGGTTTGGCTCGTATTGTTGATGATAGTTAGATACGAGCTCCAACTACCATCCCAATTCACCACCGCTGCATCGCTTTCTACTTGGAGACCGTTCGAACCCCCCTTGATTTTAGAGAAAGCGGCGCCGATAGCCTCTGGGCTGTCCATGGTCATGTGGCCAAAGCCACTCAAAGTCTCGCGAACAACCCGACCATTGGTCAAGTTCTCGAGGTTAGTCGAATCGCCACGGCCGCTGGAAGCGTTGACGACATCGTCGCCGTCACTGCCAAAGGCGTAAATATCAACGTCACCCTTTTGGTTATAGGTGTAGTGGCCGAGCTGATTCAGGCAGTCGCTGCCTGGAAGTAGCTCTTCTAAGCAGTTGTCGTGAATGCCAAAGAACGGCATCGAGATTATACCCACCGAGAAAATTCGGCCGAACACATAGTAAAGTGCGGTAAGGCTCATGTCGCAACCTTGAATGGGCGCGGACATAAGGATTGTTCGGCGAATCGGCTTGGTTACGCCTGATTGGGTGAGCGCCCATAAAGCGACCAGTCCACCTTTGGAGTAGCCGATAATATCGGCAGATTTGGGATTGAAACCGGCGGCGTTAATTGCCTGGGCAAGTTGCCCGCCAGCCTCGCTAATTGGCTTTCGGTAGTCGTAACAGAAGCTGTAGGCTCGGCCGTAGTTCCCGAGATCCCGAGCTTTCAGCAAACCATCCTTGACGCCGTCGGCCGACTGGAGCAACCCGTGGACAAAGATGATCGTTTTGTCATTGGTTGCGCTGGTGGCTACCAGCTTAAGGCCATAGCCGGCATCGGGCGGATCTTTGAGAGTGGCGAGCCCCAGTACGAACGAGACTGTCAACGAGAAGCCACGGCTACTTGGCGCAGCCGAAGCCAAAAGTGTCGGATTGACGGTGACGACAAGTCGGCCGTTGACCCTTTCTGCCGGAAAGGTTCCGATGGGCTGACCGTTCGAGAGAGCAACTGCCACTGGTGTGCCGGTCGGGTTGTCCGGATAGTCTATAGTGAAAGGCTTAATAGGATTGGCCGAAAAATCCATGGTCATCACAGGTTGAGTCGGCTGAAAGGCCGGTTGAGGGATTCGGCCAGCCTTAGTTTCTGTGACGATAACGTCGCCGCCGGTATCGGCCGGAAAGGTCAGATTGGCTTGGCCAAGAGTAGCTTTTTTCTCCTGACCGATCATAAGCTGAACTCTGATTTGGTCGATGACTTGGTTGGTGCTAATGTCAGTTCCGCCGCCGCAGCCGGTAGTGGCATAGACAAAGAACAATAAAATCAGAATTCCGATAAAACGAAACATACGAACCTCCCAGTCCTCAATGTAAAAGGACGTACTGCCGACATTGTGATTGTTTACAAAAAACTTGGCAAGAATAGTGACTTTTGCCGAAAAATCTGCTACAATCTTCCTGATTGAGGGCTTAAGGAGGCCCATGTACCTATGAAACTAGTGATTGTGTTTGTGACAGTACTGACTGCCGGGTTGGTGACATCAGCGACGGCTCAAAAGATCAACGCCGAGCCGAACGACAAGCTCCAGGTAAAGAAGATTGCCTGCTGGCCGAGTGTTTACGGCGAAGGTGGAGATGTCTGCGACAACCAGACGGCTATCAAGACCTGCCAAGAAACAATGCAAGGATCCTTTCAGAAGCTCGGTTTAGAGCAGGAAGACCCCGGCAAGGTCATCGGCACGATTCGAGGCTTGAACATTCGCGTCAACGAGGCGGAACTGCCGTCACCGGAGGATATGCTCAAGCTCGGCAAGGAGCTGAAAACCGATCTCGTGATTGCCTGTAAATGGCACTGGGATGTTCGCTCGGTCACCACGTTGACCGGACTCAAGACCAAGGCCTACTGCACGTTCACGACCATCGTCGTCAATGTGGCGAAGGAGGAGGTTGAGTACCGGCCGGAAGCCTACAAATGCGACAGTGAGAAGAAGCTGTCGAACGAGGAGGTCGTGGGCTTTCTGTTCCTGTCCGTCGCCGTACCGTTCTTCTCGGGTGGCCCGAAGACGCCACACATGCAACACTCCGGCCAGGTCGCCTACGTCGAATGCCTGAAGCCCTGGCTGGCGAAATACCAGCCCGGCGAGGGCAAGATCGGTAAGTAAGGCGGCCACCGGCGCCAAAACTGGGCGGGTTCTCACGAACCCGCCTTTTCCTTAACCCCAAGAAAATTTTTCCCTGCGGAGCAAGTAGTGCTGTTAGCGACAATATTCGAGCTAGTTAACGGTTATACCTGCGTCGGACGGAACTGTCACGAATTTGCCGTATTGATATTGTTGCAAAGTTAGCACCCCGGCACTATTGATAGTTGCCTGCAGTTGAATTGCCTGCCCATTTGTGAGTTTTAATGGCTGTGATTCAACTGACCCACCAGGTGTAATTGGCAGGCGATAATTTTTGTTGCTGATGTAACTTGCGTAGCTAATGCCGGTAAGGTTGATATTGGGGTTATTGCTGGTGAACGTACAAGTAAAGCCGCCCTCTTGGGAAGGGACGGGTGTTTCTGGACAGTCTCCGCCAAAGTCCATCACTCCGAAACCGTCTTGTCCATTCTCAATGACGTTCACGGAAACTGTCGCGTGGTACTGGGTCGGTGGACTTATCGGAGAAGTGGCGCGCAAGGAGTGTTTAACAATGGCATAGGCTCCTCCGGCAAGCGCCGAGACAGCAATGATTATTCCAGCAATGTAGTAGTATTTTTTTCTCATGGAGAAGTGGTAGTTACGCAGTCATTATACCAACCGGCCATCGCAGGCGAGTAGACAGATCCGTGAGTGTCCTTGCCTTGAAGCCGATTGGAGACTTCATTGCTCCAGTCCAGCAAGTCTTTGGGAATGGCAACGCCTGGATAGTTAATGCCCCATACAGACTTGATGTTGGCCAGCTGCTGGCTGACTTTCGAGCCATAAACACAGACACTCGAATGTTCTTCGGCGAACGGCTCAACCGGGATCATGGTATTTTCTAATATTTGGCTAGAATATCCAGCGGAGCAGGGTTTGCCTGAATAAGTGCAATTATAGGAGCTGATGTCCCAGAGCATTCTTCCAGTTGTTGAGTTCAGCTGGTCGTAGACGCTCCAGTCATACTGCTCGGTTTTTTCCGAGAGAAAGGTGTTAACGCCATACTGCCAGTCTAGGCGGTGAAACATTTCGTGATCAATGACCGTCGGTATCGTTTCGGATTGCTTCTGTTGCCAGTAATTGACATAGGGATCGTCGATGATGATGTAATCCTCGTTGGCACTAGTGTAGGCAACCGCCGGACTGTTGGGTGACATAGTAGTAAAGATGACCCGCCTTAAGTTTGATAGTGGATATTGCGTCCAGGACTGGTAGCGATTGATTTGGCTGACAACGGTCATTAACAGTTTCTGCTGGCTCAAAGTTGTTCCGGCAGAATCGTCATACCAGCAGAACTTGATGTTGACAAAGTGGCTAGTTTGGCAGGTTTCCGGTAGGAGCATGGTAAACTTACCGAAGTTGACGGCACTGGCTTTGTAACTAAACTTGGGTGCGGTGGCTTGGCTCGGATCTGACGATCGGGTCGGCTCCGGCCAGGCGTAGCTGATAGTAGTATTAACTCCAGTGTCGACAGGAAAGTCGTAGCTGGCAGTTGAAGACTGAAGTTGGTAAGCCCCGTCAATCATACTGGGTTGAGTATTCTTGGAAAAAGTTGCCAGGCCGTGGACAATTTGAGCCGAGAGAAGAAGGTTTGGTTTTCCGCTGCCAACGTCGTTCAAAATCACTTGCCCTCCCCCAGAACCGCTGCCCACCAAAGCGATTTTGACAGTTCCGGCGTCTGCCTGGGTGGTAGTATTCGTACCGTCGTCAGCGTTGCCAAAATCCTGCTGGAGGCTGGGCTCAATGATTAAATAACCAGTGACGACTGCATCCAGTTTCCTTAATTCATTGTGGGTAAACGCTTGGCTCCCTAGGTCGATAGCCAGCTGGCCACCCAAGTAGACCTTAACACCCAGAGATCTTTGAGTTACGCCCTGCATTGATTCAGTCGGCGCGATGATGGCAACTCCGTCTTTATCGCTGACAGAAGTAAGGGTCTTGTTACTGGCGCTATCCCAGACGTCGATCTCGGCAAGCTTAATCTTCTGTCCATCAGCCGAGTGGACACTAACTTGTAGGGCAATAAACCCAATGTTGGCAGCCGAATCCACGATATTGTTGCCGGTGTCTGACTCCAGCAAACTGGAATCGGGAGTGATTTTAAATGTAAAACTTGCCTCGGCTGTACCATATTTAGTCACAAAAGCGGGAAACATGCCCAAGAATGCCTTGAGGGTTTGATTACTTGGGTCGGAATTAGAATATACGGGTGTCGAAACAGTTTTTTCCTGCCCGGCCTTCAGCGCCCAAGAGGAGTCGTCGAACGAAGGGAAGTCGTTGATATGTCCCAAGGTCAAAAATGACTGGATATGGGTCGCTGGCAGATCCGCCTGCCCAATATTTTTGATTCCCAAATTATTTATCTGGAAAGAAGTTATGTCGGTACCGAAATTAATCTCACTTGCTTGATCCAATTTCACCGTTACCGGGCTACTTTGTCCCTGGTACTTTATTACGGCAGTCGCGCCACCGAAGGTCGGCACCAGATCAGGCAAGGGGATTTTGGTGAGGTCAATTTTAAAGCTCACTATATACAATTTGTAATCGTCAATTCTCTGTGTCTGGATTGCCCCAGTCGGGGTGCCATTGACGACAGCCTGTACCGTAGCGTCGTAGACGGGAACCGGCTTGTCGAGAATGAAGACCTCGTGCCCCCCATTGTAGACATCTAGTCGGTTTGTTGTGCCTTTAATCGTCAAATCAACCTGGGCGTCAATCGGGTTTCCGCTCTGATCGGCAAGCGTAATCCGTAAAGCTGGGCGGATAATAAAATCGCTCGTGTATTGATCGTTATCATTATAGTTTGACTCAACAACGGTTTTGTCCTGATTGACATTCACGTCGATTCCGAGACTGGAAATGTTGCAGCTCTTGGTGGCGTCGCTCAAGAACGATGTAAAGCTTCTGGATGTTATCGATAGAGTGATGGTGGGAACGGTGTAAACAGCATTGGCCGCGAGTATCGGCACGGTGCTTGTATCAACATCAATATATTCGGAGCAAGTGCCAGTGTTCAGCGAGTTCTCGCCTCTAATTGTCACCTTGACATCGGTTTGGGTCAGGGTCGGCATCGGGCCAATATTTTTCACACTAATGCCGTCAAGAATAATTGAGGCCGTTGTGGTGTCTATCTTAGCCTCCCGAGAAGTTGGCCCGGTTTTGGTGCCGTCGTTGGCGACAACGGTTGCTTGGGGCGAGCCAAACGGAACCAAATTTGGTAGACCGCTTGGGCGTCTAAAGATTTCCATTCTTTGAATGGTGTAGCTAATTTGGTAACCGGCGCTATTCCAACGGGAATATGTATAGTCCCAGCTGGCAAAGGGGTTTTTGGTGCCGACGCTTGTGGTGGAGCAAGACATGGTGACTACTGTGCCGTCGTCTTTCTTGAACGTCACGGGAATTGGGGGGTTCTGGCAGTTGAGGGACTCTTGGAAGTTATTGATATATCCCGAGGTGTTGTTGTACCCAGCAAGTTTTTCCCACGTCGGGACGTGGGCATTCGTTCCGTAGCCCGCGCCGCTGGTGTTTACAACACTGCAATTGCCGTACTTGTCATAAGTACAAGGCGCGTAGACCGGCATTTTCTGTTGAATCATTTGGGCGGCGGTCAGGCCGGTGGTTAAGAAGTAGTCTTCGCTCGGGAATTGAACCGTGGTCGCCACGGCTGGGTAGGCTATTCCATTAGCCGGTGTACGGTTGACATCATCATGACAGCTGACAACCTTGGTTGGCTGGATCGGGGCGTTAGGGACTTGGAGCTTGTTCGGTAAATCTTGGCAGCTGGTAATGGTATTGCCGCCCGGAGACGGCGCAGCGGCGGCTTGAGCCTTGCCGAACTGAAGAGACGAGACCGGCAACAGCGAAACAGCTAGTAAGAAAATCACGCCCAAATTGGCCAGTCGCTGGAACCTCATACAATCAATTTAGCACTTTGACTCTGGAATATGAAAAGGCCTCGGAAACGCGTTGCGTTCCGAGGCCTCGAACCTATTTGGCTATTGGACGTGGACGGGTGTCGAACCTGTAAATGGTTTTGTACACCTTCCGTTTTCCGTCTTTGGCGTTCACCAGGATCTCGATTAGGTACGATCCAGGCGCGAGCGAGACACTGTGCTTGGGGCCGAGCGTCTCCGACTTGTCGCCGTCGACAGTCAGTCGGCTTACCGCCGTTAAGGTCACTGTCACTTGGGATGGAATATCGCCGACAACTACCTTAGAGGTGTCGTCGACGTATGCCTTATTGAGCTTTCCATCCTCTTGCCACTCAAGCGTGGCAACGGTTGGTGGCGGGCAAGTCGGTCTGCCCTGTCCAAGTGCCAAGGCCGACAAGACGAGCACTAAAGACACATACAAAGGAACTTTCACAAGGCACCTCCGCCTGATGATTCTGTCCAAAGCCTACCATAAAACCACCGAAAAGTCAATACAAGAAAGGGCTCCGAAGTTTCTTCGGAGCCTGATTTCGTCGGACGCCTCAACTTGTGAGCGAGAGAGCTCGCTGGTGCTTCTCGATCTGCTCTCGGATTTTCCCGTCAAGGTACTTGGCGATGTAGCGTTTGCTCCTCGGTAGCCGAGAAAGCAGAATCGGAATTAAGGGCAGATATTCGTTGACTGTCTCGGCAATTTGAGAGTAGCGCTTCTCTAAAGTGCAGGTGTCGAGCGTTCGTAGGTTGTGGAGGCGGTCACATAGCTTGACGGTCAGAACCTTCCACGAGCCGTGTTTGGCAAGTTGATCGACGTAGTTTGTCGGCGAGCCCTTCTCCTTGGTCATCAGGGTTACGCCGAGCATAATCTCACGACCAAAGTTCAGCTCCATCCGATACGGACCAAGCAAGTAGGTATCCTCTCGGATATCGTGCAGCAGAGCCATCACCAGAATCTGCTTGTCGTAGAGGTTAAGCTCGTCGATGCAAGTTAGGGCGACTGCCCGAGCGTGATCAAAATAGCGGGTGGTGCCATCGTCTCTGAACTGGCCGCGGTGGCCGTATTTTGAAAATACGTAGGCAGCCATAATGGCCTCGAGCTCGCGGGCGGTGACTAGCTGATGAATTCGATGCTCGAACTTGGCATAGCTTTCGTTCGGCATTTCAAGAACTGTCGAGCCTTCTTCCTTACACACCTTATTCTCTCCTGTTAGGGTACGAATTACTTGGCCAGAGTGTAGCCCAATTATGTTTGGAAAGCAATGATCGTGCCATTAGTAAGTTCCGAGCATTTTCTTGCTATTGGCTCGAAGGAAAATATTCGAGCAGTATTTTAATTTTGTATTTAAAAAAACGCTCCCGATATGGGAGCGTTGTAAGGGTGAGTCATTCGACTATTTTCAGTGTTTCGCCGATAGAACCTGCGCAGAACGTTCTGTCTATCACGTTCCACCAACCAATCATCGCCACCCCGCCGTTCGCGTTGTGCGATACATCGAGGTAGATTTGGTGTCCACGGTCGTTGTACGGCTGTCCTAACCCGGTTATCCGGTCTTCATAAAACTCGGCACCTGGAAAGACAAACATGCTCAACTGATCGTTGGGCGTGAGCGTCATAGACGTGGCAATTTTAGTTGCCGCCCCAGCCCTAATCAGTCCTTCCATGGCAATAACACGCTTTTGCCACTCGTCATCCGACAGCCAGTGGTACATTTCCGTGCGATGATACTCGAGTCGACCATTTTCAGCGTGGATCTTGAGTCTGCCCATAAAGCCTTCCGCTGCTCCTGATAGAATCTCGCATGCGGCTAGAAAGTTGTGGGCAAGAACTTGCATGAGAGCAACGCCACGTTGGTTAATCTCTCCCACTGAAAGCTCTAACGGGTTGTTAACTGGTTTGGGCAGTGAGGCGACATACAACGCTCCTGCGTGGTACTCGTCGGCTGACATATGGATTTCGGTGTTTTGATGTACTACATCCCTGCTTAGTAATGCGGAAATGGTTTCATCTACACCTTGCTGTCCAATTGTCGCTGATACGATTTGTCGCCCGCTAGTGAATATGCGAATTGGTATTTTACGTCCCAGATATTTACGGATTATCCGCACTATCGCGCCTAAATCGCGATTCAAGAACGGTTCTCCGCCAGTCAACCTTATCTCGGACACCCGAGCAGGATTAACTTTGCTCCAGAACGAATCGAACCAATCCAAAGGGACTTGTCGTCCCAAGAAGGTGTCTGCCGACCAGCAGTGAGCGCACGTGCCATCGCACACGGGAGAAACAAAGCAAACAATCTGCCATCTCTCGCCCATAAGTCGCTCATGAGGAATCCCAAAGAAGGGTTGATAGCCAACGTATGGCGTTACTCCCGTCGTTCTAGGTCGTATTTTTTCCATATCATCCATTCCTGTGCCTGCTTGGCGAAATGACAGAATGCCGAGTCCACTTTCCAGATCGAGCCGTTGATGACGTCAGCATTACGCGGACATCCACCTCCGCAAGTAGCGAGAGCCGGACAGTCGTAGCATGCTTCCGTCGTCAATGGCGAGCGGTGTGACCACTCAATGAATACTGGGTCGTTGCCAGGAAAGTACTTGGGATCGGTGACATCTCCGGCGAAAGTTTTTCGGCTGCCCATATATCCTTGGCAGATTCCGATTTTCCCGTCAGGGCTGACACTCATTTGTTCGCCACAGCCAGTACAATCGGCTCGTATGATCTGCCGAGACAGAAAGCTGTTGAGCTTGTGGTTCATACGGCGCTCATACACTGCAGGATAGTCCGCTTGGATTATTTCCTGCACAGCGATGATCGTCTGGCCGAAATCGGCTTCGTAGAGCGGATCGTAGTCGTTGACATTGGGAACGATGGAAACATGATTGAAGCCCAGGGCCTTTACGCCCAGCTCATCGAGAAGGTAACGGATGATTTCCGATCCCTTCTTCAAGCTGTCCTTGCTTAGGACGCAAGAGACGGTTGGCTGGATGCCAGCTGACTCGAGCAATCTAAAGCCCGTGATAGTCGCCTCGTGGCTTCCGCGTTGGGCACAAGTGATTCGTTGAGCATCGTGGACATCCTTCGGTCCATCGACCGATACGGAGACTTTGACGCCAAACTTCTTGAGCGTAGCTGCAATACTTGGGGAGACAAGCGTGCCGTTGGTAATCAGGATTTTATCGACCCGTTCAGGCAGGATCTTCTCCGCTTGCTTTTGGGCGATGTACTCCAGGGTATCTTCAACAACGCTCCAGTTGGCTAAAGGTTCCCCGCCGTAGAAAACCACAGAGGGGTATTTAGGCAGACTCCTGCCGCTTATGACCGCGACGAACTTGTCGATGCTCGCTCTCGCTGTCTCTTTCGACATATCCCGACGGACGTACTCCTTTGACATACCGCCTTCGATGAAACAGTACCGACAACGCAAATTGCAGTAGTCGGTCATGTGGAGTACGAGTACGCGAAGCGAAGGTCCGTGAAACGCCATCTTCTGGACTTGTTTCAGATAGCTCAACTCGTCGTAGGCTGCTGGAACCAGAATATGAGCATTGCAGATTTTCGTTAAAACGCTTTCGAAAGCGCTTCTCAATCCATCAGGGACTTGAGCCAGAGCTTCTTCGACCGGCTTTCCAATCACACTTGTGATATGAGAGTACAGGCCAGTCTTGAAAAAGATGGTTTCGATTTTCAGGGCGTTATAAGCGCAAGTGATGTCGTCCCTCTGAAGAAAATGTCCGAAGACGGACTGCTTCAGAACCGTTTTACTGTGGGTTTTTACATCGAACATAGCTACCTCCTAAGACAAAATGTTCAGGTACGAATTTAGCAAACACTACGCTTCTACACCTGATATGTCAATGCGGTTATGGCAAATTAATAAAAAGAGGGCCTCTTTCTCATAGGTTTCGCTGGTGCGAAACCATGAGCTAGAGACCCGTTGGTCTAGAATGCCTGCTCTGCGGGAAGATCGGCGGCGTTGATGGCACCGGCGGCCTGGCAGCAATAGCTGGCGGACTGGTCGTTGTCACCGAGGGCGCGCAAAGCGTCCGCGGTTGTTTTGGATGTTTGTGTACCCATATCCCACCTCCTAGGTGGTGATGACGGTTAAGGTGTGACTTTGAACCACTTTAGTTTTCCAACTTTCAGGATTACCCCCTCGGCTGGTAACTCAAGATTCTTATCTATTTCCTTAATGGTTTTTCCGTCAACACTTACGGCTCCCTGGTCAAGCAGGCGACGAACCGAGCTGTTGCTCGGGCCTTCGGATGCCAGGACCTTAAGCAAAAGCTGGTAGATAGTGATTGTCCTCGCGCCGACAGAGATTGGCTCCAAGCCTTCCGGAGCTTCTTTCTGACTGAACGTCCGCTCGAACCAATGCCGTTCTTTGTCCGCGGCTTCTTTGCCGTGGTAGCGCTTGACAATTTCCCAAGCGAGACGGAGCTTATCCCGCATCGCATTCTCCGCGAGATTCGCCTTGATTGTCGCCACTTCTTCGATGGGTACGTCTGTGTAAACTTCGAAGTAGTCGCCTATCAAGCTATCCGGAATGCTCATGACGCGTCCGAACTTATCTCGCGCCGAGTGCTGCAGGCCAATGTAGTTGCCTAAGCTCTTACTCTGCTTCGCCTTGCCGTCGATTCCAGCCGTGATCTTCGTGGTGATGATCACTTGCGGGGTCAGTCCGAATTTCTCCTGGAAGGTTCGACCCATCATCTCGTTGAACAGCTGATCGGAACCAATAATGGTCAAATCAGCTTTCAGCTCGACTGAATCATATCCTTGAAGTATCGGGTAGATGAGTTCGTTCTCGTAGATTTCCCCGCCGTCGGCAATCCGCTTTCGGAACATCTCGCGGGAAACCAACCTGTCGTGTGTCACCGTTGACATGAGGCTAAGGAGTTCCTTGGCCTGCATGGCGTCGTACCACTCGGAATTACGTCTGACCTCGACTAGCTCGGGGTCGTCGTGGAGGACAAGCATTGCCTGTTTGATGAATGCCTCGGCGTTTTGCCGGATTTCGTCCAGCGGGATAATCGGTCTGGTCTTGTTCTTTCCCGTTGGATCACCGATTTGGGTGGTGAAATCTCCAATGAGGAAAATCACTTTGTGCCCCAGTTCTTGCATGCGACGATACATCCATAGGTTGACGGCGTGGCCAATATGAAGGTCGGGAGCGGTAACATCGACCCCATACTTCATAACCAGCTTTCTTCCGGATGTGAGGAGCTTCTTCAGCTCACCCAACGAAACTATCTCGTCCGTCGTACGGGCGAAATCGCTGATCACTTGATCGATGACTTTGGGGTCGGTTTGCACTCCAGTCTTCATAGTTAGTCTCCTATTTTGGCGTTATTAACGTTCGGTAAGTCCCCGGTCTTACTCGAGACAAACTTTACGCTTTTATATTATTAGTGTCAAGAATATCTAATCATACTATATGGAGAAACTCAACATCGGCGTTCTTCACGTTCATAAGCCATTGACATATATAGGGGATAACCTTATAATCCCATCGTATCGACTCGAGGGGGTATACATATGAACGGCAAGACAATCAGCGTTCTTGGACGTTATCAAATCAGCGCAGATAAAGCTGAAGTGATCGTTAACAAGCTGAACCTTCCTAAGGGGACTACCGACGAAATGAGGGCAGCCGCTTTGGATTGGGTCATCGACAGTTGCACGAGGTCGAGGTACAACTTCGTACTCGAGCTTTCGAAGGTGCTCCGGCAAATCAACCTCGCCATGGCAGTGAATGATGCGGACCTGGACTTCTCGTTGGATTCCCATGGTTTCAAAAAGTTGCCGGCGAAAAATCCGGCACAACGCGAGAAGCTCAAGGTGCTTACTCGTTGCATGCTGGATCAGGAATTGGTCATCAAACTGATCATCGATTCCATCCCCGACTACTAGATTGGCGGGTGAACGGAGGAAAAGAATGAAGGGGATTCTGGTAAGAAACGCTGCTGCCATGGATAACCCCTGGCGCAACAAGAATAACCCAACGTTTGATCTCTACATCAAACTCGACGATGACAGCTGGCTTAGAATCGACGTCGCTACCGAGTCGACTACTGTGAAGGTGCAAGTTACGAGCAAGCCAAACGTCTCTACCTCGGATGTCCAAGAAGTTGAAGTGCCAGAGGAGGACGTCGCGGTTGTCCTAGGCAAGCTCGAAGCCGACAAGAAATTGAACGATCTACGCGGTCGATTCAAGGAACTGGTTATGAGTTAGGCTGAAGCTGTCAGCTAGCATAGCCAGCTGTATATGAAGCTATCAAGGCGGATCCGTACGGACCCGCCTTTTTTACAAGAATTAATTCGCACAGGCAGAGGGTTGGTGATATTATTTACCGAGATGTGGTTGTTAAAAACTAAACCCCAAGTTGAGAGGATTTTGGTTAATGATGCGCTTTTTTCCAAAGTTGCCGAAATGCGCTACAAGATTTACTGCGAAGAAATGGGGTTTTTGGAAAAGAAGAAATACTCTGACGATAAAGAGACCGATGAGTATGATGGCAGTTCAGTACATGTTGTCGTAAAAGTGGGAAACCGTCTTGGCGGTTACGCCAGAGTAATTCTGCCGAATGGCAAGGGTCTGCCAATTTTCTCGCACTTTGATATTCCCGAAGAAAAAGACATGGCTCATTCTTGTGAAGTCTCAAGACTTATGATTTCAAAATACTATCGAAGAAAAACCGAAACACGCCGCGAGATATTTAGTTTGCTTGTTACAGAAATTCAAAAAATTGCCGGAGAAAATGACATTCATTCCGTTTATGCTGTGGTGGAAGATTGGCTGCTTGAGAGCTTAAATAAACGGGGATACTCCTTCGGGGTAATAGGTGAAAGCACAACCATCTTTAACACAGTCAACTACCCGGTGATACTGAAGATATAGTTTTGCATTTCTTGATTGATGAAACTATATTGTAGTAATGGACATCAACTACGAAATCCTAGATAGAAATACTGGACTAATTTCCAAAGAAGAACAGGAAAAAATAGCCGGGAAAAAAGTCTTGATCGCTGGGTGTGGCCTGGGATCCTTAATAGCCGTTGCTGCTGTTCGTTTAGGTTTCCATCACTTTGTCTTAGTAGATGCAGATACGGTAGACGTTAGTAATCTTAACCGGCAAGAGTACTCTTCGGAGGACATCGGAAAAAAGAAGGTGGATGCCCTTGCTGATAGGCTAAAGACAATTAATAGGCATGTTGTTATCGAAACTCGCCCCGTATTCGTTGAAACAAAAAACGCCGACACCTTGGTTGGGAATTGTGATATCGTTGTTGACACTATTGACCCGTTTGAATCGGCACTGGCAGTAGTGGCCCTACACAGAGCCGCTAGGGATAAAGGTGTAATGGTTGTTTATCCGATCGATTCTGGTTGGGGTGGAGGAGCCTTTGTATTTTCGAGAGAAAGCACATCTATTGAAAACATGTTGGGGTACAGCAGTCCCGAGCCTATAGAGCAATATACTGAAGAAAACTTGCGGGAAAGATTTTTAGCTTACTACCTTGGGATTATCCCAGAATATTTTGGAAGCGTGATGTCTGATTTACAAACTGGAAAAATTAGCCATATACCCCAGCCCATTAGCGCGGCTTATATTGCAACTGCTATTTCCGTGACCGCTCTTAAGAGGGTTGCTACTGAACAGCCCATTAAACTGGCCCCCGACATGATTAAATTTGACCCATATTTAGAACAAGCTACTTAGCTTATTACAATGAGGTTGTTTGACTATCTACTAATCCCGATAATTGACTTAGTCGGAGTATTACTGATAGCGGTTGTCGGATTTAAAGATATAAAGAATCAACAAAACCGGCTGTTCTCTTATTTAGTGCTTACTATTCTGGGCTGGGTAACTTTTGCGTCACTTTCAGACTACACTACAGGAAACCTGTCTTTACAATTGAACAGACTGGTATTTGCTAGTTTGTCTATGCTCGCGCCCGTATTGATTCACTTCTCTTTTGTATTTCCGGAAAGAAGC
This sequence comes from Saccharimonadales bacterium (SeqCode), assembly GCA_035510775.1. GTDB lineage: Bacteria > Patescibacteriota > UBA1384 > 2-12-FULL-50-11 > 2-12-FULL-50-11 > DATKGP01. Next base: position 15,354 of record DATKGP010000011.1, read on the forward strand.
ACATATAGCAAATTGACGGTTGTAATAAGTTACTTCTTGGGACTTTTGCTCGCAGCCCTCTCTGTAGGGACAAATTTCGTTGTGGTAACAGTGAGTACTCAGCAGTATGGCACCGATATAAACCCCGGCGTTGTGTATTATATATTGCTAGCCTATTTATTCGTCTCCTTCCTCGTGAGTTCGGGGGTTTTTATCTCCAAGTACTTCAAAGAGACGGGTCAAAAAAGATCGCAACTACAATTTTTCTTTCTAGGAATCTTCATAACGGTTGGCATTAATTTGATTGTTTACTACGTAGTTCGACCCATCGTCGGTTCAGATAAGTATTACAGGTTCGGGAATTATGCCGCAATAATATTTATTCTATCCACTGCGTACTCAATCGTAGCTAGAAAACTGTTCGAGATTAGGGTTGTTATCGTGTCGGTCTTGGTGATGGCGTTGGACATTTCCTTATTGGTTCAGGTCCTTGTTAGCACGAGTACAACGGAGAGGATAATCGAGAGTGTCGTTTTTATAGCCGTTGCTTCAGGAGGTTACTTGCTGGTGAAGAACATGTCGGGTGAAATTAAGCGTCGAGAAGAGGTTGAGCGGTTGGCCAAGGAAAAAACCGAAACATTGGGTGAACTTGAACGGCGCAACAAGAACCTGGCGACGTTGCAAAAAATCTCTGGCATTGTTCTAAACGAGGTCGATTTCAAGCCGATGGCTCAAAAATTACTCGACGAGATTCCTAAACAAATCGAAGGCAGTGCCGGATCGTTTCTTTCCATTGTCAAAAATGGCCAATTGGTGGCTTACGCCTTCTCTTCCAACGAATCGGTGCGAAAAGTCCAGGGCTTGGTCGGAGTGGATTTGGAGAAGTACGCCTCGCCAATTCGCGAAAGCTACAGCCTGCTCCATAAAACCTTAACGACCAACCGCCCAACTGAATCAGGTGGTTTGGTTGAATACTTCTGCCCACCGCTAAGCAAAGTAGCCGGCGTTACTTTGGAAAAATTGCTCAATATCCGTTACGCCACTGCCTTACCGCTCTACGCCCACGGCGAGCCGCTCGGGGTGATGGTCTTTGGCTTTAATAGGTCCAAAGATCAAATTGACGAGAAAGCTTTCGAGGTAACTAACGCTGTCGCCAGCGACATGAGCTTGGCCTTGCAGCGGGCGGCGGCTTTCCAAAAACTCAAGGACGCCAACGAATATTTGTCGCAGCTCGACAAGATGAAAGACGAATTTATCTCGATGGCCTCACACGAGCTAAACACCCCGCTGGCTGCCATCGAAGGCTATCTGTCGATGGTGCTGGATGAAAAGATGGGCACGGTCGATGACAAGGCCAGGGAGTATCTGACTCGAGCTTTCTCTAGCTCCAAACGCTTGGCAGAGCTAATTTTGGATCTGTTGAACGTTTCCAGAATCGAGCAGGGTCGCCTGAAAATGGCTTTTGCCGAAACCGACTTAACCGACATCGCCAAAAGCGTCATCAACGAGTTGCAGATTAAGGCTGACAGCAAAAAACTATATTTGAAACTCGAGGCCGGCAAAAATATTCCCAAAATTTGGTGTGATCCGGATCGCATCCGTGAGGTCTTCGTCAACCTGACCGGTAATGCCATTAAGTTTACCGACAAGGGTGGGATCACTATAAAAGTTGAGAGAGTCGATGATACGGCCGTTCGCTGTTCTGTTAACGACACCGGTCGGGGAATCGCTGCCGATGATCAGAAAAAACTCTTTCAGAAGTTCTCGCAGGTTCATCGGGAGATTGACGAGCATCAAGGCACTGGCTTGGGGTTGTATATCTCCAAGAACTTCGTCGAGTTACATAAGGGCAGACTTTGGGTGGAGAGCGCCGAAGGCAAGGGCGCCAAGTTCACCTTCGAACTGCCAATAACCAAGGAACCGCCGGCAACAGTCGACGGGGCAATACTCGACGGGCCACTGTCGACGCCAAAAATTGTCCGAGCTGACGACAAAATTCCTTCGACGATTACTGATTCGGCCAAGGTTCGTTAACCTAGTTGCTCGCCAGGAGAGATTCGGTTAATCTGTAGAAAAGAAATGTCGAGCCAGGAATTGCTTGATCAGTTGAAAGAAAAGTTGACGGCGGCCGAGAGCTCGGCCGATTTGGAAGATATCTGGCGCGACTTTTTTGGTAAGGCCGGCAAGATTAAATTACTTTCCAAAGACCTGGCAACCCTTAGCGAAAATGAGCGGCGAACCAAGGGGCCGGAAATAAAACAAACTCAAAACCAGGCCAAGACGCTTTTTGAAAGTAAACAGGCAGCCATCACTGCTGCAGAAAAATCCGGCACGGCCGAGGGCACAATCGAAGAGATCGGCCTAGGCAAGCCGAAAGTGGGACACCTGCATCCGCTGACTAGAACAGTTCGGGAAATGAACCAACTTTTCACCCGGCTGGGTTTCAGCGTTGTTGAAGGGCCGGAGCTGGAAACCGACGAGTTCTGTTTCCGTCGTCTGAACGTTCCCAAAGACCACCCGGCACGCGATATGCAGGACACGATTTACATTAAAGAACCTGACTTGTTGCTGCGGACACAAACTTCTTCGGTGGAGGCACGGGTTTTGGAACAGTACGAGCCGCCGTTCAAGGTGGTGGTGCCGGGGCGGGTCTATCGCAACGAAAAGGTCAACAAGAGTAACCACTTTATTTTTCACCACTATCAAGGTTTCGCCGTGCTGGAAAAAACCAGCCTCAAAGAACTTTTCGAGGTGCTGACGACGCTCTTCAAGTTTATGTACGGCGACAAGGTTAAAATTCGTTTCCGTAACAAATATTACCCAGAAGTTGAGCCGGGCGTCGGGCCAGATATGGAGTGTTTCTCTTGTCATGGCGTCGGCTGCCCAGTCTGCAAGGGCGTCGGCTGGATCGAGATGGCCGGGGCAGGGATGATTCACCCCAATGTCTTAAAAGCCGCCGGCATCGACCCGAAAAAATGGATGGGTTTTGCCTTCGGTCTCGGGCTGGATCGTCTGGTGATGGCCAAGTACAACATTACCGACATCCGCACCTTGCTCGGCGGAACCCTGGCTTACAAATATTACCAAGATGAAAGTTTCCTTTAACCAATTAAAGCAGCTTCTACCCGAGTTGAAAGCTTCTCCAAAGGAAGTTGGCGAGGTATTGACGAGGCTAGGTTTTCTGGCTGACGGTCTGGAAGAAAAGGGTGGTTTTCGTCGCCACGATACGATTATTAGCCTGGAAGTTCGCCAAAATCGGGCCGACTGCCTGGGCGTCATCGGTATTGCCAAAGAGCTGGCTGCCTACTACGGTCTGCGTTTGAACGAGCCAGCTGGTTTCGCTAGCGGTTTGCCTTCAGTTGAACAGCCCAGCGCCTTAAATATTAAAGTTCGTTCCGACGACGTTCGCCGAGTTCTGGCGGTAAAAATTGAGAATCTGACTAATGGCTCGTCGCCCGAATGGCTGAAAGATTACCTAGAAAACTTGGGCGTCAACTCGGTTAATTTGCTAGTAGACATCTCCAATTACATCATGCTAACCACCGGCTATCCGCCGCATTTGTTTGACGCCGACAAAATCGGTACGGGGCTAGTCTGGGAAAACAACCGCGAAAAAATTGCCATGGAGACCTTCGACGGGACGCAAGTTAATCTTCTTGGTGGCGAACTGGTAATTTCCAACGGCAAAGAACCGCTGGCCCTGGCCGGCCTAATCGGCGCCAAAACGGCCGGTGTTACACTCGAGACCAAGAATATTATTGCCGAAATCGCCAACTACAACCCCAGCCAAATTCGCTCCGACAGTCGGAAGCTTAGAATTTTCACCGAGGCCGGCAGTCGTCTGGATAAAAACATCTCGCCCAGCGGCATCGACAAGGCGATGAATCTAATGATTCGCCAAATTACCGAGTTGGCCGGAGGAGTAATTAAGGGCGTCTACGGCCACTACTCCGAGCCTGTTGGTCCGATCACTATTCCATTCGACCTGAACCTGCCGACAAGAATTGCCGGCATCCCGATCGACGAGGCGACGGCGGTCGAGATTCTTAATCGACTCGGCTGTGAAATTACCGGCGAGGGCAGTAATCGTCTGGTCAGTCTCCCAATGGAGCGAACCGATCTGACCTTGGCCGAAGATCTGGCCGAGGAAGTCATACGGCTGTACGGCTATGAAAAAATTGTCGCCACCAAAACCCCGGCTCTCGATTTTACCCCAGACATCACACCGCCGGTGATAGTTTTAGCCGAGGCGTTGCGGGATCGGTTGGTCGCCTTGGGGTTTGACGAAATTTTGAGCTGCCCGCTGGTAAAAAATGAAGATAACGATTCGGTAAAAACCGGCACGGCGACGGCGATTACCACCCAGAATCCAATAAACGAAGGCTACCCACAGCTGCGATTAAGCCTAATACCCGGCCTAATCAACCAACGTGATGAGTTTTGGAAACTTAACGTCGCCTACGCCACGCTCTTTGAAATCGGTAAAGTTTTCGCCCAAGAACGGGGTCGTTATGAAGAGCAGGAATCGTTGGCCGTCTTGGTCAACTGGCGTCAAGGCGCCAGCGCGCCGGAGGAGACGGTTCTGTTGCCGACAACTTTCCGAGAGTTTCGTGCCACTTTTGAAAAAGTTCTTCGCTCGATTGGTCTTGACGAGCTTAGCTACACCGAGGCCACCATAACTCCTGGTTTGGCTCTGCCCAAGAACTGTTTTCAAATTATGACTGGTCGCGACAGCCTCGGCTTAATCTATAAGCTCAAAGAGAACCAAGCCGGCGCTACCTACGTGGCTCAAATTAATTTGACCAAGCTAGTTGGCCTAATTTACAAGGAGCCGGCCGCGACCGAACTGGAAACCAAATTAGTCAGTCTGGATGCCAACGTCATTCTGAAAGGCTTGGCCGAGCTCGATGGCTATCTAGCCCGTTTAAGCGGCCAGCTGCCGGAAGACAATATTTGGAGCCTAAATGCCATTGACCAGTTTAAGACGAGCGACGGAATTCGCTATACCCTGCGAGTTGTCTACCATGGCTTAAGCGACCAGGAAGCCAAGACCAAACACGCTAAAATTTTCGGCTAGGTCTTGTCGTCGCCTGTAGTTGTGCTAAGTTGAAGGTGTGATGGCTGACGAATTTAAAAGCATTCTTTTGGCTGACGACGATCTGACTTTGAGGGAAATGTACGAAGAGCGGCTTAAGGCCGAAGGGTTTTCAGTGGAGACGGCTCGTGATGGTGAGGAGGCTCTGCAGAAGGCGACCGACCTCAAGCCTAATTTAATTCTGTTGGACATTATGATGCCGAAGGTTAACGGTCTGGACGTACTGAAAAAACTTCGCGAGCAGTCCGATACCGCCAATATTCCCGTAATTGTCCTAACAGCTCTAATCCAAGACCGAGAAAAGCTGGAAAGTGTCACTCGCGGTGCTGATGGCTATATCGTTAAGTCCGAGACGATGCCTGGCGATGTCATCGCCAAAGTTAAAGAAGTCATTGAGAAAAAGTCCGGTACTACACCAGAAGCTCCGACTCCTGAAGCCCCCGCCGCGTCCGCGTCGGCCTAATGAAGGATTTTTTGCGCATCGGCGGCGGTCAGCCGCTAGTAGGTGAAATTGCCCTTAAGGGCGCAAAAAATGTCGTGCCATA
>DATKGP010000012.1:0-3881 GCA_035510775.1 Saccharimonadales bacterium (SeqCode)
ATGAGTACGTAATTGTATTGCCGTTTTTATCAACTTCGGAAAGGATTTTGCCTGATGAGTCGAAGGTATAGGTGAGGTTGTCGTTAGACTTGGCAATATAATGAGTGCTACTACTGTTGTATTTCAACCCCCAATTCAGACCGTTCGGACGATGATCGGGTCGACTGTAAAAGCCGCTGGAAGCGTCTAAAACGTTATCCACGTAATTGCCATCGCCACCACTATCGTTGAAGGTAAATGTCGTACCAGTTTCATCTATATAAAGGACTGTTTTCCGATCTTGGGAAGGAACAAGTCTTTTATTGGCTGAGAGCGTCCAGCCATAACCGAATTTATCATTGTAAGTGTCCTGACTGTTGTAGGTATGGCTGACGCCTACGTCGAGTCCTAGATCTTGAACGGAAACATCATTAAAGTTAAAGACTAGATTACCGTTGGCGACATTAGCCTCTGCCGTCCCGATAGCCAGCGGTAGGGAAGTATATTTCCACCAGGATTTTTGGCCGAGCATTGTGGGTGCGCTCGGACCTGACCCACCCGACGTGTGATAGTAGGCGATAATATACGGATTGAACTGCCGGTTAGGATCGGTGCTGTAGTACTTGGAAAGGAAATTTCTTCTCGAGATCGTAGAATCGTGAGCTTGCAACGAGAAGCCGTAGTTGGACGTCGTTCCGGCATACCAGCCTTTAACCAAATTGGTGACATCAAAATTCCACCAAGCATAGCTAATATCTCCGGCCGAACTGTCTTCGAATGTCGAGGCGACCGATGGTTTATTGTTCCAGTTTAAAGTCGTTGGGTTCCAGTCTTGGGTAACGTTGTAAAGTTTAATACGCGGAATTGAGGCTCGCTCCTCCTGCATGGTAATTCCAAAGGTGGCACCGTCGATGACTTTACCCGTTGGTATGCCAGAAGTGTCAAGTTTCAGAAAACCCTGCGACTCGTCGTATGATGTTTGTCCGACAGGAAGGATACTGTTACTTGTGCTGTTTTGATAAACAGTCGTCGGGTCGCCCGCCAAAACAAAGTTGCTGGCCGTATTGGAGGAATCGGTTATTACAATCGACGGGTCGATATCAACTGGGTAGCTCTCTTCTGGCGCGGGTAAGAAGCTGTCGGGAATCGTGAAGCTAACATTGTAAGTCGTCGAATTAACCTGACTTAGAGAATAGCTGGTGAAGATTTGATCATGAGTAATCGGTTGAATGATTGACGGCTTGGGCAAAGTCCAAATCACATTCGACCCGCTGGTTATTGCGACATTACCGTTAACAAGTGAAAGACTAAGGCTGCTTGATGATAACGTCGCCACATAAGTAATAGTTCTGCTTGACGGTTCGCTACTGAGAATAATATCGCTTTTAACACTGTCTGATTGGACAGAATACTTTAACGAGACTCCGCTTAGAACGTTGGGATAAGAAATAGAGTTGTCAGAGACGGTTGCAGTGCTGGCGGTGCCGTTAACAAGACCGAAGTCGATGTAATTGCTTCCTTGAGTAAGTTTGAAATAGTGGCTGGCGAGTGTGCTTTTGAATTTGGCCGTAAAGCGATTGGCGGTATTAACATATTGGTACGGGTCAGGGGGTTGCTGTTGCATAGGCGAGAAGCCGTTACCGTTAAAGTTGTTACCGCCCTGTTGACAAGCCTGCGTTGCTGCCGGTGTTGTGGTTAAGGTGTTGTCAATTGGAAACCAGCAATTACTGACTTGATAATTGATTGATTCCGAATGAAGCTCGACCCAACCTTGACCTCCTGTGGTTTCGAAGGCTCGGCCATGAGCGGTACGTTTTGAGACTTGTTCTGTTGCACCGTTTAGATACTCGGAAGCAGCAAGCTTTGCTTGGTCAGCAGTCGAGCCGTCAGCTCTGGCCGTTGAAATAAAAAACGGTGCTGTCGGCAGCACCAGCCCAAGTATCACCACAATGGTCACAAACCGTTCAATGATACTTTTTAATCTAATTCTCATAGTTCTTTCAGTATTCTGTTTTAAAATTACTCGCCCTTTAGCATGGCTGTCAAGCATTTGGCCGTGCCGGAAGAGAATATAGGATATTATCACCTCCTACTATATATAGTAGCCCTAACTCTTCCTACATTCCGAGCAAAAACGTCGTGACATTCTAGGGTTTGGAGGTAATTCTATTACGTAGCAGCAATCTTCTGTCTATCCCTGAGTAGAGGACTCCGATAATCCGAGCAATACCTAGCAAGTCAACGTTTTAGTGAGGGGTTTTGGTAGTTCTCCAACTTGTCGATGTCTTGCTGGGTTTTAACGACATGCTTGTACTTAACAGACTTAGAGTCGGGGTACGATATCCCGAATCGTTTTCGTCAGCTTGTGCGATTTGGCGTGTCGTATATGACCCAAGTACGACGGCAAAGACTTTTCAATGTCTGAGGTCTTGGCCGATTTAAGCTTTTTTAACATTCGGTTGACCGTCTTCCGGCGAGGCAGCTGGTAATGTGGTAGTGCCACATAGCCAACAAAATCAATCCCTTGGTTGAGTTTACGTAAGAAAACTTTGTTCGGGTGAACATGGAGTTTTAATCTTTCTTTAAGAAAAATATTAATCTCGACCAGATAGCCAAGCAATTCGTGCGAATTAGAGGATAGAATGATAAAATCATCGGCGTAGCGAAGGTAATGCTTGGCGTTCAAGTTTTGTTTGACGAATTTATCGAGCGGATCCATGTAGACGTTAGCAAAAAGCTGGCTAGTCAGATTACCGAGCGGCATACCTTTGCCGGGACTGAAACAAAAGCTTCGGATAATCTGCTCAAGCAGACTTAATAGCCGCTTATCGGCAATTCTGACTTCCAACAGTCCTAACAGAATCTCGTGATCGACACTGTCAAAGAACTTTCTAATATCCAATTTTATCGCCCAGCACTGGCCAGTGTTATTCAGACTGACTTTCCGAGCCATAGCAACAACGCGCTGGAAGGCCTTGTGGGTGCCCTTCCCGTCCCGGCAAGAATATGAATCGAAAATGAAAGTTTTATCAAACGCCGGGTAGAGAACTTGGTAGATAGCTTGGTGGAGCAACCGATCCCGAACCGAAGCCTTGCTGATGATTCGGGACTTCGGGTCGGTAATGCGAAACTGATGGTAACGGCCGGGTTGGTAACGACCGTTTCTCAATTCTTCGTGGAGCTGAAAGATGTTATCCTCGAGCCGAAATTCAAATTTCTGAATGTCGGGTTTGCTCCGTTTGCCGCGGCGATAATTTCCCCAGGCGACAAAGAGGTTCCCGAGAGATATAATGCTCTCAAAGATTCCATCATGAACAACAAATTTTCTACTAAAGTCACCCCCCCCCGACTTATTCCGGTTTGGACGAGATTCCGATCATCCAAAGGCTCTACCAATTTCAACTGGAGCTGCATGCATGTGTCCTTTCTTTTCCTAAAGTCGATAAGCACACTCTCGGCCAACATCTTCAGGCCAAGTCCCTCCAATTGATTGAAACTATTTTCTTAGCCAGTCGAATGACAGCTGGCAGTAAGAAAGATATTTTACTACAAGCCAATAGCCAGCTCGACCTTCTTAAATTGCTCGTTAGAATGGCTAGCGACTGTAAAACTATCAACCAGAAAAAGTATATGTTATTAGAAGGCTTCCTTCAAGAATCCGGGAAGATGCTCGGCGGCTGGCTACGAAGCCTAGTATAACAAAACTCCCCACTGGTGAGCGGGGAGAAACATCGACAGTTGCGGCAGACGAGCAGGCGTTCATTGCCGTTCCAGACATTGTCGGGGTTGGCATAGTTCCTGTTGACCCATGAACCGTCCGAGTTCCGTTCGACGTTGAGGACGTTCAGGTTGCCATTAGCGTCCGCTTTGTGAGAAGCGCCTTCTAGATCACTGCCCGCAGC
>DATKGP010000013.1:0-7756 GCA_035510775.1 Saccharimonadales bacterium (SeqCode)
AAATCAGCCGAGCTTGAATCGGAGGTTTTGAACAAGGAATCAGACGAAGTGTCTGAAGCCGAAATAAACCTCGACGAAGAAGCCGAGAAATCCTTGGTTGTTGAGCAAGGCGCGGACGCCGATCGGGCGGAATCAGCCGAGGAAGCGGCCATCCACGAGGAGAAATCCGAAGCACTAAATCCGAAATCCGAAACAAGTCCAAAATCCGAAGGCTCAAAATCTAAAACTAAAATCAGTTCCAAGAAAAAAGTTAAAACTCGTTCGGCTAAATACTTAAAACACGCCGAGCAAGTGGAAAAGGGCAAGCTCTACAATTTAGAAGAGGCGATTGAGCTGGTTAAAAAACTGACAATGACCAAGTACGACGGCGCGGTCGAGCTGCATATCCGCCTTAGCGCCAAAAAGGCCAAAGGCTCAACCGAATCCAGTCGCGGTCTTTTCCATCTGCCGCACGGCTCGGGCAAAAGCCGTAAAATTATCATTCTCGACGAAGCCAAAATCGAAGAGATTGCCAAGACCAAAAAAATCGATTTTGACGTCGCTTTGGCTTCTCCAGAGCTAATGCCGAAAGTCGCCAAAATCGCCAAGATTTTGGGACCGAAAGGCAAAATGCCTGATCCCAAATCCGGCACTGTTACTAGCGACCCGAAGCGAACTATCGAAGAAATAAATTCCGGCAAAGTTGAGTACCGCGTCGATTCTACCAACAACATTCACCAAATCGTCGGCCGCGTCTCATGGGAAAATACGAAGCTGGCCGAAAATATCAAGGCCGTTTTGGGTTCGCTATCCAAAGGTCGCATGAACGCCGCCTATCTCACTGCCAGCGTCGCCCCGTCCATTCCGCTTGATTTGAGTTTTCTTAAGTAATGGTTAAGCGGCTGGGCGTCCCAGTCGTCTTTTTGATAATTCTTGTCGTGGCGGCGATGGTGCTTATTTCTACGCACGGCGACAAATCTTCGTCTAGTAATTCGTTGCTCGATCAATACGCCGTCGACGAAACTATTCCGCAAGTAAACCTGACTGACGCCGACGGCAAAACCGTTGCGTTAGATACTTTGGGCCAGCAACCGACCCTGCTAACTTTTTGGTCGACCGGCTGCAGCGAATGTAAACAAGCCTTAACCGACCAGCAAACTTTCGCCAAAAATAATTCCAAGGTCAACTTGGCTTTCGTTAATTATTATGGCAGCGTTGTCGATGCTCAAAAGAAACTCGGAGAGTACGGCATCACCCAGCCGACATATTTTGATGCCAGCGGCGATGCCTTTAACGCCTTAAGCGCCTCAATGCCCAGTACCTATTTACTCAAAGACGGCCAGATTTTGTATTACTTTCCCGGCCGTATTGGCTCGGACATTTTAGCGCAGCTCTTAAATCAATTTTAAAAAAAGCCGCGGTTCCACTGGAACCGCGGCGAGTCTTGACGGTGGTGGAGCTAGAAGATGACGAGAATGTAGTAATCCCCCCATCTCGCTATTTTCGTCGAGTAACCGCCTCTCGCAGCTTCGTCGATAGGCAGTCCAAGCGCTAGATCCTAAGGCGTGGCATCGTCACTGAACTTCGAAACCTGAAGACAGTCCATTTGGGAAAAACTCAACTCCTCGCCAAATAAACTGTTCAGAAGACCAAACCAGTCAACTTGGCGATCCGCATGTGAGGCTTCAAGCTTGCTTAAGACGAAGACGCCTTGTCCGTCCTTGGTGGTATACATGTGGACGGTTACACTGGGGTGCTGGCGTAAATTGGTAACGAGCTCGTCGTACCCGGGGCGATCTCGAAGTAATCGTTCGAGCTCTTGCATCGCACTTTTGCGTTGGTCAAGCACGGCGTGTCCGTCCGCGATGCGAACCTCAGTATCTCGAAACATCTTTTCACCTCGTATGTGCTAACTGGGAACAGTGTACTGAATTCCAGAAAAAAATCAATCAGCGTTGAATATCTTTGAGTTTTGTGCGACAATTACTTTGTTCCAAAGAAAGTAGGCGTGCCCGCTAGGCGGATAACGCATAAGTCCTACCGAGGGCAAAGCTTTTAGCAGCGCCTCTTTGGGGCGCTAATTAAGTAAATTAACAATTAACAGTTATCAATTATCAAATAATACTTGAAAATTGGATATTAGTTGAAAATTGATAATTCGAAAATTGAAAATTTAACGACTAAAAGGAGTTTAAATGGCTTTATTAAGGGCCCAAAAAGAAACATTAGTGAACGATTTGACAGAGGAGCTTAACAGCTCACGCATTGCGTTAATCTTTGCCTACACGCACTTGAACAGTAAAGGCAACCTTTCGCTTCGCGACCGGGCTTTTGAGGTCGGCGGCAAAGTCAAAATGCTGTCCAATAATTCGCTCCGCCTCATTTTGAAAAACCAAAACCGTGAATTGGAAATTCCGGAAAAACAGCTGGCCTTGGCTTACGGTTTTGGCGATGAAGTCGTGGCCGCTAAACTCCTGGCCGATTTTGCCAAAGAAACCGAAAGTCTGGAGATTCTGGCTGGCTGGATTGATGGAAAATTCTTTACCGCAGCCGACGTCAAAACCTTAGCCAGCCTGCCGAGCAAGGAAACCCTTCAAGCTCAAGTTGTCGGTCGCTTGAACGGCCTGATTCAAGGTTTGGTTTATGACCTGAACTTTCCCTTACAGAAGCTTGCGTATGTAATCAGTGCTATCGAGTCCAGCAAACAATGAATTATCAATTATCAAGTATCAATTCTCAACTAATTATCAAGAAGCAATTATCAATTGAAAATTGAGAGATTGAAAATTAATTGAAAATTGTAAATTGAAAAATGAAAATTATAGAAAGGATTATATGAGTGAAAAAGTTGAAAAAATCATAAGTTCCGTAAAAGACCTGTCTGTTATGGAATTGTCCGAGTTGGTGAAAGCCCTTGAAGAAGAGTTTGGTGTTTCGGCTATGCCAGTTATGGCAGCCGGAGCTGCTCCTGCCGCCGGTGGCGCAGCCGCTGAAGCCGCAGAAGAAAAGTCCGAGTACGACGTAATGTTGAACAGCGCTGGCGAGGCTAAAATCGCCGTCATCAAGGCTGTTCGCGAAATCAATCAGACCCTCGGTTTGAAAGAAGCCAAAGATCTCGTTGATGCCGCTCCCAAGAGCTTGGGCACAATGAAAAAAGCCGACGCTGAAGAAGCTAAAAAGAAGCTTGAAGAAGCCGGTGCGAGCGTAGAGCTTAAATAAGCTCTACGGCGAGCACCCTGAGTTTATCGAAGGGCGCATCTGTTTACTCTGAGCTTGTTGAAGAGTCGAACTAAAGTAAAAAGGAGAGCTAAGTTAAAAAACAAAAAGTCGCCGAAAGGCGATTTTTTGTTGTAAAAACTCACTATTACTGATAGTACGTAACGAAATGGATAACTACCAACAATTAGCGGCAGCATACGTTCAGCTCTCTAAAGACGTGGCAGTTGCTCACGCGTTAAGTACTAATGTCTACTGGGCTTTAGGAGCTATTACGGTCATCTTTTCAACAATTGTGGGATTGTTTGCGACGATACAAATTATTAATGCGAAGAAGGAAATAAAGGAAAGGGTCGAATTAGAGCTGCAACAATACAGAGGCGAACTATCCCTGGCAGAGAAAAAGCTGAGTACTTCAAATAGTGAACAACTTGAGCTCATAAATAAGCGACTTCTTTTAAGTGACAGAGAAGAGCAAAGACTGCATGCATATGTAAATGAATTAAGGCCAGAATATGGCTTATCTGCTATTTGGTATTTTCGATGCGCTGATACTTCGTTAAAGTTAGACGATGATAAAAGTGCTAATGGTTATATAAATAATTTTGTTGAAGCAATCAATAAAATAAAAGACGACGCAGATAAGAAAAAGTTTTATGAAAATATATGGGAATTTGAGGAATTCGATCGAACACTTAATTGTGAGAGATGGACCAAGAGAGAATCTCTTCGGAAGCAAGTGCTAGATATTATCTCCCTTGAAAAGAAAGTAACGATCAAGTCCTAAGTTTGTGATTTGCTGAAAATATTGTTGTCGTGAGATTTCGAGGCGGAATAAAAGAATTAAGCCCTCCCGATGTGGAAGGGCTCGGTCGTGGTATCGGACTCTAAGGCTAGCAACTTTGCGGAGTTATGCGTCCGCGACTCGCCAGCTCGCGTTCGGCTTTCTCCTGCTCGAACTCGCGGATCTTACGGCGCTCTTCTTCCCAGAGCAAGTAGAACCGTTCGCCCCAGTTGGCTGCGTCTTCGGTCGTGATTTCGTAGCGGGCGAGATACTTCCTGGCTTGGCTAGGGTCGAGGATTAACGTGAACCAGCTTGCCGCCACAGGCACGGCTATTGAGACACTTCCTTCCTCGTGCTGATGGGCGGTGTTTACGAGAGCCAGGGTCAGCATCTCGCAATCAGGACCGTACCAGTCCTGCCGGACGTGGATTCTTGTCCGGAACCACTCCGGGAAGCATCCCTCCTTCTTCATTCGATCGATAACGCTATGCAAACCATTGAGCTGGCAGTTGCGGTAGCAGGGCAGACCTATCTTCAGTCCCTGGGAAAAAAGATCGGGGATCTCGCCGCTTGTAACCCTTCGCCGTATAACCTCGTCGTCGTCCTGTTTGATTTTGTAGAAACCGGACACGATAATTGACATCATCACTTCGCGAAAGCATCGCGGAAAGTCCGGATCGTTCCTATAGTATGCTGGTACTACCTCGCGCTCTTTTTTTGCTTTCTTCATTTCCTTCTCCTATGTTCAGGTGCTAGGCAGATGATAGCACATAAACTTGTTTTTTGCTGAAAATATTGTCATCGTGATTGTGGAGGTGGAAATGGAAGCAAAAACAAAGGGCTTGGACGCGTTCTTCGAGCGGATCTTTGTAACAAAAGCGCCGTACCAATTGCCCGAAAATGTTCGAGAATGGATCGTCAAGTACAGTCCGTGGATTTCTTTGGTGCTGGTGATTATTTTGTTGCCGGCAATTGTAGCCGGGCTTGGCCTGGGGGCTGTTTTAGGAGGTCTGTCGTTCATCGGTGGCGTCAGTACCGGAATGTTCTTTTGGTTTGGCTTTATCTTAGGGGTAGTTCAGTTAGTCCTCTTGCTAATGGCTCTGCCAGGCTTGTTCAAGCGAAAGCTCTCGGCCTGGCGCCTAATTTACTACTCGGCCTTGATCGCTATCGCATCCTCGATTGTCACCAACCTAGGCTATATGACGATTGGTTCACTAATTTGGGCGCTGGTTTGGGACGCCGTCGAGCTGTACTTCTTGTTCCAAATCAAATCTAAATACGCCTAAACAAAACAAAAAACGACTTTTGAAGAAAGCGGCTCGATTGGGAGTCGTTTTCTTGGTAGAATTGGATTGAATGAAATCGCAAACGATAGTATTCCTAGTTCGCCATGCTCAAACCTCACCGGCGCCGAACAACGATCCATCGCTCTATGATCGCCGAATATTAAATGAAGAGGGGAGAGCGCAAGCAAAAAAAATAGGGGAGTACCTGGCCGATTTTGGCATTGCTAAAATCTATACCTCGCCTACCAAACGAACCCAAGAAACCGCTGATATGATATATCATATCAGCGGTTGTTCGAGTGAGCCCGTCGTGGAGAAAAAACTGAATGAGATATACAACAATGCCGAGTTCGAGAATATTGATAAAACTGGCGTCAGTTTCATTGAAAACATTGTGCGACATAACAATGGGAAACAAATCGTTCTGGTTTCGCATATGTTGGTCATCGCGGAACTCTTGAAAAAGTTGGGAGCGGACGAGAGCGAGATGCAGCTGCCCTGCCAGCAAGGCGAGATGTATCGGCTGGTTTTTGCCGAAGACAAGTTCGTCGAGTGCCAGAAAATATCACTCTAAAATGCAGTTTCAAGTTAAAAAAACCCTGCCAGATTCTTTAGCGCGCACCGGCCGTTTAGTACTGCCGCACGGCGAGGTACAAACCCCAGTTTTTATGCCGGTCGGCACCCGAGGCATCGTTAAAACGCTGGCGCCGTGGGAGATGGAGGAGCTTGGCGCCGAGATTATTTTAGGCAACACTTATCATCTGCATATTCGTCCGGGCGAAAAATTGATTAAAAAAATGGGCGGCCTTAATAAATGGAGCAACTGGAACAAACCGATTCTGACCGACTCCGGCGGCTACCAGGCATACTCGTTGGGTGAAACCCGTGGCCAGACCGCCAAGACCACCGACGAGGGCGTGAAGTTTTCTTCACACCTAGACGGCGAAAAACTATTTTTTACACCAGAAAACGTTCTGGATATTCAAGCTGATTTAGGCAGTGACATATCGATGGTGCTCGACGATTGTCCACCAATCGAAGCCACCAAAGAACGAGTGGCCGCGGCGGTGGAAAGAACAGGGGAGTGGGCGAAAAAATCGACTGAGCATTGGAGCGAAATCCAACTGGTTCCTGAAAGACCCGCGCCAAGACCACTCATTTTCGGAATAATTCAGGGTGGCTTGCACGAAGACCTGCGCGCTAAATCTCTCGAGCAAATTCAGTCGTTACCCTTTGACGGTATCGCCGTAGGTGGTGTGGCGATAGAGTCGGAAGGCAAAGACTTAATTAACAAAGCCGTCGATACCGTCGCCTCAAAATTGGACAAAACCCGCCCGCATTACTTGATGGGCGTCGGCGAACCAGTCGATTTGATTCGAATGATTCACCGCGGCATAGATATGTTCGACTGCGTCATTCCAACCCGTTACGCTCGCCACGGCTCGTTTTGGGTGACTAAAGACTTCAAGCGATTGAGCATCGATTTGAGCGAGTTTACCGACGATTCCAGGCCGCTCGATCCAGACTGCCAGTGTAAAATCTGCCAGAACTTCAGCCGATCGTATTTGCGTCATTTGTTTTCCAGCGGCGAAATGTTCGCTTTGCGTGCCTTGAGCTACCACAACTTATATTTGCTTCTTAATTTGGTTAAAGAAATCCGCGCCTCAATCGAGGACGACAGCTTCACGAACAAATATGCTAGTTTTCTCGTTTGAGGTATATTAAATATATGGATAACCCAGGAGGGGGAGGATTAGGTGTAGAAAGACCGGGCGAAATCAGTCCGGAGGTTTCGCAAATACTGCCCGAGTCTCTGCCGCCGCTCGAACAGCCGGGGCACCAGGAACCGGCCAAATCCGAGAAAAGTTTAATATCTCAAGACGTCGATTCGCCCGGGCCGTTGCCGGCGGACAGTGAAACGACGCCCTTAACCGGTACGCCGCCAGTGGAAGAATCGTCGCCATCGGCTGTTATTGATTTAACTGGCGAAGATCCCGCTTCACTCGAACGAGCGGTGGACGATCAAATCTCCAGAAATATTGAAGGGATCCAATGATTACCGGTTTTCCGCTTTATTTGGGGATAATTATCATCATCGCCGTCCTGGCAATTCCCATCGGCCTGACAATTTTTATCCGCTTCTTTCAGCATCAAGACGTTGAGGAGGACGTCAAGACCTTGGTCTGTATGCTAGTCAGCGTCCCGCGCGATTCCCAGGCCAAGCCGTCGGAAGCTAAAGAGCCGGCCAAGGATTTCAAAGCCCTGATAGCCCCGATGGAACAGTTTTACTCCTCGCTAACAACAATTATTCACCAACGGACATTTTTCGACTGGCTGTTCAGCACCCCGGCCAAAGTCAGCCTGGAAATTACTTCGGTCGGCGGGGCGATTCAGTTCGCCATCGTCTGCCCGAAACGAATCTCGACCATCGTCGAGCGGCAAATTCATAGCTTTTTTGCTTCGGCCGAGATTCCCCCTCCCTACTCCCCCC
>DATKGP010000014.1:0-10983 GCA_035510775.1 Saccharimonadales bacterium (SeqCode)
GATATTTTATATACTCGTTGACGATATATGTTTTGCCGCTGCCCGGTTCACCGGTCAGAAATACGCTGGCGCCGGATTTGAGTATTGTGAGGGCTTGGTCTTGGGTCATGAAAATATTGGTAGCGGCATCTCTGCGAGCATATCACACTTGCCCCCGCCGATGGCTGTAAAAAAATGGCTGCTGCCGGCACTAGGCCAGCAACAGCTCTGCGATTTCCGGCCAGGTTAGGCGCGGAATGTGAGGATGAGTCAATTCAAGAGAGCGATTCCATGGTTGGGCATAGCAGATGGGCAATGCCACTTCTGGATCCCAGTCATAGAACTCATGTTCGTTGTCATCGATGAAGGCCGTGGCACAAAGAGAACGAACGGTCTCCAGCTTCGTCAGCCGCCCGTCCCGCCCCGTAAGGGTGTTATTCTTCCCCGAAGTGAAGAGGACTTGTGACCCGGGCAGGATTCTTTCGAAGAACCTCTGCCTCGATATCTTGTAGCTGTCTGGACAGCTTGTGATGATCGCGAAACGGTAGCGGTCGCCGAGAGCCTGTGAGTACTCCGACGCTCCTGCTACGAGCGAAAAGTCGTGACGGCAGAATTCGTCGTCGAACTCATCAACGAGCCGTTGCATCGTGGCTTGATCAGTATCAAACGTTTCGTACAAGTTGTGAGTCTTGTAATCATCGTAGGTTTTGCCAATGCCCAATCGCGCATTGGCAAAGACGAGAAACTCCCTATTCCAGTCAATGAATACTCCATCGGCATCAGAGGCCAAAATCTGTTTTAACACTAAAGAACCTCCTTTTACGGACTTTCAGATATTACCACGAGAGAGACAAGATTGATACCAGCTGACCCAGGATTTTCAACGGCTCACATTGTGAGCTGTTCACCGTGACACCCGAAAATTACCTGTATTCACTTTCCAATCACAAACCTAAAACTTCTCTAAGCCACCGTATCACACTATTGTGATACGGTGGCTTTGGTTATTTCTTATCTGAATCTGAAAGGATGACCCGAACCTCAAGATTTAGGATTTTGGCGTAGCGCTTTAAAACGGATAATCGGGGCAGATAATCACCGCATTCAAGCCGAGATACAGCGCTCTGGCGGGTCGAAGCCCGTGATGCTAACTCTTGTTGAGTTAAGCCAAGGCTCATTCGCTTGTCTCTAATTTGGCAGCCTAGTTCAACCGCAATACTATCGGTACGCAACGACATTCTGTGACGTTCTCGTCTTAGGTTTTCTTGTTCACTACGCTCTAAGATGCGCTCGTTACGTTCATCAATGCGCTGAGCTTGGGATTTTTTCGGTTTTGGTCGGTGGTAGAGAATCATAAATACATCGTATCACAATAGTGTGATACGGAGGTCTGATTGTCCATGATGTAATTAATAGGATGAAAATTATGAATATTTTGGAGATGTCGTAGCCGAGTTCCAACCTTTGGGCCTTAATTTTTCGACCCAAATATGGTAATATATTTCCAGACAGCCCTACGCAAAAGGAGGGCTACATGCCCATTTCTGTTCGACTCGCTCCTTACATCTGCACTTGTGGCAGACTCGCCTTTTCAACTGGGAACTCGATGGTTTTCTGTCCCGCGTGCAAAATCACGTGGTACGTTAACCATTGCTGGTCCTGCAAAACCACGGTCGACAGCCGCTATGATGGGCGCTGCACGATCTGTGGTTGGTGCTACTGCCCCCATTGTGGGGCTTGCAAGACCCAGGATCAGTGCCCAGAACCCATCAGCTTCGAAGAGCACCTTTACGCGCTGTGCAACGACGATGCCGAAGAGGAGCCCTTCGACGGCTACTTCGACTGGTTGGAAAACCACGATCACGGCTGGGAAAGCTAGCCGATGCCCGATCCGCGCCCAGCTCCAGTTTATGAAAACTGGAGCTGGGCGCTTTCTTTTTGTTCTAACCCTTACAAAACTCAATTATCACTTATATGTGATAATTTGTTTATTAATTCAAATCTACCGAATATCCTGACTATATAGTTGGGAGGAGTCTACTTTTTGAACGCGGCGGAGAGTTGGTCGAGGGATTTGATGTTTTTAGAGATGTCGTAGCCGAGGCGCTCGGCTTCTTTTTCGCGTCGGGTTCTGTCGATGGCGGAGCGGACTTCGCCGAGCAAGCCGATCTCGCCAACGAAGATAGTTTTTTTGTTGATCGGTTTTTTGGTTAGTCCCGAGAGGATGGCGGCGGCGACTGCTAGGTCAACGCCGGTGTCTTTAAGGGTGAAACCGCCAACGACGTTAAGGTAAACATCGTACGAACTCAAATTGACGTTCAAGCGATTTTCCAGCACTGCTAAAATTAAATTAAGGCGGTTCAAATCCACACCTTGGCTGGCTCGTTTTGGATAACCAAAAGCGGTCTTGGCAATTAAGGTTTGAATTTCCACAATGAAAGATCTTGTGCCTTCGACCGTTACCGATAGCGCTCGGCCGGGCAAGTTATCGGTAATAAGTTCGGCAAAAAGTTGACCCGGATCTTCGACCGATTTCAGGCCGGCTGCCAGCAGTTGCCAGATACCGACTTCTTCGGTCGAGCCGTAACGATTTTTTTCCGCTCGTAAAATTCGCAAGCCCGTACGTTTTTCGCCCTCCAAATACAGGACGACATCAACCAAATGCTCCAGCACTTTCGGGCCGGCAATCATCCCCTCTTTGGTCACGTGACCGACAATCAGCATTGTCGTGCCGGTTTCTTTGGCAAACTTTTGCAACCTCCAGCAGGCTTCGCGAACTTGAACAATCGAGCCGGGCGTGCCGGGGAGTGTGTCGTCGAATATTGTTTGAATGGAATCCACCACCACTAGCGGCGGTTTTTCGCGGTAAACCGAAGCCAGAATGTTTGAAAGTCCCCGTTCGCTGGAAAGTCGCAGGTCGCTTTTGGCCAAACCCAGCCGATTGGCGCGAAGCCGCAACTGTTCCAAAGATTCCTCGGCGCTGAAGTAGACGGCGTCTGGGACGTGGCTGGCAACCTGCAAAAGCATGGTACTTTTACCGACTCCCGGCGCACCGGCGACCAGTACAACCGAGCCGGTGACCAGTCCTGGATCATCGCCGCCCAAGACTCGGTCAAATTCTTTGATGCCGGTTTTTAATCTTTTTAGTGAGTCACTTTTAATATCTTTAATAGCGACGAGCTCGGCTTGTTTTGTGCTGGTAGGTGAAAAGTCGGCTGTTTCTTCTTGTTCGACAAGAGTATTCCACTGACCGCAAGCGGTGCATTTGCCCGACCACGTCGTAGACATCGCGCCGCAATTAAGACACGAGTAGAATTTTTTTGCTTTGGCCATCACTTTGAGGATATCTCGAAGTCCATCTTAGTCAACCAATGCTTCCTCTACCTCTTCCGCTTTTTCTATTTCTTCAATTTTATCGCCTACTTTGCGATGTTCGAAAATGCGATACTGCAGACGCTCGCGGCCGTTCCAGCGGTTTATTTCAAGCGTTCCCAAAAAGTCAAAATGCCCGAGAGTTTTGGGAAATTTTTTAGTGATGCCAAAGCCAATCATTTCCAAATCGGTTTTCATTCCGTTTTCAGCGGTGATAATTCCATTCATCCGCAGATGATCGCCCTTCTGGCCAAGCGGTGTAACGCTAGTTACCTCCACGTTTTCTAAAATTAGACGCGGAGTCGGATTGCCCGAACCAAACGGCGCGAGTTGTTCCAGTTCCGTAGCCACTTCCAAAGTTATTTCTTCGCTGGCTAGTACCGCCTCGCCGATAATTTTGGGCGTTAAGTCTTTTTTGTCAATCTGTTTTTCGGCGTATTTCTTCAAGCCTTCGGCAAACTTTTCCCAATTTTTGCTTTCGACCGTTAGGCCGGCAGCAGCTTTGTGACCACCGAATTTGACCATCAGTTTTTCTTGAGCTGAAAGTGCGTCAATCAGCGAAAAACTCGGAATTGATCGTCCACTACCAACAATTACGCCATTACTCTCGCTGGCTACAATTGTTGGGCGATTAAAAATGCCGGCGATTCGTCCAGCGACCAGACCGACCACGCCCATAGGCCAGTCTTTGCCTTTGAGCAAGAAAAACTTATCTTTGGAATTATTTTGTTTAAACAATTCCTCTTGGCAAAGGGCGGTTAATTTTTCCACCAGCTCCTGCCTCTCGCGATTTATTCGTTCAATCTTCCAAGCCAATTCCTCGGCTTGGGCAGCGTCTTTAGTTAGAAGCAAATCTAGCGCCGGCTGATTATCGCCCAACCGGCCGGTAGCGTTCAGGCGCGGTCCCAAAACAAAGCCGAGCGAGTAGGCTGAAAGTTTAGCGGTGTCGATTTTGGCCGTTCGAATAAGGGCGTTAACGCCCGGCCAGCGGCTTTTAGTTAATACTTTTAATCCGTAGCTGACCAAAATCCTGTTTTCACCGGTTAGCGGCATCATATCGGACACGGTTGAGATGGCGACTAAGTCTAGCAGCCAACGAGAAAGATTATTGTTCAAGCCGACATCGCTTTTTTCCAAGGCGCAAACGAGCTTGAACGCCAGGGCGCAACCGCACAAACCTTTGAATGAATACTTAGAATTTTTTAAATGTTGATCAACAAGCGCGTCTGCTTTTGGTAAGTCGCCGACCGGCAAATGGTGATCAAGAATAATTACTTTGATGCTTTTTTTATGCGCCGCTTTAACCTCGGCGTTGGCACGAATGCCCGTGTCAACCAAAATTAGCAAACCAACCTGAGCGCCAAATTTTTCAACAACCTCTGGCTTAATGCCATAACCTTCGGCACGAGTGGGAATAATGATTTGGCACGGGATTCCAAGTTGCTCAAGCATTATTCCCAACACCGCCGCGCCGGGCGTACCGTCGGCGTCGTAATCGCCAAAAACAACCGCTTCCTTTTTCTCTTCTTTAATTTGTTTGATTATTTCGACCGCTTTGTCCATGTCTGGTAACAAAAATGGGTCGAGCAAATCCTCATACTTCGGTTCCAATTCTTCTTCGCGGAAACCACGTAGCTCCAACAGATGCTTAAATAAATCCGGGTTGGTACGTTTAAGAACCTGCCAATTGGCCATCTTACTTTACGTACGCGTAGCCGGGGACGCGCAGGTCAATTTGGGCGTTTACCTGGCCGCCTTTGTCTTTGAGAATCTGCTTGGCAGCGGTGATTTGGGCGTCAATCGGGGTGTTGATAGTCATGAGCAGAGAAATTGTTTTGCCGGCCGGATACGGCAGATCGGAACTGGTCGAGCCGGTCACGACCGCCCCGACTTGGTAGACGGTGTCGTTGATAAAAAGTTCGCTTACCACGAAGCCAGCCTGGTTGAGTTTGGTATTAGTGTCGGTAAAGATTTTGACCAGGTCAGAATTGGCAACCGTCTGACCGACGGCGGCTTTGGTGGCCGAACGATCCTCGACAATTGGCAGCTGTTGACTGGTCTGGAGATACTGGGCATAAAGCAAGCTGTGGCTATCGGCCAAATAATCGATACCGCCAGAACGCCAGATGAGAGCCGGTGTCCGCATACTAACGGCGCAACGCAAGTAATCGGGAATCCCCCGTCGGCAGTCGACATCGGCCACCGACGAATTACTTTTCAGAATGTCTAGACGAACTTGGCTGACTTGGCGGCTGAACAGCGACTGGCCTTTTAAATCTTCCAGGTGGCCGATGATTCCCTGATCGATGGTGCCACTGACCTCCACTGATCGAATGGTGAAAACCGGCAGGCGACTGGCAAGAAAAATCGCCACGATTATCAGTAGAACGACCACGAACGGCCAGAGGCTTTTGTACTGGCTCAAATCTAGCCTTTGCCTGGGCGGCCGGAAACTAGCGTTAAAAACTTTCGGGGTCCGTTGCAAGTTGGCAGTCATCCTTCCGCCTCCTCACCACCAACCCAATGGCCGACAAAGCGCAAACGTTCTTTGAGCGGCTCGTCATCATCGAGCGATAGTTGTTTGAGCTGATTAATAAAAGCCCGTGTCGCTTGGGCGTCAATTTTTTCTTTGCCTCGGCCAAGCAATATAGAACCGGCCTTGACGATTAAATCTGGATCTTTCCTATTAAGCGACAGGCCGTGGCCGCTAGGAAGTTTCAAGTCTCTCTTTCTTAGAAAATCGGCCAGCGAGCTGGTAAAAACGTGGCCGAGGCAGCCGTCGACATTGCGACGTTTTCTAACCTCAAAAAGCCGTTTCAAAATTTCTTCGCGAGCCAGTTGGGTCAGCTGCAGTCTGACGGAAAGAATAATCGGCGGGAATTTGTGATCAACTTTGATTTTGCTGCTAAATGGCTGGCCGACAATCTGCTCCGGTAGAACCGAGACGACTTGGGGATCTTGGCCTGGCAAAAACATTACCACTTCGCGTAGTAGCGAGTGAATGGTTTTGCCGCCCCAGCCAGCACCGGTAACCACTGCCCCGCCAAGCGTGCCCGGCACGGCCGCCAGAAACTCCGCTCCGCCCAAACCTTTTTCGGCCGCCGTATTGACCAGCTCATTGTTGGTAATACCGCTGCCAATCAGCATCTGGCTGTGGCCGATTTCAAAGGAGACTTCTTTGGCTCGGTCGATAATGGTTAGGCCGGGAAAGCCGACGTCGCTGACCAAGACACCGTGACCGGCGCCTAAAACCAGATACGGACAATCGGTGGCGATGGCAATTTGGGCAGCGTCAATTAAATCACCGGCAGTTTCGGCGATGACCAAGTAGTCGCTTCGTCCGCCGACGCCAGCGCTGGTGTAATCCTTTAGCGAGGCCAGATGCAAAAATTTATCGCCGAAGCGCTCCTCTAACCGACTAATTATCGGCAATTCCTGGTTTTTGGCGGCGTTGACCATCTTTGTTAAGCTGATTTTTCTTGGAGTAAATCGTAAACTTTGTAGACATCGCCGGCTCCAATTAGCAAAACGACATCACCCTCAACAATTAGGCTTTGGAGATACTTAGCCACCTCTCCGAGCGAAGAGCGGTACTCGACCGAGGACTGAAGTTTTTTGGCCTCATCGTAGAGATCCTTGATTGTCACGTAGCCGCTTTTCTCCCTGGCCGAAGCGAAAATATTGAGCAAAATTAGTCGGTCGCAGTTCTGCAGGCTCTGGGCAAACTCGCGAAGTAACTTGCCGGTTCGGCTGTAGGTGTGGGGTTGAAAAACGGCAACTACTCGCCTGTTTGGATAATGTTGGCGCGTGGCTTCGAGCAAATATTTAATGGCCGTTGGGTGATGGGCAAAATCGGTGATTATTGTCGCGTTGTTGTACTGACCCAAAACTTCGAAACGTCGGGCCGGGCCGCGAAACTTCTTGAGAGCTTTTTCCACCGTCGACATCGCCACCCCTAAAGTTGAAGTAAGAATAATTGCCGCGGCGGCGTCCAAGACATTATGGGCTCCAGGCATCGCCAAAACAAACGGGCCCAAAGTACTTTCGGCGGTTTTTAGACTAAAAGTTGTCGAATCGCCTTCTTTAAAACCGACAATTTGGTAGGCGGCGCCGGGCTCGAAACCGTAAGTCAAACAGTGGCGATCGGCCATCCGACCGACTAGACGACGAACTAACGGGTAGTCGGTGCAGGCGACAATTGTTCCGCTTCTGGGAACTTTGGCCACCAGCTGGTAGAAAGCTTGGTAGACATCCTCGGCGCTTTGGTAAACATCTGGGTGGTCGAGCTCGATGCTGGTGACAACAATATGTTTCAAGGGGTAATCGAGAAACTTGGCGGCAAAATCATTCTCCGAGCGTTTATACTCATCGGCCTCGGCCACAAAATATTTGCCATCGCCGATGTGGGCATTGCCTTGAAGCCCGGGAATTTCGTTAATGCCGATGGCGTAGCTGGGCGAGAAACCGGCCTCGCTTAAGACAAAGGCAATCATCGAGCTGGTGGTGGTTTTGCCATGGACGCCGGCTACCCCGATAGATTCGAAGTTGGCCATAATTTTCCCCAGCATTTCCGATTGAGGAATTATGCTAATTCTGGCCGATTTGGCGGCCTTTAGCTCGGGATTTTGCAACCCAAAAGCCGCCGAGGCAATGACTAAGTCCGGTTTTACTTCTTTGACGTGAGCGGCTTCAAAGCCCGAGAAAAATTTGATGCCGTTGGTGGTCAAAACTTCGTCGGTGGGAAAAACCTCGGCCACGTCACTGCCAGTAACTTCGTAGCCGAGTTGTTTGGCCATTAGGGCTAGCCCGGTCATCGCCATGCCTTTGATGCCGACTAGATACAGTGATTTCGGCTCGGCCTTCTTCTTCATCTACGTCAGCTCGCTAATAATTCTGTCGAGAGAGTCTTGGGTGTTGAAATATTTTCGTAGATTCTCACCACGTTTCTTGGCTTCTTCCGGATCACCAAGAATTCCGCTGATTTGCTGAATGAAGCTTTTGTCGGTTAGGTTGGCCTGATCCTGAATCCAGGCAGCTTCGGCTTCGAACAGGCGGCTGGCATTTTTGGTTTGGTGATCGGTGGCAGCTCCGGGCAAGGGAATTAGAAAGATGGGTTTAGCGAAAAGAGCCGCTTCGGCAACGGTCGTGGCGCTGGCCCGGCCGATAATTAAATCGGCGGCCTGAAAATAGTAAGGCAGTTCGCGATCGATATAAGCAAAAACTTTGTAGTGGCTTTTTTGGCCGGGAGCTAATTGTTCGTACAGGCGCTGGAATTTTTGGTAATCATCTTTTCCGGTCATATGCACGACATCGCTTTGGATAAGTAGCTCCGGCAAAACTGCGGCCAGATGCTGATTAATCGCCGTCGAGCCTTGGCTGCCAGGCATAATTAGAACCAGCGATCGGGATTTCTTGGGGCTTTTCAAAGTAGCGGCCTGGCGCAGAGAATTACGAATCGGAATACCGACCTGCGTGTAACGCTGATCGTGGTTGGGGTAAATCATCGGATCAAAAGCCGTCAGAACTTTCGAGGCAAAGTGGCTGGCGAAACGATTAGCTACCCCCATAACGGCGTCGGATTCGTGAACGATTACCTTGCGTCGCAAAATCCAGGCGGCAATCACCACCGGCACGGCTACGTAGCCGCCCTTGCAAAAAACTACCCGGGCGCCGGTTTTCCAAATTAGCCAGAGCGACTGCCAGAAGCCGATTTTAATTTTCACCAAATCAACTAGGTTCTTGCCGAAACTAGAGGGCGTAAAGTAGCGGCGCCATTTGCCGGCATAAATTGCTTTGTACGGATAGTTTTTGCCAACCAGTTCTTCTTCCGGGCCACCTCGGCTGCCGACGAAAAGAAAGGGAATGCTACGGCTGGTCAAACCTTCGGCCACGGCAATCAGCGGAGTGATGTGGCCACCAGTGCCACCACCAACTAGCAGGATTGGGACGATTTTGTCTTTCATATTGTCTCCCTAGAAATATTTGTCAGCAGACCAAGCATTGCCATGTTTACTACTAGAGACGTACCACCGTAACTGACAAAAGGCAATGTTATACCCGAGAGCGGCAGAATCCCTAGCATCCCGCCGATGTTAATCATCATCTGGACAAGAATTAAGGTGGAAATTCCCACCGCCATTAATTGAACGAAGCGGCTGTTGGCGTTGAGCGAGATTAAGTAGCCTCGCCAGACCAGATAGATGAAGGCCAGAACCACCAAGAGGGTTCGGACGAAGCCCAATTCCTCGGCGATCACGGCAAAAATTGAGTCGGAGTACGACTCCGGCAGGTAGGCATACTTGCTGATGCCCTTACCGAAGCCAACGCCCCACCAACCGCCGCTGCCGATGGCGATTTGAGCCTGTTCGGCGTGATAGCCACTACTCAAAGCAGTGGCCGATGAGCCTTGGGTAGCAGTACTAAATCTACTATGGCGGTAGGGGGTTAGAAAAATAATCGCCGAAATTATCGCGACCGCTGCCAAAGTAATTAATAAAATGTGCCAGAATTTGGCTTTGGCGACAAAAAAAATCGCCAGCGAGGTAACAAGCAAGGCCACGACAGTATCGGTGTCTGGTTCCAAGATGAGCAGGGTACTGATAGCGGCTATTAAAATAGCAAACGGCAACGCTCCTTTGGTAAAACTTCTGACGTTGTCGCCCATGGCCGCCAGCCAAGCTGAAAGATAAATTATTAGAAAAATTCGGACCAGTTCTGTTGGCTGAAAAAGTTTATGCCCGGCCAGACCGATCCAACGATAAGAGCCGTTAATTTTTTCACCCAAACCCGGCAAGAAAACGGCGATTAACAGGAGGAAAATTATCCAGAGAAAATTCTTGCGCCACTGATAGAATCGATCAATCGGCGCCCTCCAAAAATACAGAAAACCAATCAAGCCCAGCCCCCAAGCTAGTAGTTGGCGTAAGAAAAAGTAGTAAGGATTGCCGTAGTTTTCGGCGGCGGTCACCTGCGAGGCCGAAAGAATCATCACCAGCCCCAGCAAGGTCAGGCTCAAACCGACAATCGGAATGCTCGGGTCGAAGCGTTTACGGAGTTTGTAGATTTGCATTTTTCTTGACTAAATCTTGGAACTGTTGCCCGCGTTCGGCGGCGTTGGTAAACATATCTTTGCTGGCGCAGGCCGGTGAGAGTAAGACGACTTCGCCGGGTCGAGCTAGCTCGCCGGCTCGAGCGACAACCTCACTCAAGCTCGGGCAGATTTCCACCGAAATTCTTGGGGCAATTTTTTTGAGCGCCTGGGCAATTTTCGAAGCTTCTTGTCCAAGTAGCAAAGCCGCCCTGACGCTCGATTCGTTTATCGCCCGGGCTAACTCGGTAAAGTCGGCGCCTTTGGTCGAGCCGCCACCGATCCAAACTGCCGACTCGTCGAAGGCCGTCAGGGCAGCCATGGCTGATTCTGGAGTAGTGGCGTAGGAATCGTCAACGTACAAAACCCCCTTAACAGTGGTGACTTTTTCCAGGCGATGCGGCAGCGGCTCAAAAGCCTTCAGACCCTCGATGATTTGATCGTTAGTAACGCCAATAATGCTGGCCACGGCTGCGGCAATCGCTCCGTTCAGAAGATTGTGCTCGCCTTTTAGTCCCGACTCGGCCAGATGAAGCCAGTGTTTA
>DATKGP010000015.1:0-6398 GCA_035510775.1 Saccharimonadales bacterium (SeqCode)
AGGGAGGCGATAAACTGCGAGGCTTGTGGCCGAGTCCATTTTCTTGACGAAAACCTCAACGACTTCGAAGAGGGCGAGTACAAGGAGTACAAGGACGGGGCGGAAAAAGACCCAGACAAATATATCGGTCATGATTCGGACGGCCCCTCGATAGGCTATATGCATTTCAACGATAAGCAAGTCGTCTTCGACTGCCCCTGCAACTATACCCGACAGCTCGAGAACCTCCTCTGGCACCACGCCGGAGATGTTGCCGAGTACTTTGTAGCACGAACCAAGGCAGAAAAGAAGGAAGCTGATCGGATGGCCAGATCTGCCGCGCGAGCCGGCAAGGCCATCAGCAACCGCTAACGAAGCCCCATATCGGCTTCGCCCATTATCCAAACTGGGCGAGGCCGTTTTCTTTTGGCAAAAGAAAGGCCCGCCGGTTAGGGCGGGCACTTGAGCTTGGGTTCGGGCTGTGTGCTACTTCACTTCACCCTGATACCACCCTTGGAGTGACTTCTTGAGCGCGAGCTTCTGACGGCCATGATCCGTGTTCACGACGAACTCAACCGTATCGGGAGTCTTCACCTTGCCTTCTGGAATCCACACCCGGACTTGGTACCCTGAGTAGTAGTTCCCATAGTCGGGTGTTGGTTCGACGTCAGTCGCGGTTTGAGGAACCGGGGCTTTGTGAGCAACGGCTACGTGAGTCTTGTGGCCGCCGAATACCCAGACAGCAACAACCACAAGGTAGACGAGTGCAAGGTATATTCGAACATCGACTTTCTTCACTTTCATCCCCTTCGCGACGCAGTCGCGTTATGGGCAAATTCTACACCAAAGCCCTCAAAAAGTCAATATCCCGGGGCTTTTCTTTACCTAAAATTTCCCAGCTTTTGTTTGAGAGTACTATTTCTGGCCGTGGCAATGCTTGTATTTTTCAGGTTTACCGTTAGAGCGCTTTTTTGTTTGGCAAGGGCAGGCGTCATTTGCCCCGATTTTCATCAACCCTAGGCTAGCCGATAGGTAGTAATATCTATCCCCGAAACGTCTGGAGCCTAACTCGGCAAGATCTTTAATCGCATTTGCATATATCTCCATATTTTTAATGACCCCCTGTAAGACCTTTCTTTCATCGCTCTGGTTACGACTGAGCCTCCCAGTTTCTATGATATTTTTCTCCCTACCGTTGGACGGTATTTTAGTCACTCTGGCAACGCTAACTAAGATTAAAGAATCATTGCCATCAAACTCAAATATCTTTTCAGATAGCGCTGTAGGATAGACAACTTTATAGCCGTGTTTTATCGCATAGCTCCCGTATAGGGCATTCGTCGTACTTGCATAAACTCCGCCTAACATCGAGGCATTCTTCCTATGTGCCTCAATCGCTTGCTTTACCCTGTCTCGAATATTCGTTCTCGCGGGGATACCCATGACCTTGTAGATACGCAATTCAGGCAAGCCATTGGCGCATTCATCAAAAAATCTCTGGGCTTGCGAGTTGTTTGTTTTTATAAATTCTTCCCAGTTACTAGTCTCGAGCAACTTAAATAATAAGTAGTACTGGTCCGAGAGTTCAAACCACAGGGTGAATATCTTGTTTATTACGTTAATCTGGAGGAAACGATTTCCCGCTTTTTCAGCCCTGTCAAAGACTGCCAACATTTGCTGGGCGATATCCAGCTGTGCGCGATGGTTATAGGCGATAATAGCCTCCAGGATAGCGGATATATAGTTACGGCCACCCGCATTTTTAAATTTCGATATATCGCCTTTTGTAAGTTTTGAATATTCTATATCCTTCATCTCTGAAAGCGCGGGCGGAAAATCCGCCCGCGCTAATTATCTTCTTCTTTTCCGCTTCCTCCTACATACCCATTCCGCCCATATCGGGCATCTGGGGCATTGAGTCTTTTTTGTCAGGCAAATCGGTGACGGCGGCTTCGGTCGTTAAGACCATGGCGGCCACGCTGGAAGCGTTCTGCAGAGCCGAGCGGGTGACTTTGAGCGGGTCAATAATTCCGCCCTTAATCATATCAACCATCTCGTCCTTGAGCGCGTCGTAGCCGATGCCGGCTTTTTCTTTTTTGATTTGAGAGACGATGATCGCTCCTTCAGCGCCGGCGTTGTAGGCAATCTGCCAGGCCGGAACGGCCAAGGCGCTACGAACAATGCTGACGCCGATTTTTTCATCGCCCGAGACGGTCAGTTTCTCCAAAGCGGCAATGGCCTCGATTAAAGCCGTCCCACCGCCGGAAACCACGCCTTCTTCAATGGCGGCGCGGGTCGCTTCTTTGGCATCCTCGACGCGGTGCTGTTTTTCTTTCTGCTCAACTTCGCTGGCGGCGCCAACTTTGATGACAGCCACCCCGCCGGCCAATTTGCCGAGGCGTTCTTGAAGTTTTTCTTTGTCGTAGTCGCTGGTCGATTTTTCAATTTGAGTTTTAATTTGGGCAACACGAGCCTTGATGTTCTTCTCGCTACCCTTGCCGTCAACGATGGTGGTTTTCTCCTTGTCGGTGACCACGCGGCGAGCCCTACCCAGCATTTCCACGGTAGCGGCGTCAAGCTTCATTCCTTTTTCTTCAGAAACAACCTGTCCACCGGTTAGAGCGGCGATATCTTCGAGCATTTCTTTGCGGCGATCGCCAAAGCCCGGGGCTTTAACGGCCAAAACATTCAAGATGCCGCGAAGTTTGTTGACAATAATGGTCGCCAAGGCTTCGCCCTCGAGATCTTCGGCAATTATCACCAGTTCTTTTTTGCCGCTGTTGGCTAGGCTTTCTAGCAAGGGCAAGATTTCCTGAATTGAGCTGATTTTTTTGTCGGTGATAAGAATATACGGATCTTCGATTTTGGCTTCCAAACGAGCGGTGTCAGTGACCATATAAGCCGAGACGTAGCCCTGATCGAACTGCATTCCTTCGGTGAGTTCGTACTCCACCCCAAGGCCCTGGGACTGCTCGACAGTGATGACGCCGGTGTTACCGACTTTGTCGAAGACTTCGGCAATTAGTTCGCCTATTTCCGAATCGTTAGCCGAGATTGAAGCGACTTGGGCGATTTCGGCCTTGGTGGTGATTTTCTTGGCGTGCTTGCGCAGATGTTCCACAACCGCCTCGGTGGCTTTTTCAATGCCGTGGCGAATTCCCATGGAACTGGATCCGGCGGCGACGTTTTTTAGACCCTCGTTAATCATCGCTTGAGCCAGCAAGGTGGCGGTAGTGGTGCCATCGCCAACCGCGTCGTTAGTTTTCGAGGCAACTTGCTTAACGAGCTGGGCGCCCATATTCTCGAATTTGTCTTCCAGGTCAATTTCTTTGGCGATTGTAACGCCATCGTTAGTGATGGTCGGGCCGCCGTAGCCCTTGTCGAGCAGAACGTTTCGGCCTTTCGGACCGAGGGTAACTTTAACGGTATCAGCGAGAATGTTGACGCCGGTTCGGATTTTATCTCTTGCGTCTTGACCGAATTTTATTTCTTTTGACATAATGTTTTTCTCCTTTCAGTAGAAAAATAATTTTCATTTTTCAATTTTCAATTCTCACTTAATTTTCAATATTTCAATTTTCAGTTCTGTCCTGATTGATAATTGATTCTTGGTAATTAGTTGAAAATTGTTAATTGATAATTGTTAATTTTGTATCAGACCAATAACTTCGTCTTCTCTTAGAATCTTGTACTCGACTCCAGCGGTTTTGTATTCTTTGCCGGCCCAAGATTCGTAGAGGACCTTATCGCCGACTTTGAGTTCAACGGCTATACGTTTCTCGTGCTTCTCGTCGTAGCGGCCTGGGCCGACGGCGACAACTTCGCCTTCCTGCGGTTTTTCCTTGGCAGTATCAGGAATGATAATGCCAGACTTGGATATGGTTTCGGCAGCCATTACCTTGACCACCACGCGATCACCCAGAGGTTTGATTTTCATAAAATCTCCTTTCGTTTTGTATAATTATTGTAAAGTGTCCTTTACATTTGTCAACGGTTATATTCAAGAGCCGATTTTTTTGCTATCGTCAGGCCAACGCGCCTTGATAGGAGAAGCTATGAACCTTAATTACAACAAATTGGCTTCGTTGGCCTGCCATTGCGCCACGGAGATAGGTCTGGTTATCAACCGACAGCAACCACCCGACCAGATGATCGACTTGCCCGAACTGATTCGCGAGCTCAGGGAGCTGGAGGTCAATGAAGACAATCCCGGGGCGATTGAGCTATCGCTCATCCACAGCGCCCAAGTCTTGGCCGGCAATTTCCAGACCCACAATCCCTCGATCGGCGACCTCATTTGGGCTCACCAGCACACCTTGGCTGATCTGGAGGCTTTGGTGGCGCCAGGCTGGATCTTCAACGAAAACGTGCTGCAGTTTGCCCTTCGCTTCTGTTTGGGTCTAAGCGCCGCAGCCTTAGAAGGGTGGGTAAATGGCACTGGCCACGTCTGGGCCCAACACAACTACTTCGCCTTCTCGCAGACGGCCTAATCCACCGACGTTCCGCGGCTCGGAGAGAACAACTCTTCGAGCCGCAGTTTTAATTATATGGATGCTGTGCTAGAGTTGGAGAAATTTCGTCCCCAGGAGGGAATGATGAACTACCTTAATTTGGCAAGAATCGCCGTTAATAGCGCTGTCGACGTTGAACGAGTCCTGGCCGGCAAGACATCGGCCAACGAAATGGCCGAGTTCCCTAAGCTCATAAGCTTCCTCGACCTCGAGCTGCCTCTGCGCTGGGGTGATGGTTCCCCCAGCGCTCTGGCCGTGACTGTCATGCACAGAGCTGAGCTTGAAGCTGGCAACTTCGATCCGAACGAGTACCAGACGTCGGTGTTGATCAGGACCAATACCGAGACTCGGGCTCGACTGAAGCAGCTCATTGAGCCGGACAGTCGGCCTTCAACTGAAGATCTCTTGTTTGCCCGAGACTTTTGTCTCGCGTTGAGTAGGGTCGCGCTCCCGATGAGTTTTGGTTCGCATCATCAGCACATGGCTGCCTGACACAGGCTCGCATTCCACTCCCGCCCCGCCTTGGGCGGGAGTTTCTTTTAGGCTACAATTGGTGCGATGAAGCGATTAGTAAGTGGCATTAAACCAACCGGCGACCTTCACCTCGGTAACTACTTGGGAGCGATAAAGCAGTGGGTTGAACTGCAAAACGACCATGACTGCTTTTTCTTCATCGCTGATTATCATGCTTTAACGACTCGACCAAAACCTGAAGATTTATCCAGACGAACACTTGAATTGACCGCCGCCTTGATGGCGCTAGGAATTGATCCGCGCTCATCAGTTTTGTTCGCCCAATCGGACGTGCCAGAGCACGCCGAGCTATCTTGGATTTTGAGCAATTTCGTCTCTATGGGCGCGCTCAACCGAATGACTCAATACAAGGAGAAAAAAGACCAGTACGGCCAAAATGCCGGCCTTTATACCTATCCGATACTCATGGCAGCCGACATTGTTATTTACGGTGCGGAAGTTGTACCAGTCGGCGAGGATCAAGTTCAACATTTGGAACTAGCTCGCGAGATTGTTCGCTCGGTAAACTCCCACACCGGCAAAAATACTTTAGTTGAGCCAAAACCATTGCTGACTAAAACCGCCCGAGTGATGTCGTTGAATAACCCCGAAATTAAGATGTCCAAAAGTTTGCCTGGTGGCGCCATCGGGATTCTCGATACCGAAGAAGAAATTGTCCGCAACATCAAACGCGCCGTCACCGATTCCGACCCGGCCGCGCCGGTCAAAGGCAAAGGCCTGCAGAACTTGTTTGATATTTTATATGATATCAGCGCGCCTGAAACGAGCGCGAAATTAGAAAAGCTTTACGCCGATGGCAAGTTGCAATATTCCGAGCTGAAAGAACAGCTCATCGAAGATATTCTGGCCTTTTTGGGGCCGGTTCAGAAAACCTATCAATCGCTGATTAAAGACCCAGAGTTGCTACGTAAAACTCTTCGCCACGGCGCCGACAAGGCTCGACCAATCGCCCAGGAGCTGCTTCGCAAAATCAAAACCGACGTCGGTTTGATAAACTAAAAACCAAAAAGTAAAAACAAAAATGTAATGTTGAGTTTTAAAATTTAGAATTACATTTTACTCTTTGGTTTTTGCATTTTAGTTTCGCTAGCGATAGATATTTCACCGTTGATTCTCCGACCAATTCTCGCTACGATTGACTCATCCTTGGGCGTGCAGTATGCGCGCAAGGAGGTGAGTACCTTGGCAATCAGAGCAGTTCGCGATCTGGGCGAGCTGAAGCGCGAGCGTCAGGCCGCCCTGAATATTGTCGAGCAGCCCATTAAGCCGAACCAGCCCACCAAGCTGGACAAGCACGTTTGCTACTTCTGCAAGCGCGACAACGGCTTGATCGTCCCCGTCAATTCCGCCGCCCTTAGCGAGGGGCGCTTCTAC
>DATKGP010000016.1:0-14654 GCA_035510775.1 Saccharimonadales bacterium (SeqCode)
GGAAGAAGGGGGAGGAAAGAGACCGCCGCACCGCAATTGTCATTCGGGTTGTCAGCGTCGTTAGCGTTGAACTTGAGCTTGTCGTCGTTGAAGTTGAAGTAGCACGAGTTCGTCCACTCGCCGTCGGCGTTCCAGCTTATGTCTTTCCTCTATCGAGTCCACTGCGAGTTAATTGTTGTAACTTCGCTGTATTTTATTCGGAGGGAGCGTAGAAGCATCCTCACAAACACAAAGAAGACAAGGAGTGTCATGGCACTAGTTAGCACTCTTTTATTTGGACATGCCAAACAAAACTCTCACCTCTCCTAGGCCAGACAATTTCGGTGACTCCCATCCGTGAACGGAAATACACGAACCTACTTTCAAATAACATATGCTCTTATTCTGTAGAAATATCCAGAGGCAGAGAAAAAGAATAAAAAATAAGGGGCGGATGAAACCATCCGCCCCCGGCCAAAAGGCCAAAGGGTCAATCTGCGATTTGCAGAACTCCCGGGAACGCGACCGCCGCACCGCAACGGTCATACGGGATGCCAGCGTCGTAAGCGTTGAACTTGAGCCTGCCGTCGTTGAAGATGAAGTAGCACGAGATCGTCCACTCGCCGTCGGCGTACCAGCTGTATTCGGCACCTGGACAGTCGACAACGAGGTTCTCGAACTTCTCTTGCCACTTGGACCAACCAAGTAAGAGAGCGGCCACGGTCGCCGGGTCGAGAGGCATTGTGCCCTTCGCCAAGGCATCAGTCCGGGCGTTCCGAGGTGAAAAGCCCTGGTACTTGTGACCGAAGTTGATCGGGACGACGAAGAAGCGAATCTTGCCTTCTTCGGCGCTCTGCAGCTGTTCGAGTCGCTCCCAGATCCGGCGCGCTTGGCTGTGAAGCCGTACGTAATCGGATCCGAAATCGCTTAGATAGCTGTAGAACTTGCCATCGCGAGTTGTCTTGAGGTAGCCGAGTAATCGTTCGAGCACCTGGCCATAGCCAGCGCCAAGCGGATCGTCGATACCCCAGAGCTTGCCGAGGTCGGTAAGCGACGGAATCGCGCCAAAGCCTTCGGCTCCCTCACCCATCGTTTCAACGACAGTGATCCGAATCGCTTCGATGCCCTTGAGCTCAAGGCGCTCAAGTTGATGCGCCAGTTGCTCGTCAGAGCCAGGAAGAGTTCGGATGTCGTAACTGTAATCGGTGTCCGGCTCGACTTTCTCGTCGGCGAACTCGTTTTCGATGCCGAGCTCTTCGAAGATCGTTGTTAGGCGATCCTTGAGATCATCGCCACGAGCGATGATGAGCTGGGCGCCGTCTTTGCCAACGCCGCTTTTACGCAGCGCGTGCTCGACAAATGTCTTGATCTGGGCCGTTTGGCCATCGGTGATAGGTTCTGCAGACGAAGTAATCCCACTCATGGGTTATCTCCTAGTTGCGTTTGTACTCGCCAGTAAGTTAAGGGAGCTTTTGCTTTTTTGAAGCGTGCTCAGTCTACCTAATTTTACCCTAAAAGTCAAGATACTGACGACAATGTCTTCGCTTTTGGGGTAGAAAGAAGGCCTGGTGCAAAACACCAGGCCAACAAGGAGCAAAAGTAGCAAGCGACAAGCGCTAAGCTGCAGGCACTCCCGGGAACGCGACCGCCGCACCGCAATCGCCATCCGGGCTGTCAGCGCCGCCAGCGCTGAACCTGAGCCTGCCGCCGCTGAAGTCGAAGTAGCACGAGCCCGTCCACTCGCCGCCGGCGTTCCAGCTGTATTCGGCGCCCGGACAGTCGATGACTGTCTGTGGGTACTTGTTAAGCCGTTCCGGCCAAGCGATGAGGATCATCGCCACGGTGATGGGATCGAGAGGCAAGCCGCCGAGCTCCAAGGCATCGACACGCGCGTTGCGCGGGGAGAAGCCCTGGTAATGTCGACCCGTCGAAACGGGAACGATCAGGAAGCGGACTTTCTGCTCGATGTAGGGGACGGCGTTCTCGAGCTCCTCGCGAAGTTTGCGAACGTCCTCGTGGAGTCGAATGCGATCGGGACCGAGCTGACCCTCGCGGTAGTTGTAGAACTTACCGCCGCGCTCTTTGCCGAGCTTCGCCAACACCTTTTCGAGGAGTTGACCGTAGCCACGACCAAGCGGGTCTTCGACGCCGTACATCAACCCGAGATCAAGCAGAGAGGGGATCGCCATCAGGCCATCAGCCTTGTCGGTGATCTCACCCTGCCAAGCAGGGGCGTGGCCGATGCCGACCGGTCCAGGGATAGCGCCCATGATTCGGGCTACCTGGGTGTCCAGATTGGGCAACGCTGCGGTGTCGTATCGCCAGTCCTTATGAGGGGCGACCTTCTCGGTAGCGAACGGGTTGACGATCGCCAGCTGCTCCAGGATCGGTAGGATCGCCTTCTCGGCTTCTCCTCACCGACCGATCAGAGTCTGAGCCGCTCCCTTGTTGGGTGCGGCTTTCCGAGCGGTTCGCTCGAACATCGTCTTGAGCTCAGCAAGCTGAGCATCGGTGACCTTTTCTTTGTTGTCAGAAGCAGTCTTCATCAGCTGTCTCCAGTTGCGTTTGTACTCGCCAGTAAGTTAAGGTAGCAGTTGCTTTTTGTAAGCGTCGTTACTCTACCTTATTTTACCTGAAAAGTCAAGAGTTTGGCGGGTAATTTCCTTGAGTAATTTTCAACTGTCTCGGGAAGTATTTTAGAAGTCAAATAAAACGAGAAAAATGAGACTTCCTTTTTTATAGTGTCTCATTTGTCTCATTTACTCTGCTAGCAAGTTCCAGACCGTAGTGGCGAGCAACCTTGTCCAGTTATCCTGATGGAGATATATTTGGTAGGAATTAGTCATGGGGTGCAACAAGATATTAGATACGAGAACTCAATTACTCGGGATTTTCTTGATTATCTCGAAACGGAAGTCAGACGATTAGGTATAAAGTTTATCGCCGAAGAATACAGTCGTACCGCGTGTGTTAAGAATAAAATCTCTCAATCTACGATAAAAAACTTAGCAATAAAAACAAAAGTTTCACACTATTACTGTGATCCCGGACTTTGCGAAAGAAAAAGGCTCGGCATACCAACACAACAAGAAATAATTAATAAAGTTAGTGTAGATGGACGTACGTTCGACATTCAGCTCTTTCGTGAAGAGGAGGCAAAATATTTTCCCCAAAGAGAAAGACATTGGCTAAACGTGCTTGAAAAAGCAACCGAGCAAAAAGGCATTTTCGTTTGCGGCTCAGCACATCTTGCAACTTTTGCTAAACTCCTAATAGGAAAAGGCCATAAGTGCTATATATGTCGAAATCAATTTGAATTTCCTCCTGATCCTGAATAGAATAAATCCCCTGACTAGCCGAAGCTCGACAGGGGGCAGGGTTGGGTCTTGGTTGTTTTTCGATTCAGATCGAGTTGATGATTTCGAAGAGTTCCACTAGTCTGTGCGTGTTGCTAGCGATAACACCTCTTACCGCCACCAGGTCTTCTCGACCAGCTATGATGGCCAAGCCCTTGAAATCGACCATTGCGTAGTGACCGTTGATTTCTTCAATCTCCACGCATTCGATTTTCTCGGCGATTGGGGGCTCCATCGCAAGCTCAAAAACTAACAGCGGGTGTTGGCCTTTAGAATATCGTTTAAACTCTTTCGAGTAATAGATATTCTTATCGTTGCAGTTGGCCGACGTTCGGCCTCCGACATCAATCGTTCTTTCCATAAATACGCTCCTGCAAGCTTGCTTGCGTTCGATAGACACATTCTAGATTATTTCGGCCAGAACTCAATCCTCCCTTGACAGTTCACATTTTCAACTCGACTCCACCTCCGTCAGTGACTGATAGCGGATTAACCGGTTCGGGAGTAGAATTGGGATAATGATTATCAATTCGTCCCACCCTTATACCAAGGACGAAATAACCAAACTCTGTGAAGAGTTCGACATATATATCAAAACCGTCATTGATATCGAGCGAAAAGTTTGTTCTGCTGGAGCTAATCGCCACTTCGAATCTGAAAAGATTCTCTTTGAGGACGGTTCGAAACAAGCTGACCTCTGGGGCGGCGGGATAGATTTAGAAACCAAAATAATTGATTTCAACTCGATGATAAATATCCGACCTGAAGCAAACAACCGCAGTAACGAAATACAGGGCGAGACAAAGCGAAAAGTATTTCGAGAACTGACTGAATACTTTTTTAAAGAGATCATTGGATGAGCCAAGAAACAAAACTAAATCTACTTTCGGCGGTGATGGATTTAAAACGTGTCGCCACAGGTTATCAAAATGGCTCGCCGAAGATGGCAGAACGATTTAAAGATGAAGCAATAAATCGACTATCCAAAACTGCCATTACAGAATTGAAACCTTACATTCGTAATATTATTCACAATCTCCCAGACGAACTTAACTTGGGGGAGGATTCGGCACGAGCGGAAACTGCCCTAACTTATAGTGTAATTATTCAGAACTACGCTCTGGCCAGTTCATCTTAAATTTTTTCGAATTTAAGATGCAAGTAATCCCCCGACAGGCCGAAGCTAGTCAGGGGACTGGGTTGGGTTCACGAGGTTTGTTTCGCCTTTTCCGCGCTCAAATCGGCGGCGATTTCAACGCGCGCTTCATCGATGAATTCTTGAACGTCGTCGGTTCGCCAGGTTCGTTCTTCCCATGGGCGATTTCCGATTAGTTTCAGGAAGCCTACGAACTGATCGTAGTAGCTACCGTAGATGTGGTAGCTGTCGGCAAAGTGGTTGTATTGCCCAACCTTAATCGGTCGGCCAAGTTTTTCGCTGACGCGCTCGGCGATGACACGCTGAAGGTCGGTGAACGCGTAGATGTTCATAAACGCCGCTTTGAAAGCGTCGTTCGACCTAATGTGGATATTCGCCACCAGTTCATCGTTGAAAATGCGAAACCACATCCGTTGGAGACAGCAAGGCGACTTTTCGCCCGGGTCGAGCCAGGGTTTCCAGAGCACAGCTTGGGCTTGGCGTGTGAACGTCTCCTTAGCTAAGGCTTCGACAATGTAGTCGAGCTGATTAATTGGCTTTTCGAGCCCGGGAACGTCGAAATTGCAGATTCGCTCGTGGTAAGTGTACTGCCACGTGATTGGGTTGTTCGGGTCGACCCAGTCGTCATGAATTCCGTCGACAACTTCCTGTCGATAGGACTCGAGATCTTTGAGGCCGCCCGGGAATCCTCGGTGGATACGCGGTTCGGCGAACGGATCCCGGATTGTCATCATCAGAGAACAATCGCGACTGGGGGGGTCACCGACCTTGTCGTACTGTGTCCGAATCTCAACGCCCATTTCCCACGTCGCAATTA
Organism: Saccharimonadales bacterium (SeqCode); assembly: GCA_035510775.1. Classification (GTDB taxonomy): domain Bacteria; phylum Patescibacteriota; class UBA1384; order 2-12-FULL-50-11; family 2-12-FULL-50-11; genus DATKGP01. The sequence continues at coordinate 5,309 of DATKGP010000016.1, forward strand.
CCGATTCCTCCCAGGCTTGGGGAATGTTATCGGCCACGACGTGAATTGTCGGCAACGCTAGCCCAATGATATCTTCGGGTTTGGTGATAATCATCTTTCATGCTGCTCCTTGTTGGTTTTCAAACCAGATATTAAAGGGCTTCACCCTCCTGAATATGTTTAACAGATTGCTATTCGAAAGAGAAGCCCCAGGTTCGTTTGAACGGCTCGCAATGGGTTCGATTTTCTGCGGGGTAACCGGAAGGCGTATAATGTATTTGATGCCCAAGACTGCTTTAGGTAAATGGTCAGTTGGATTGAACGCCTTTTTCTTGGTCGCTGTTGCCACTTCCTGCGTGCTTGTTTTGCTACTTAAAGTGCTTAGCTTTGATAATCACTGGGCAGACGTGACGGCGGCTGTGGCATTCCCGGCCAGCATTATTGCTTTAATTACTGGGGTAATAGCGGTAAAAAAATTCGAAGAACGTTCTGCTTTGGTTTATCTATCCATTCTCGTCGGCATAGCTACCGTCCTTTTTATCCTCTTGCACAGTCTATTCATCAACGACTAACAGAACCCTACCGAACTCGGTGACTCGGAGTAAATTCAGCTAGTCGATTTGTTCAGAGAAATTGCGGCGCGGATGAGGGTTTTGAAGGCAGTCTCATTTATTTTGTCGCCATCGTGAAAATCAATCGCGCGGCGGGTGTTGCCCTCAAGGCTAGAATTGAAAAGTTTGGAAGGGTCGTCAACTTTCGCGCCTTTGGCGAAAGTCAGTTTCACCGCGCTTTTATAAGTTTCGCCGGTGCAGATTAACCCGTCGCGAGACCAAACCGGGATGCCCCATTTCCACTCCTCGACAACTTCGGGATCGGCCTCTTTTATTAGCGAACGAAGATTTGCAAGCAATGCACCACGCCAATCGTCGAGCTCTTTAATTCGTTCATCAATCAATTTCGTCGGCGATTCGCCGTTGGTCGCAATATTTTTCATTTTTATAACCTTAACATTATCAACCACCATTTGGTTTTCAATGTGTGTTCTTGAAATAGTTCTTGGCTTGGGCCTAGTTCAAGGGTACAATCTAGCTGTTGGATTAACTTCTCCCCTACCTTTGGGGAATATAAGAAGACCAATATATTTAAAATCAAAGGCCCGCTATCTAAAAAGGTCGAGTAGATAGTTTCTAAATATTGGTTAATTAGAAAGGCGAAACATGGACAAAGAGACAGATCAGAGATCTAACGAAGAGTGGGCGGACTGGGCAGGGAAGAATTTCCCGTGGCGAGCTTACATGTCTTGGTTTAGCTGGGGCTCACCCGTAGGCTTAGGACTGTTCCTAGTCAGCCTAGGTGTAGTTGTATTACTCCTCCATCAAGCAGGACTAATTCGCTAGAACGATAGTGAAAGAATGAAAGGCCGCCCTTCACCGGGCGGTTTTTCGTTTCACCAAGACCAACTCCACCTTCATCGGTTGACGGACGGTGGACCAACTGGTTGGGGAGCAGAAACTTAGCAGCTTGGGCCGGAGCCACAAGTGCGGAAGAACAAAGAATACACAATCTCCCAAACGATTAGGACGACTATTATAAGAACGATTGTCCAAATTATTTTTTTCATATTTCTACCAGCGTTTAGTTCCAGAGAAAGTCCCACTACAACGGCTCGAAGACCAAGTGCCACTAACGCCGCCGCTGGAAAAAGTGAAATTGGCGGTCATCGAACCCATATTCATCGTGGCTTTTCCGGCCGGGCCGATCTTGGCGTTGGAACCATACATATTCATTACCGCGCCATCGGTCACGCTAAAGGCGTCCAGCTCAATGGGCGAGTCACAATTTGGTTTGGTCATAGTAGTCGTATAGTAGCCGTCCCAGCTTTTTGCTGACGAACTCGAAGGGATAACAGTCCCGCCATTGTCATCGGTAGTATTAATGTGGAAGTTTTTAAAGTTGTGAAAGATGATAAACGCGACCGCTGAAATCGCCCCGATGGTAATAATAACTGATAAAACATTGGCTAGTCTGGATTGTCGAAATTTTTCGAGGGAGGTATTGGTATGTGAAGTCTGATCTGGGGTCTGGATAGCTGGTTTCTTTCTCGGTCGAAAGATTAACCAGCCGAAAATCACCACGAAGAAAGCCCCGAAAAAATAAAAAGCCACCCTTAATTCCCATGAACCATTTATTTGATTGTGCAGATATCCAACAATACTCAAATAGGTAATGAGTAGAAAAACAAGACCGATACAGCCGCACCCCCTGGAACAACCAGCCGGTTTTTTCTGTTCGGCAACTACCGGTGCGGGCTTGTCGTCTTTTTTAACTTCCAAAGTTGCCTGGCTGCATTTTTTGCAGAATTTCGCGTCTTCTTCCAGTTTAGTACCACACTTTGGGCAAAACATTTTCCCTCCTGTTTCCGCTCTACTCGCCGACAAACTTGGAGTAAAGCCATGAAGGAAAAAAGAATTCGACACTCGCAGGACATAGTAAAGAAAAACTCTGAATTAAGACTGAATATTATGTTACAGTTTAGTTGAGGAGGGGTAATGGCATTCATCAAAAGGTTTTGGTGGGTCGGGCTAATTGTGATAGTTGGCCTCGGCGGTACTTGGGCAATTATGACTTTCGTGGTTCACCCAAAAACAGGCAATAACTCAAACAATTCTAATCAGTCAAACTCAAACGCTCCCGAACAACGCATCAGCATATCCTTGCCATTTCCGGCCAGCAACGACCCGTACGGTATTATGCCGATGGGCGAAACGGTTCATCACTCGGCTCCGATTGGCCACCCGGGAATCGACTTTTTCTGGCACGTTCAACCAGTTTTAACTGCCAGTTTTGACGGCGCAGTTACGTCAATTTCTAAAGACAAGAACGAATCTTCAGACGGTACGGCCTATTGGGTCGTTTTAATTCAATCGACAAACGGGCAGTTCGTCGCCAACTACGGAGAGTTGGTTGACTACAACCAAACGCTAGCGGTAGGTAGCCAAGTTAAGCAAGGCGACTCGATCGGCCATCCGCACGACAAAGGCAACAGCGACTTTATGACTCACTGGTCATTCCAAACCTCTCACGACGGTGAGCTGACGCTCTGCCCGTTGACATATTTTGATTCCAGTTCGCTGGCGCGACTAGATGCGATTTGGGCTAATACCACTCTTGAGGCTTACGCCGACAAGAACCAATTCCCCAAAATTTGCAACGGTGTTTTCGACGGCCTCGACTCAATTGCCGCTCACGACCAAATGCGTCAGCAACTGGGTTTAAATAAATAGACATACGGGCTAGAAAACCGAGAATTTAGTCTAGCTCAAACCGGACTGCGATTCCCAAAATTCGGACCCCAAAAAGACCGCCAACTAATCCCTCGACAATCGTTGGCGCAAGAGTAAAGTTTAAGTTATGAAGCTATCTCCGCTGACCCAGTTAATCGATTTGACGAGTAAGGTTGCCATCGTCACCGGCGGAGCGATGGGTATCGGCCAAGGGATTGTTGCTCGTTTGGCCGAGGCCGGGGCAACGGTTCTGATCGCCGATATGAACGAGCAAGTCGCCCAAACAACTGCCCAAGAATTATCGAGCAAGGGCTGGAAGGTCGAGGCACTGCGAGTTGACGTCTCCAGCGAAGCCGACGTTCAGAAAATGGTCGCCGCCTGCCGGGAAAAGTTTGGCCGAATCGATATCTTGGTCAATAACGCTGGTATTTATCCGGCGAAGTCGGTGGCCGAGATTACCACAGCCGACTTTGAAAAGGTTATCCGCGTCAATTTACAGAGCGTTTTTCTGACAACCAAATATGCTAGCGAGGTGATGAAACAGCAGGGCGGCGGTAGGATAATTAATATTACCTCGATTGACGCGCTCCACCCATCGATGGTCGGCTTGAGCCTCTACGACGCTTCCAAACACGGGGTCTGGGGTTTCACTAAGAGCTCGGCCTTGGAGCTAGCGCCAGACAAAATTTGGGTTAATGCCATCGCTCCGGGCAGCATTCAAACTCCTGGCGCGGCGGCATCGGAAGCAACCGAGCCAGCGGTCGACGCCGAAACGCTCAAAAAACAGACCGAAGCCTTTATCAGTAAAATTCCGATGGGGCGAATTGGCATACCGGACGACATCGGCAAAGTCGCTCTCTTTTTGGCCAGTGACCTTGCCAGTTATATGACCGGCGAACAAATCGTCGTCGACGGCGGAATTCTACTTAGTTAACCAGGAAGCAAAGAGTAAGCCGACCCCACACTGGGAGTCGGCTAGGGTTGGATTGGCGAGATTGCCTTACTCGGCCGGTTTTTCTTCGGCGGCGAGTTCGGCTTCTTCGCTTGGTCCGGTTTCCGGCGCGGCTCCGGTTGGGGCGTCTCCAGCTGGCTCTTCAGGTCCCTCTTTCTCGGGCTCGGCATCCGTAGATGCTTCTCCCGAGGCCTGGGCTTCAGCTTGAGCGTCCGTTTCCGTCGCTTCCGGCTCTTGGGTGGCTACCGCATCTTCGGCGGCAGCTGGAGGCTTCAGATCTTCTTGCTTTTCGGTATCTTCGGCCATAGTCTCCTTCAGCCTTGCACGGTCAGTCCAGAGCGGCTCTGCCTACAAGGCCGCGAGAATTATTTTATCACGGCTGATAGGTGGAAATCAAAAGACTGGTAAGGGAAGTGAATTTAGCTGTTTTTCGGGGAATTCTTCAGTATTTCGTCAACGGTGTTGGCGATGTGAGTTAGGGCTTGATGGTCGGCATCGGCCTTGGCGGCGCGCAACTGGTCGGCTTTCATGTTGGTTCGCTGAATGGCGTGCAATGCCCACCACTGAATCCAGCTACCGGAGATTACTCCAAGGGTAATTTTGACGCTATCAGGAAGCGGGATTATCAACAAAGGAACAATTAAGGCGATGTCGAACATAATCATTGAGGCCAGAACGTTGTTGGCGAAAAAATCGAGTACCGCGTGATTGGCTTTAATAAAACCGTTGTCGCTTTTTGGCTTCAACAATTCTCTCGGATGAACAACCTGGCTATTTTTTTCCATAGCCTAATTGTACCAATTTACTTGAGCCACTCGGAACCTGGTTTGCCGCCGGTCAGATAACAAAAAACGCACAGAACAATAACCAGCCCGACGATAATTAGCCAGTTAACACCAAAAAAGTGAACCGCCAATAAAAGTAACCCTAGCCAAATCAATAGCGCCAGCCAGCCTTCCCAGGTTATCGGTCGCCAGCCCCAACCCAAATATTTCGGCCCAAACCACGGTTTTTTAGTAATCATCAGCTAAGCAAGTCCTTTTTAACGGTTTGAATTACGTCCTGCAGAGTAGACATAAATTGAGCCGGGAAAATAATGGTCGAATTCTTTTCGGCGCTGATTTCCGACAAGGTTTGCAAGGTGCGAAGTTGAAGGGCAATCGGGTGTTTGGAAATAATATCCGAAGCCTCTCCTAGTTTGGTGGCCGCCTGCATCTCACCTTCGGCGGCGACGATTTTAGCTCGACGTTCACGTTCGGCTTCGGCTTCTTTGGCCATGGCCCGCTGCATATTCTCTGGCAACGTAATGTCTTTAATTTCCACCGCCGTCACTTGCACACCCCATGCCTCAGTATGGCTATCGATGACTTCTTTAATCTGGCCATTGATATCGGCGGTTTTAGCTAAAAGCTGGTCGAGCATAAACTGACCGATGACATTTCGAACGGTCGTCTGACTGATTTGATTGACGGCGCTCTCGACGTTTTCAATAGCGATGACGGATTTTTCCGGATCAATCACTTTGAAGTAGGCGACGGCGGCAATATCAATCGAGACATTGTCGCGAGTGATAATTTTCTGGGACGGAATCGCCATAGTGACGATCCGGAAACTGGCCTTAGTGGCGCGTTCAAACAAAGGGATTACATAAGTTAGTCCCGGACCGCGAACATTTTTGAATTTCCCCAAGAAAAAGACTACCAAACGTTCATACTCTTTGACGGCCCGAATCCCGCCAAGTAGTATCACCACCACCACGCCCAGTATCGGATACCATATATTGTTTGTCATTTGGCCTAATCCTAGGCCTGTTGGAACACAATTTCAAGAACCTTTCAACCAAGCTCAAATGAAGTATGCCGACACTTGACATTTGTACGTTTTATGTTCGGTTTGTGTTACGATTTTCATGAGGAGGGAAAATGATAAAATGGTTTTTGTTCGGTCTGGCTCTGGTATTCGTAACAGTCTTGGGTTTGCCACCCGGAAGCACAGACGCCGCCTATCACTTTGCCAACTTTAAGGGCAAACCGCCAATCCATCAGTTTGGTTCGGCCAGCAACAAACCCAGCGGTCTGTCGCCCAGCCAAATTAAAGCCGCCTATAACTTGCCGACTTCTGGCGGTCACGGCACAATCGCCATTATCGGCGCCTACAACGACACTACCATCGAACACGATCTGGGAGTTTTTAGCACCCAATATAATTTGCCCGCTTGCACAACCGCCAACAAATGTCTGGAAATTCACTCTCTGGGCAGTACTTACAACTCCGGCTGGTCGATGGAAACCTCGCTCGACGTCGAATGGTCGCACGCCATCGCCCCGAGCGCCAAGATTCTTTTGGTCGAAGCTAAAACGCCGAGCGGTGCTAATTTAATTGCCGCTGTTGATTATGCCCGCTCGCGCTCTGACGTCGTGGCGGTTTCGATGAGCTGGGGCGGCGCCGAATTCTCCGACGAAACCACGCTTGATAGTCATTTCACCAGTTCCGGCGGAAAAATAACCTTTTTTGCTTCAAGCGGCGATAACGGCACTGGCGCTAGCTGGCCGGCCGCTTCGCCGAACGTGGTGGCCGTCGGTGGTACTCACATCAATTTTTCTAGCAGGAAATTAACGAGCGAGACAGCCTGGAGTGGCAGCGGCGGCGGGGTGAGCGCTTACGAGAAAGAACCCAGCTACCAAGCTGATTACAATATCAGCCAAGCTAACGGTCACCGAGCAATTCCCGACGTCAGTTACAACGCTGATCCCAGTTCCGGTTTCTCTGTTTACCGCTCGACCCAGAAATCAACCAAGAACGGTTGGTATGTTTTTGGCGGCACCAGCGCCGGCGCTCCGCAATGGGCGGCCATCAAATCGCTTGGTTTGTCAGCCGACAACGGCAAGTTCTACACCGACAAGGCCTCGGCCAGCAACGGTCAGTACTTCCGCGATATCACCACCGGCTCGAACGGCTCTTGCGGCTTCTACTGTAGCGCCCGGAAACACTACGATTACGTTACTGGTCTTGGCAGCCCACTAACAAGTAAGTTCTGAATTCTTTACTCGACATTCAGCCAAGCGTTAGTACACTATAAATAAGGAGGGAAATGGATTTAACAACAGCGCCAATGGCGCCGGAGCAATCGAGAACGATGCGACGTTTGCGCACGTACAATCTTTTGATGGGACTTTTGCACTTGGCTCAAGGTATCGCCGTAGTAATTTTGAGCAACAATTTCTTTATAACGGTCACGACCAATTTTCTAAAATTTAACGTCTACACCCAAACGCTCGAAACCATGACCAGAACTGTTTTCGATTTACGTTTCGGTTATTGGGTAGCGGCTTTCTTCTTCCTTTCGGCTCTGTTCCACTTCGTTATCGGAACGTTCTACTATAAAACCTACGCCAACAACTTAACTCTTCATGTCAACAAGGCGCGCTGGATTGAATATTCGCTCTCGGCTTCGCTGATGATTATTCTAATCGGAGCGCTCTCCGGCATCTACGACGCCTCAACATTACTTTTGATGTTTGGCCTAACAGCAGTAATGAACCTCTGCGGCTTGGTTATGGAGAAACAAAATCGTGACGCCGAGAATCCGGATATGACCGCTTTCTGGGTTGGATCGTTGGCTGGAATCTTGCCGTGGCTTGCTATTCTAATATATTTCCTAGGCGCGGCAAGTGAAACCAACAACGCCATTCCGACCTTCGTCTACTGGATTTACGTCTCAATCTTCATCTTCTTCAATGCTTTCGCCGTCAATATGTATCTGCAGTACAAACGACTCGGGCCATGGCACGACTACCTGTTCGGCGAGCGAATGTACATTCTCTTGAGTTTAATCGCTAAATCCTTGCTAGCCTGGCAAATCTTTGCCGGTACGCTAAGGCCGATGTAGCAATAAAGGCTACTTGTCGTTCTTTTCGACGAAGGCTTTGATTGCGTCGATATTTTCTAAAACGAGCTTTGCCTTCTTGACGCCGAACTGAAACGGATATTTGTCCTCTTCGTCGTTTTTAAGAACTATCATCGCGTTACCTTTGAACTCTGACTCTTCAACAATTGACATACTCAACCCCCCTTTTTATTATTCTTCTAACAGTCATATTACCAAAAAGACAGACGCCTCGCGCCTGCCTTTTTGCTTTAGATATATTCGCAACTTTTAGGCGTTCTGCCACAGGCTCAAGAGATTGCCTTCAGTGTCTTTGAAGTAGGCGATTGAGCCCATTTCGCCGACTGAAGTTTTTTCTCTAACGACTTCGCCACCCGCAGCCTTAATCGTTTCGAGCACCTCGTCGATATCGCTAACATCGATGGCGAAACTAGGAACTTTGACGATGCCGTCACGTTTAGCCATGCCGCCGTTAATAGCACCTGGCTCCTTGGGCACACCCTTATCATCGGCCTCAACGGTACGGGCAATGACGTAATCCATCTCCGGCTCGTCTTTCAACTGCCAGCCAAATGTTGAACCGTAAAACTTTTTGGCTCGCTCCAAATCATCGGCCGGAATCTCAAAATGCACAACTTTATTCATTTATCTCCTTTCTTACTTGAGGTTTAAGATTAACAGGAGAAATTTGCTTAGCAATGACATTTTTGACAAACACCGCCTAGGGCGATTTCTTTGACATCGCCCACATTGTGTCGCAAAACCAACCGATTTAATAGCAGGGTTTAGGACGCGGATTTGCTTTTGCGGCGGGCAAAAAACAAAAAGGCAAAAAAGCCTAAGGCAATGAGCAGGCTAATAATAATGTGGCCGAAGGGAAAATGCTGCCAAGCGATGACCAAAACGGCGGTGACTTTCATCGTCACGTAGACAAAAATCAGAGTGCCGAGAGAGCTCCAAAGGAGAAACGGCCAGAAAGCAAACTCGGCAAAGCCGGCAATCAGCGATGACCACGGCCGGACGTAGCCGACCAAGCGAGCGGCAAAGACAATCACCGAGCCATAATGGCCGTACCAGTCAAGCAATTTTGCTCGAGCTTTTTTAAAACCCTTACCCTGGCCAAAGACATGTTCGGTAAACTCGCGCAGCCAAAAACCGATGCCGTAGGCAATCACCGCTCCCAGAATATGGGCGTCGGTAATTAACCAATAGATATACCAAAACGAATATCGCCCGATACTCCCC
>DATKGP010000017.1:0-12930 GCA_035510775.1 Saccharimonadales bacterium (SeqCode)
ATTTTCAATAATCATCGAGCTGGTCACTCCCAGTAGCCCAAAACGTGTCAGGTGGTGGATAAAGTGAAAAAGAGGCATCTATTTATTGGGAACGGCGAAGAGTTCGTTCTTGCGGTCAAAGAGCCACAGAAGCTGGCGCAATACTGGATTGGTCAGACTTAGTTGGCTGTGATAATCGGCAATCGACTGGTGTTTGGTGGCCTGCTCGTTCTCGGTCAATGTCAGTATCTGCCAGTCGTACTCGGTGTTAATTAAGTGTAGCGGCGGTAGAAGGTAGCTGTTGGGCTGGACATCCATTGGACGCGGATAGCCATGGTAGTGCACCAAGAAAAACATCGGCTGCCAACTGACGCCACCACGCCAGAGATCCAAAACAACTTGCCCGCAGGCGGCGTGATCCGGATGGGTATCCTCCGGCAGAGTCGTCGCAACCAGAGTCGGTTGAAACTTGGTAATTTCAGCCGAGAGTTTGGCTGGGAAATCAGTCTGGGCAGCGAGATTTCCGTCAGGAAAATTTAGAAAAACCAGCTGGCTGGCTGGTAAACCCAAATTTTTATCGGCGGTTTGAGCCTCGACAGCTCGAGTGGCCGCCAGCCCGTGCTTGTTGCCGTCGGTAGCAAAAACCACCTCGACTTGGGCGCCTGAAGAGAGGGCTCGCTCAATCAGGCCACCGGCACCGATAGTCTCGTCGTCTTGGTGCGGCGAGATGACCATTAATTTGTCAGTTGATTTGATAGCCGGAATTTCGTCGAACAAAACGTGGCTCGACTGCGGTAGGGCATCGAAACTCCGAACGTAATAAATCAGCCCGCCACAGACTATTAAAATCGCCCCGATGATTGCTGCCTGCCAATTAAGCCACTTCTTCATATAATTTTTGGAACAGAGCCAAACTTTTGGTTAACCCATGTCTGGTGGCGGTTTCCACGCCGCCTCTGGCAAGTTTAGCACACAATTTCGAATCTTTAAGCAGCTCCACCACCTTCTCGGCCAATTCTTCTGGATGGTTTGGCTCGAACATCAAACCGTTCTGACGGTCTTTTACCAGCTCCATCAAGGCTCCGCCTCGAGCGGCTACTACTGGTCGGCTGGCCGCCATCGCTTCCAGAGTTACGATTGACTGCGTCTCGATTGAGGACGGCATCACAAAAACCGCCGCCGCGTCGTAAAGAGCCACCAACTTCTCGTTTTTGTGAGGAATCGACCCGACAAAGCTGACATCGCGTTCAAAATTAAGCTTTTTGACCTGCCGCACGAAACGGTTTTTCTGCCGACCGCCACCAACTATAACCAGTTGAGCCCAGGCTTTTTGGCGAATCACCTCAAGAGCCCTTATCAAAACATCGATCGATTTATCGCGATCCAGCCGACCGACGTAGAGAATTATCGGCGCTTCACTCAAACCAAACTGGGTTCGCGTTAGGGTCGGATTGTAGACGGCGAAAAATCTTTCCAAATCAACGCCGTTGCTTAAAGCCCGAACTGGCACGGTTACCCCGAGCTGCCGAAGATAGTTAGCTACCGTTTCACTAGGAGCGATGACAGTCTGACAGCGATTGTAGAATCTGACAATCCAGCTTGTCAGGTACGGCCGGGTAATATTTTTCAAAGGCTTGGGAATATAGCTAATAATGTAATCAAGCATAAAGTGGTTGGAGACAATCGTCGGTATATCGCGCCGGTTGGCCCAGTACTGCAAATAGCGGCTCATAGCCATCGGGTCATGAACATGAACAACATCCGGCTTAATCTCATCAATCAGTCGCCTGGTAAGTGTCTTGGTGAAAAACGGCAGATAAAAACCTGGGCGAATTGGGTTGGAAAAGGCTCGAACGCGGTGAATAATTATGCCGTCAATTTTTTCGCCAGCGGCGGTTTTGGAACCGGTATTAGGGACAACCACATGGACTTCGTGACCTTGTTCGGCCAGAAACTTGGCCAAAATCTCCACCGAAACGGCCACGCCGGAAATGTTAGGCGGGTAGGAGAGTGTCCCAAGCAGTATACGCATACTCCCTTCATTTTAGAGGAAATGTAACCCAAAATCTGCCCCGTTTCGGGGGCAGATTTTTTAGACGAAATCGTTTCTTATTGAGTAACCGTCACCGTTCCAGTCATGCTGGAGTGAATCGTGCAGTGGTAGGCGAAAGTACCGGCATTGGCAAACGTGAAAGTATAGGTCTGGCCGGGGTTGAGCGTGCCTGAAGTCGGGCCAGTCTGGCCATCACTTTCCGTAACCGTGTGCGCCACAGTGTCATTGTTGGTCCAAGTCACCGCTGTACCAGCAGCCACGGTAATGTCGGCTGGCTGAAAGGCCATGCCCATAATCGAGACCGAGTTGGTGGCGCTCGGAGTCGAGCTCGTTGTGCTAGTCGTAGTCGAGCTATTACTACTTGACGACGTGCTGTAGCCGTTCGGGTAGTAATGCCGATAAATCAGCCACCCACCGCCGATGATAATTATCAAAACAATAATCCAAGTTAACGTTTTTCCCATTTATTTTTCTCCTCACCTAGTAATATACACTACACCATCTCAACGTCGTCGGTTCAATGGACAATCTGCTAGAAGAATTGCCAAAAATTTCGTTAAACTTAGGTAATGCGAACTTGGCTGCTGGTAGCACGGACGATTATCGTTTTAGGAGGAGTGGCTGCCGTATACAATATATTGTATACGGAGCATCTTCATCGTTTGGCAACAACCCCTAGCACTTCCCCGGCTGCTTCGCCTAACTCGGATACAGCCCCATCGGCCACCAACACCTCGCCGACAACCTCAACCCCGACCCAAGCCGCTTACGCCCTGCCGATTGCTGATTTTTATTCGCGAATCACCAAAAAAACCTTTGGAATGTATATTACTCCGGCCACTTCACCAGTTCAGCCGGAGCGTTTCACCGGTTACCACACCGGCGTTGACGTCGAGTATACCGACACGACCACCGACGTACCGGTCTACGCCATTGCCGACGGGGAAATTGTCTTGTCGCGAACCGCCAGCGGTTATGGCGGAGTGATGGTTTTGAGATTCACCGCAAACGGTGTCAGCCGAACGGCGATTTACGGCCACTTGCGACCCTCTAGCCTGACGGCCGTTGGCACTAAGGTTACCAAGGGTCAGCAAATTGCCGTCCTTGGCACCGGCTACACGAGCGAGACCGACGGCGAACGTCGTCATCTGCATTTTGCCATTCGCGCTGACAATTCAATTAATATTCTAGGCTATGTTCAAAACAAAACCGATTTATCCGGTTGGGTTGACCCGATAAATTTTCTTCACAACCTCGGCCTCTAATTGTCCTACGAGCCCACGAGACGAAACGTGGCTTAAATAGCCGCAGTAAGAAGGCAGCGATTTTTCTAGCTCTTCGTGGGACAATTTTCTTACGTTTTTGAAGATTCTCCGAACGGTCTTTCGCCTGGGGATTTGGTAATGAGGCAGAGCAATATAGCCAACGAAGTCGATGCCCTGGTTAAGCTTTCTTAGCGTAATTTTGGCTGGGTGGATTTGAAGTTTGAGCTCGGTTTTTAAAAATGTGTTGATTTCGATAAAGTAGCCCATAAGCTCGTCAGGATTTTGGGAAAGGATCGTAAAGTCATCGGCATAACGCAGATAATATTTAACCTTGAGTTTATGTTTAACAAATTTGTCCAGTGGATCCATATAAATATTAGCAAAAAGTTGGGAGGTCAAGTTGCCAAGCGGTAGACCCTTGCCATAACTATGTTCAAAACTTTTGAGTATGTCATATATGACATACAGCAGATCAGGGTCGTCGATTCTTCGTTTGAGTAGGTTAAAAAGAATCTTGTGGTCGATTGAATCAAAAAATTTCCGAATATCCATCTTCAACGCCCAGCAAGGCTCGGCATAATTCCGACTGATTTTTCGAGCAAAATATACCAAACGCTCAAAGGCTTTATGCGTACCCTTGCCGCTACGACACGAGTAACTGTCGTGAATAAATGTCTCATCAAAAGCGGGGTAGAGAATTCGGTGAAGCGCTCGATGAAGCAATCTGTCTCTAACTGTGGCCTTATGGATATGGCGAGGCTTAGGATCTGTTATGTTAAAAGCCTCGTAGCTTGAATGGTGATAGGTATTACTGGTAAGATCCCGATGTAGAGATGTGATGTTGCGAAGGAGGGTTTTAGAGAAAATTCGCACATCTATCCTATTCTTTTTCTCTCTAGCGAATTCTTCCCAGGCTAATAGAAGATTAGCTAAAGAGATTATTTCTTCATATTTATGACTAATTACAAATCTCATAATCCAAATTCTACCCCCCCCCGACTTTTCCACCAGTTATTGAAAAAGTTAGAACTTTTTACAAAGTTTGGATCACGATTCAGAGGAACATCCCGAGAAGCGAGCGATATGGTTTGGGGCAAAAAGTTGATACGTTATTGATTGACATACTCGAGTCATTGCATCGTGCTTCATTCTCTCAACTGTCTGCAAAAGTGGCACTGCTAGGAGAAACACTAGTCAAGGTTGACTCTCTACGGTTCTTCTTCCAGCTGTGCTGGGAACTAAAGTTAATTCCTAACAGACAATTCTCCGCCTACGGCCAAGATATAGAAGAAATCGGTAAGATGGTTGGAGGTTGGCGAAAGGGTTTAATTGCAAAAACTTCCGCTCTGGAAGCGGAAGAAAAGAAGTGAGTCGCGAGAGAAGACCTGGTTGTCAGCGTTCCAATCATTCGGGTTCGTGATCGGATTGGCCTCGACATTCCAGTAGCGGTTGTCGGAGTTCCAGTTGCAGTTGACGGCCCAGATCCGCACTACTCCCCATCTATTATCACTGCGAGCAAATAAATATCGCTTCGCTGTATTTCATGCGGAACGTCGAAGTTCCTTATGGAGCAGTACCGATTCTTTCTTTTTTGTTAAAACTTTTGTTCTTACACTTGCCTAAGACGTATCCAGGGCGATTCTCAAAATACAAATAGTTTGAAGCGTGGCCAAAAGCCGCTTGGCTCGAGCTGGGTCGAGAGCTGACCGTTGACTTCACGAGTTCGCCAGTATTGTAACAAAAAGGCTCTCTGACCGCATCCAAGATTTTGGAAGGGTCAAAGAGCCAAAGGGTCGAAGAATCCCAAAATTCCGAAGGATCAGAGGACTCAGAATCAGCGAGAGAAGACCTGGCTGTCAGCGCGCCAATCACGCGGGCCCGTGAGCGGATAGGCCTCGACAAACCAGCAGCGGCAGTCGGAGCACCAGTCGCAGCGGACGGCCCAGATAGTTCCGGCATCGTCGCGGATGTAGAAGATGTTGGCATAGCCATTGACGAGCAGATCACCCGCTTGGCCTGCGCCTTGCTTCTCCATCGCTCCGAACATCGTCGCTAGGTTGGTTTCGACGATTTCTTCGCCGCCGAGCTCCTTGATAATCAGACCGTCGACAGAGTTTTTGCGAAGCCTATGGACTCGCAGTTGCTGTGCCGGCACGTCGATTTCATTCTTGCCCGAAAAGTGCTTTTTGAAGTTGTCTCCAAGCCAGCCGATAACGACACCATCTTGGGTGCCTATGGCAAACTTCTCCTTGGCACTAAACGCCTCGACCGCCGGGTACGAAACCATCGTGAAGGGCTCGAGAAGAGCCGAGTCGATCATCTTGCCGATCATCCCGATCTTCACCATGATTCTGATGAGCTCGGGCATTGCCAGCTCCAGGAAGAGGCCGCCGTTCTCGTTGATGCTTTGCAGCATATCCGGAGTCAACGTACCCTCCTTGAGAGCCTTGCGAGCCGAGTGCCGAGTTAGATCGGCCATTTGCTCGATCTTGCCGGTAACGTCGATTTCTTGATCGTGATCAGTTCTCACCGTCATCAATCTCCTTGCGGCTTCTTGCCGCGGTCGTGTTCTCTCTCATGATTGAGATGAGTTACCTAAGAACAATTATTGTTCTTAAAAAGCTCACCTCAATACTTGTTTAATGTACACCGAGACTATACTATATATTACCTGAAAAATCAAGGGTCTAGCGGGAATTCTTGACTTCGAGGTTACGGCCGGACGATTTGGTTGCCGCTTTGGGTAATGGTCATCTGGGTAGCCGGATCAGCCCAGTAGAAGTTAGTAGCGGCTGGGGAAACAAGGGTGTTGTTGTTCATCACCAGGGTGCCGATGGCGTTGGCCAAGACATTGACGGCCACGTGGTTGGAGCCCGGCACATTGTAGGTGATGGTGTTGTTGTTGAATGTTAGATTCATCGGGGCTCGAGTGACGCCTTCCACCGGCGGAGCACCGTTGGAAACCTGCAGAGCCACGAAATCTGGATTGCTAATATTAAAGGCGGAGTTGGTGATTTCCACCGGTCCGTAAATTGACGGGTCGAGCTGTTCACCGATTTGATTAATTTCAAACCTGGCACCAGCAAATGTCGAGTGATCAAACTTCAACTTGCCAAATGGCCCACTCAAAAACAGGAAGTCGTAGTAGGAATCAGTCGACCGATCGAAGGTGTCGTTAAGAAACTCGACGTCGGCCAGGGTATAGTCGTGGTCAGAATAGAAACTGACCGCGTCCGTCAGGTGACTGTTTTCGATAATAAACGGATACGGCGAGAAGCTTAACGTCCCTCCGTTGAAGGTACAGTTATCGACTGTCACCTCGTCACCGTCCAGCCAAGCGGCATTGCCCAAAGAGATGTCGCTGTTGCCGCGGCAGTTTTCCAAAAGAATTCGCCGGCTATTCATGCCGTGAGAATCGAAACCGCTGACCTCGGTATCAGTGGTAGTATAGTCGACGGCTCCGGCATGCATAATTATCCCATGCCTAATGCCGGTGACTCCGCCAATCGACTGCCAATTGGAGATATTGCCAAAACGGGAGCGGTCGACACTGAAGCCGTAACCAGCCCCGGCACCGCTGGAAGAGGCATCGCTAATGATGCCATCACTGGCGTTGACGTTGCGGCAGAGCGTTATCTGGATGGCGGCGTTGGAGAAATTCTTGACTCGGACGTCGCTAATAGTAAGGTTTTCCACGAGATTGGCCGAAATAAAACCGAACGAGGCGTCACCAGCATCACCGAACTTGCCGTCAAACCCCAAACCTTGGATGGTGATGTTTTTGTTCAAACTACTGGCGTAACCAAGAGTAGCCTTGTTGACCTCGCTGTAGTCACGACCGATTGGAATGTCTAAGGTCACCACCCCAGTGTCCGGGTTGTAACCCGTCGAGTGGACAATCTCGCCGGTGTAATAGATGCACCAGGGGGCTTTTTTGCTAGTGACACAAGTCTCGTCCCAGAGAGCAAAAGCCTTACCGGCACCAACGAAAGCCTGTTGGCCACCTTTGATCGTTAGGGTGGTGTCGCCTTGGTGAGCTTGTTGAATAAGCCAACCATCGCCGCCTTCGACACCGCGAGTCTGGCCGGGCACACCCCACATTCCCGAGATAGTCATACCCACGGTAATGGCGGCATTGGTGTTATCGAGACGAACGTTCGGGGTAACAAAAACAGTTTTGTCTTTACCGGCGCCATAGAGCTTAAAATTACTCGTGCCGTAGGGGATTTGAATATTGGAGTCGATTCGGTAGGTACAGGCCGGTAGATAGTAAGAAGTTTGGCCGTCGGCAATAGCCTGTTGGATGCCGGCATTAATCCAGATTGAGTTGTCTTCGTCGAGTCGACTGCAGGCCGGCGGGCTGTCGTTATAGGTAATAGTGACAGTATTGGTGATGGCGGTGCCGAGAGTGGCGCTGGTCGGTGTTTGAAGAGTAAAAACAACCGTTTTATCCGGCCCGCTAATATTATGGTTAATGACCTGAAAGGTGATATCGCCGCTAGTTACATGGGCGGGAATTGTTAGGCTACTGCCCGGGTCGGTGTAATCGGTACCGCCGCCGGTGGCCGAGCCGGTAATGGAATAGGGAATCGTCACCGGATTATCCGGCGAGCTGGACAGCCCGACGGTCAGCATCACTGTGCCGGCGCTCTCGGGTAAGGCCTGATCGCTAGAGGAGAAATTCACGACCGGCAGAGTCGGGTTGTTATTATTGCCGTTATTATTGTCACCGTTGTTGTCGCCGTTATTGTTATTATTGCCACTACCATTGTTATTATTACTATTGCCGCTACTACTATCGCTACTATTACTACCGCTGCCCGACGACGATCCGCTGCTTCCACTATTCTTTTTCTTGACGGTAATCTTGCCAGTTGACGTCTTGGTTTGAGCCGGCGGGGTGGCATCGCCGTAGGCAATCGTCTGGCCATCAGTGGTCGCCACCGTGCCGCTGTCACCTTCAGCAGGAATATTTAGTTGGTCGCTAGAATGGGCAGTGTCTTTAATAAAATACCCACGGAGTTTACCGCCCAGCGGAGTGGCTAGGGCGATGAAAAGTGTCAGACCAAAGCAGCCGACGACAATAAAGGTTAAACGCAATCTAAAGGCCAACATTACAGTTTCCTTTACTTGAATGTTGGCATTGGTGACTAAAGGCTAGCATTATAGTCTCCGGCGGGGTTAGGCTGGCTAGCGGTCGAGGCGGGTAAGGCGCAGCATTTAGTAATGTCGAAGGTTGGATTGCTCTCGGCCAAGGTTTGGGTGTAGGTGCCACTGCCGATTGGTTTGTTGACGTCTATCGCTGCCAGAGCAGCCGTCTGAATTTTCTGATCGGTCTTGCTGAAGGTGTTGGCGATGATCTTTGAGGTGGCTGGGTCGAGAACAAACGGACCAGCTAGACCAGTTTTTTGGGTGGTCGCTTGAGAATTTTTGGGCCGATACTGGCAGGAACCGTCGTTGCTGTAGTCCATGGAGACTTGATAGTCGTTGGCATTTAAAATTACTACCCGGACTAGACCAGCCGGTACGAGTGTTTTGTCAACCGAGGCGTCGTAGTACTTATAGCTAATGCCGGCCTTGGCCGGTTTGGCGGTTACGGTTTGCAGACAAGGGTTGGCCGTCTGAAGTTGGCTGTCAATTTGGCGCAAGAGTTGCTGACTGATGGCATTGCCAACCGTCCGCTCGATAGCTTGGGGGCTGGAGCTATCTTCAAAAGCCTGGCCGTTGATGTTGGCAAAGACCACCAGAGCCAAAAACACCCCTGCCAGGCCGGTGATAACATACACCGCCCACTTGACTGGTTTGCTCATGGCTTTGGTTGTGTAATCGCTGATAAACTAAATGTAAGCGCTAACGGGCAGACTGTAAAGTTGGTCTCGGTTTCAGCAGCCATCTTAAGCCAAGATTAAGCTAATTTTCAGCCTCATTTAGCTACGATAAATCAAATGAAAAAAATGTTTCTATCTCTTTTGGTGATAGCCGGATTTGGCATTTATGTCCTGGCACTTCGTCGCAGTGGGAGCACGTCTGTGGGAACCGTCAGCGCTCCAGGTTTAAACGGTTCGTCTAATACCAACTCAAGCATTCCGAGCTCCGTTCCGGCAAGTGGTTATAAAAACGGAACGTATACTGGCAGCGTCGCTGATGCTTTTTACGGCAACGTCCAAGTACAGGTAACGATTGCCGGCGGTAAGATTACCGACGTCAAATTCCTCGATTATCCCCAGGATCGCAATACCTCGCGTCAAATTAACTCGCAGGCAATGCCGTACCTGACGCAGGAAGCTATCCAAGCCCAAAGCGCCAACGTCGATATCGTCTCCGGCGCCACCGCCACCAGCGGCGCTTTTCAGCAGTCGCTCTCTTCCGCCCTCCAGCAAGCTTCCTAAGATGCGCCGCTCGAGAACAATGCTGACGATGCCAGTCACCGTCGAGATTATCGGTAATGGGATAAGGCGAGCAGATTTTCAGACCGTTTACAATATCTTTAATCAAGCCGACCGAATTTTCAGCACTTTTAGAGATGACAGTGAAATTAGCCGAATCAACCGCGGAGAGATTTCTATTCACCAAGCTAGTCCGACTCTGCGATATGTTTTAGCTCTGGCCGAAGCGACCAAAAAAGACACCAGCGGCTATTTTGATATCCATCGACCCGACGGTCTCGATCCGTTGGGAATCGTTAAGGGTTGGATGATTAACGAAGCTGCCAAAGAGTTGCGTCGCCGAGGCTTTAAAAATTTTTTCATCGAGGTCGGCGGCGATATCCAGGCCGACGGCTTGAGCGAGGAAGGGAAGAAGTGGCAAGTAGGGATTCGTAATCCTTTTAATAAGGAGGAAATCATTAAAGTTGTCGAGCTCTCCGCCTTCGGCATCGCCACCTCCGGCACCTACGAACGCGGCCGGCATATTTACAACCCGAAAAAGGATTTTGACGAGGCGAACAAAATAGTCAGTCTGACCGTCATCGGCTCGGATGTCTACGAAGCCGATCGGTTTGCCACCGCCGCTTTCGCCATGGGGGAGAAAGGTATCCAATTTATCGAAAAACTGCCAGACTTTGAGGGGTACATGATTAATAGAAACGGTGTCGCCACCCTGACAACTGGTTGGAAAAAACATGAAATACATTGACGATTTTTTGAACAAAACGGCCATGTACCGGTTAGTTCTGTACGTATTAATCGCTCTGGAAACTGCCGCGATAATTTTTGGCTTTTTAGGGATCCTGCCGTACGGCGGGCTGACGATGATTTTTTCGGCGGGGTTTTTAGTGGCCGTCTGTTTAACGGCCAATAAAATTTTCGCCCGAGTTTTCAACGTTACGGCTAATATTGACTCGCCAGACATCACTTCCCTAATCTTGGCGCTGATTATTACCCCTGGCTTATCCGTCGCCCACCTAATGTTTATGTTCTGGGCCGGAGTCTTGGCGATGGCCGGTAAATATATCGTTACCTACAACAAACGGCACGTCTTCAACCCGGCCGCCTTGGCGGTTGCTGCCACCGCAGTGTTTGCCGCCCAATCGGCCAGTTGGTGGGTGGGGACGTCGGTGATGCTGCCACTGGTAATTATCGGCGGCCTGTTAATCGTGAGGAAAATTCGCCGAGCCGATATGCTAATTAGCTTTTTAGTTACGGCTCTGGCCACGGTTATTATCGGGAGTCTAATGAAAGCCGGGGGACAGGCGACCGTGATTGCTAACCTTAAAACCACCCTGCTTTATACCTCGCTGTTTTTCTTCGGCACGATTATGCTGACCGAGCCACTGACTACCCCACCGACGCGCGGCCGGCAAATTGCCTACGGCGGCCTGGTTGGGATACTGTTCGCCCCGCAGTTTCACTTGGGCTCGTTTTACTTCACCCCAGAATTGGCACTGCTAGCCGGCAATGTTTTCTCGTTTTTAGTCAGCCCGAAAGACCATTTAATTCTCAAGCTCAAAGAAAAAATCCAACTCGGTCCGGACATTTTTGATTTTGTCTTTGCGCCGAACAAAAAGTTGGTTTTTGCCGCCGGTCAGTATCTGGAATGGACGCTGCCTGTGCCGAAAGCCGACTCCCGCGGTAATCGCCGCTACTTCACGATCGCCTCTTCCCCGACGGAAGGGGAGATTCGCCTGGGAGTAAAATTTTACCCGGAGCCGAGCCGATTTAAAGACGCCCTCCAGTCTCTTAAGCCCAACGACCAAATCGTCGCCTCGCAATTGGCCGGCACCTTCACTCTGCCGCGCAGTAAAAATGAGAAGCTGGTAATGATTGCCGGCGGCATCGGCGTGACGCCGTTTCGCAGCCAAATAAAATACCTCATCGATCAGGGTGAGCGGCGCGATATCATACTATTATATAGCGTCAAAACCGCCAGCGAGATTGTTTACCAAGACGTTTTCAAGGAAGCCGAGAACAAAATTGGCCTGCGAACGGTGCTTGTTCTCTCCGACAAGACCAAAGTTCCCGAAAATTGGCCGGGCGAGGTCGGTTTTATCGATGAAGCCATGATTAAGAAACACGTTCCAGATTTCCGCGAGCGGACTTTTTATCTTTCCGGCCCGGCCGCTATGGTCACGGCATTCGAAAAACTGCTCAAAACGATAGGCACGCGAAAAATCAAAAAAGACTACTTCCCGGGATTTTAAGGCGCTCCACAGTTGATTTTCAGCTTCCAATAGTATTTAATACTCAACATGCGGATTCTAATAATTGAAGACGATCACAAAATTGCCCAAGCCATCAAAAAAGGTCTGGAGCAGGAACGTTTTGCCGTTGATTTGGCTTTCGATGGCGGCGAGGGTGCCGGCTCGGCTCTGACAATTAAATACGACTTGATAATTCTTGATCGGATGCTCCCCGGCATGGACGGCATCGACATCTGCAAAGTCGTCCGCCAAAAAGGCAAAAACACCCCAATTTTGATGTTGACGGCCAAAGACGCCGTTAGCGACCGCGTCGACGGCCTGAACGCCGGTGCCGACGACTACCTAGTCAAACCGTTTGCTTTTGAAGAATTATTGGCTCGAGTTAAGGCGCTGCTGCGCCGTCCAGAACAGGAAATCGGCTCAACCCTCGAATTAAATGGTTTGTCGCTCGACACGATTAGTTTTGAAGTTAAGCGCGGTGAAAAACCCATCGAGCTCTCCTCGACCGAGTTTCGCCTCCTTGAATACCTAATGCGCAATCCCAACCGGGTTTTGACCAAAGATATGATTATTAACCACGTCTGGGATTACGACGCCGACATCCTCCCCAACACCGTCGAGGTCTTCGTTGGCTATCTGCGTAACAAAATTGATAAGGCTTTCCCCGACAAAAAGCCAATTATCCAAACTGTCCGGGGTTTTGGCTACAAACTCGTCGACGATAAGTAATAATGAAGCTGAATGATTATGAAAATATTTTTAGTTTTTTGTCTTTAGTTTTTAGTTTATTTTAATGTTTCGTTCTGCTGTCATTAAACTCACCGCCTTTTACGTGCTTATTGTGATGGTCATCAGCGTTTCTTTTAGTGTCGTACTTTTTCAAATCTCCGACGCCGAGTTGAGTCGCGGCCTGACCCGCCAAGGTCAAGTTTTTCAGCAGTTTAATATGCCCAACGACGACCAGTCGCCGTTTGGCTATCTGGATCCTTTTCCCC
>DATKGP010000018.1:0-4196 GCA_035510775.1 Saccharimonadales bacterium (SeqCode)
GGAGGAAGAAGGGAGCCCGCAGCAATAATACGAACGAGCTGTATTTTATTCAGCATCTCCAATGCCTTAACGCTTCCCACCAAGTATCTATGTTTTTGAGGTTGTCTCGCCTGTCACACTGAATCCAGCCTTGGCTGAAAACACTCCGGACGATAACGAGTTCCTGGGTTCGGTAGCAAGCAGCCGTAACCGCTCACGTATTCACCTAGTTCCGCCGTTTATTTTATCGGTAATCCTTACTTAATTAAAGGGATCAAAAAAAGTTATGAAAAAGAGCCGCGCAAGCGCGGCTCTGGGCAAAGCCCAAGGGGAGCAAAAGGAGCAAGAGGTCAAGGCGCAAGCTGCTGACGCTTGCGGCAGACGAGCAGGCGCGCATCGCCGTCCCAGACAGCGCCGGGGTAGGCAAAGCTCCTGAGGACCCATGAACCGTCCGAGAGCCGCGCGACGTCGAGGACGAACAGGCGGCCATAAGCGTCCGCTCTCGGCACGCTCAGGACGTAGCGCCACTCGTCCATTGGTTGATCTGTGTACGCTTCGCGAATGGCGCAGGCCGATTCGTCGGGAGCGTCGCAGTAACCGAGTCGATCGCGAGCTTCGTAAAGCTCCGTGGTCGTGACTTGATCCTTGCCGGTCAGCTCCTTGACGGTGGTCTCGAAGAAGTCGTATTCCTCGGGAGAACCGAGCAAAACGAACTCCTTGCCGTTGATGACCTCTTTGGCCCAGTCCGAGATCTTATGACCTTTGCCTTCGACAGACTTGATCATGTCCTTCTTGGACTTCCACTGACCGAGCGTCAGTGAGAACCGAGGGCGTCGCTCGCGTAGCGGGCGGGTCGCCTCGAACTCCTTTGCCGTTTCGTTGATCAGCCGGTGAAACCGGTTGGTCGAATCGGGGTGAGCCATGAAGTCATGAATCTCTTGGCCACCGGCTTGGTGGTCGAGAGCCGCATCGCGACACCAGTCGCCGAACTTGCGCGACAATCCTTCATCGGCGAGTAACGGTCGTGTTGCTGTTGTTTTGTGAGGGGTCTGATCATTCATCAGGCGTCTCTCCTACGTAAGCCCGTCGGCAGATGTGCTCCTTTGTTGAAAAGGGCTCTAAAGAAGCGAGTAATCGCTTCCTAAAAGCCCGTCTCAACCGTTGTTAATGAACTGGCCGAACTATACCATATATTACCCGGAAAGTCAACGTTTTAGCGGGGTGTTTTGATAGTTCTCCAACCTGTCGATGTCTTGCTGGGTTTTAGCGACATAGTTACATTGAGAGCAACAATAAGTCTCATTGGTTTTGATCATAGTTCCTTTGCATTTAGGGCATTTCTTATACCGCATTATCTCCTTCGTATCTCGGTAACGGATATTAGTCAAATCGATTAGTAGCTCTGGTAATTTGTCCTCTTGACAACTATCTTTATATCGATAATAGTATCTATATATAGATAGCTTTAGGAGGGGAATGGCTAAGACGGAAACGACATCTAGAACCAGGAACACACCCATTGCTCCGGTTGTCCTAAATCCGTTAATCAGCCCTGGCGCCTATCGGTCAATGGATGCGGCCTTGCACTCAATATTCCCCGGGCCGGCTGAAGAGAACAAGTTACAACGAGCTCGCCGGATATTGGGCGAAGTGGCTACGGACGTTCCGGATGAGGAGCTTGAGATCTTTCTCACCAACTTTCAGTGCCTGATCGATTCTTGGTTTGATTTCTATGAGAAACAGGTTTTTAACGGCTTAACGCTTAAGCAGGTGTTGAGGGAGGGGCGATGAAGAATATTGTTCCTAGTAACAAGGCCGGGCGATTGGAAAACGCGGTTGTATATCTACGGGTCTCGACCGAGGAGCAAGTTGAAAACTACTCGCTAGATACCCAGAAAGATATCTGTACCAAAGAAGCGGCCAAACGCGGCCTGGAAATTGTCGAGATTTTCCGGGAGGAGGGTCGTTCGGCCAAAACCGTCACCGGTCGGCCGGAATTAATTCGAATGCTGGAATTCTGTCGGAAGAACAAACGAACCATCGATGCCGTTATAGTTTACCGCCTGGATCGCATCTCCCGTCAAACTTCGGATTATCTGGCGATTAGAAAGAAACTCAATGAATGTGAGATCACCCTAATCTCGGCCTCCGAACCGACCGGCAACAGTCCGACTGAGAAATTCGTCGAGACTATGCTGGCAGGGTTCGCCCAAATGGATAACGATATCCGTAGCGAGCGCACAACCAACGGCATGAGAGCCAGGTTTCTAACAGGTTTACGAAACGGCCCGGTTCCTTTGGGATACATAACTCAAAACGGCTACGCCACTAAGGATCCGGAAACTTATGATTTGATTCAAAAAGCTTGGGAAAGGATGGCCACTGGAACTATCACTCTTCGCGAGATGGCAGCTGTGCTTAATGAACAGGGAGTCAGGGAGAAAAAACACGGCAAGGTCAGTCTGATTCGGAATCAGACGATGTCACGAATTTTTCGTAATAAATTCTACGCAGGTATCATCGTCTCTAAAGTCTATGGCGAAGAGATTAAAGGCCAGCACGCGGCAATGATTACGGAAGAACTGTTCTACCGCGTTCAGGCTGTTATCGACGGTAGAAATACTAATTTGGCCGTGCCACTGGCCAAGAAAAACCCAAACAATCCGGATTTCCCTCTGCGACGGATCGTGAGGTGCAGTCGCTGCGGGACGTCATTCACTGGGGCTTTCAGCAAGGGTAAGCACGAGAAGTTTGGCTACTATTTCTGTCAGAAACGCTGCGCCAAGGGCTCATCGGTACCGGTCCAAACGATTGAGGGCGCCATGCTAGGTTTGCTCATGAAAATCTCTCTCAAACCACAAACGATTCAACTCTTAATAGCCTTCCTACGCAGAACTTATTACGAACGAATTGCCAGCCTGCAGAAGAAGCGAGAGGAGGCTGACGTCGAGCTTAAGAAGCTTTACGAGTTTCGCCAAGCCTTAGTCGAAAAAAATCTTTCCGGTGTCTACTCCGACGATATCTTCAAAGAACAGAACCGATTGATAGAGGAAAAGGTTAAACTAATATACATCGCCAAGAACGACGCGGTTATAGAAAAATACAGCCTCGAAAAGATTACTGAGTTCATCAAGGCCAGGTTTGAAGATTTAGCCCAAACCTATCTTTTATCAACCCTGGAACAGAAGCGTGTTCTTTTGTGTTCGATATTTCCCTCCGGAGTGCCATGGAGCTATCCGGGGTATTCGAACACCCAAATCAGCCCTTATTACTCCTGTATGTTGAGGCTGGAAGATAAAAGCGCCTCGTTTGGTGGACCGTACCGGGTTCGAACCGGTGACCTCCTCCATGCCATGGAGGCGCGCTACCAACTGCGCTAACGGCCCATAAAACGAACACTTACGCGACAATATCTTTCAATTCATTATACACAGCCGCCGTGGAGTAATCCATTGTTCTTTGATAAGGATTGTTCTCAAACTATTTGTTAGCTAACAAATAGTTTGAGAAGTTCGGCCTCATTTGTGAGGGCGAACATACCTCAACTTCAACTAAGGTTTAAGACACGGCGACGGATTCGGCGGTCGGCTGCATCGTGGGAGTCCCTTGGCCGATGATTAGCGACGGCATCATTGTAGCTGGTTTGGGTATGCCCATAATTTCCAAAATAGTCGGAGCGACCTGACCTAGAGTGCCGTTTTCAGACAACTGGCAGGTTTTTGTTGCCTCACCGGCTAAAATGAACGGTACGGGGTTGGCGGTATGCTCGGTGTCGGGCTCGCCGGTTTTAGGGTTAACTTTCTGCTCGGCGTTGCCGTGATCGGCGGTAACAACCATCACGCCGTTGTAGCGCTTCAGAACAGCGAATATCTGCGACAGACATTGGTCAACCGCCTCACAGGCTTGGATAGTCGCCCGCAAGTTGCCAGTGTGGCCAACCATATCTGGATTGGCATAGTTAAGCACGATAAAATCGTAATTGTTCATATTTTTCAGAACCGTATCGGTAATTTCCCGAGCCGACATCTCCGGCACTTGGTCGTAACTTGGAACTTTGGGCGAGGGTATAACTGTGCGATCCTCACCTTTGAACGGATTCTCGTTACCGCCGTTTAAAAAGTAGGTGACGTGAGCATACTTTTCCGATTCCGCCACGTGCAGTTGCTTCAGGTTGGCATCAGAAATTACCGCCGCTAGAGGCTTAGTATTTCCTCCCC
>DATKGP010000019.1:0-2178 GCA_035510775.1 Saccharimonadales bacterium (SeqCode)
GGGAATGGTGAGATAGTCGTAGGTCGTGCCCTCGAGGTTAGCCATTAGGGCATAACCAGTGGCGGTGGCCGGACCGGTCGAAGGGTCGGCCGGGGTGGAAAGGTAAAGATAGCGGGTGCGGTTATCGGTCAGACTGTCGCAGCGATTTTTCTGGTTCGGGTCATCGGGAACGGCGTCGGTGTATTTAGGACTAATGCGAGCTGAAGAGCCGCTAGCATGAGCCGAGCCGCAATTAGAATCTGTCAGTTGCCAGGTGGCTGAGAAAATCGCCCCTTGGCTAGTATCAAATTTTGGGTACTGATGATAGTCGACGTAGTACTGGCCGAGTAGACTGCGAATTCGTTCCAAATCTGCCCGGCGGGTGTTATCGCGACTTCGCCGGGAGCTAGAGGCCCAAGCGTAGCTGGTAATCGCTACCAAAATACCGATAATCGATATGACCACCAGTAGTTCAACCAAGGTAAAAGCTCGTCGGCGCAGTCTCATAAAACAAGTGTAGAAGAACTAGGTGTTTCTTCAAGCCCGTTTTGGTATCCTTGACGCATGATTAAGACACTGGCCTTGGTGCTGAAGAAGCAGAACCTGGGCGAGACTGATCGTATCGTGACGATTTTTTCGCCAAGTCTGGGCAAGAAACGTGTTGTCGCCAAAGCCGTCCGCAAACCGCTGTCGAAGCTGGCCGGCCACCTCGACACCATGATGGTGTCGCAACTGATTTTAACCGACAAACCAGAGCTGCCGACGGTAATTAGCGCCTCGCTAGTGGAATCTTTTGAACATTTAAGAACCAATCTGCCCGAGCTGGAAAAAGCCTACGCCGTCTCCAAAATTACCGAGCGAGTCATTATCGAAGATGTCCCGCAGCAGGCAATTTTTCAGCTGACGGTTGATACCTTGGTGCGAATCAACCAGCAAGATCCATTTACCATTATATGGTTGAAGTTTCTCTTTGATTTGGCAAAATTACTCGGCTTGGGAATGACGGCGTTTCACTGCCAAAAATGCCAGAAAAAAATTACCGGCCCGGCTCACTGGGTGGAACTCGAGCGAGCGTTCTACTGCCAAGACTGTCCGTCTCCGGGTTTGAGCTTTCCGATTGAAGGAAATTCTTTGAAGATGCTCCAGCTGCTCGGGCGCTGTTCTTACCAGGAGCTGACTCGTTTGGTTGTGGCCGAAAAAGTCGAGCAACAAGTCGAAGAAATACTGCTCCGCGTTATTACCGACTGGTTCAACAAACCCTGGCAGAGCTACCGAGCTCTGGGCGGAGAGAACGACTGATGCAGGCTTGGGCGGAGATTGATTTGGGGGTCATTGAAAAAAATACCGAGATTGTTCGCAAGCAAATTGGCGCCGACATCGGCATTATCGGCGTCATCAAGTCCGATGCCTACGGGCATGGCATTGCCAGAGTTGCTCCAACCCTGGAAAAAAGTGATGTCTCGATGTTGGCGACCATTTCTTTGGAGGAGGCTTGGGCGGCTCGGCAAGTCTGCCAGCTGCCGATTATAGTCTTGGGCTATCTCGATCCCAAGGAGATTGCCGAGGCAGCCGAGGCTGGTTTTACTTTGAGCCTTTACGATGTTGAACTGGCAGCGCTTTACGAACGAATCGCTGCTCGAGTCGGTCGGCGTCTCCGAGTTCATCTGGCGATTGAAACCGGTATGAACCGCGAAGGGCTCAAACCTGAAGAAGCCCGCGAATTTCTTTCGGCCATTCATCGCTATCCGCATGTTAGGGTCGAGGCGATGTTCTCGCACTTTTACAGTCCTGCCGAGAAAAGCGAAAACCTCAAACAGCTGGGAGTTCTTCAGCACTTAATCGTCGATCTCGAAGGCAAGATCCCGGTTTTGCCGATTCATCTTAGCAGCTCCTGCTCACTGAAGAATTTTAAGGAAGGTTACTTTGACGCTGTCAGGGTTGGTCTGGCACTTTATGGCCTTGACGAGGTTCTGCCCGGGCTAGCTCCGGCGATGACGGTCAAATCTAAAGTGGCGCAAGTTAAGGAAGTCGCCAACGGCGAAGGGGTCGGCTACGACCATACTTTTATCGCTACAGCCCCAACAACGGTGGCAATTATCTCAATTGGCTGCGCCGACGGCCTAACCCAAAGACTTGAAGGCCAAATGGAAGTTCTGCTCGACGGTAAAAAGGTTCCGGTCATCGGCAAGATTTGTATGA
>DATKGP010000020.1:0-2983 GCA_035510775.1 Saccharimonadales bacterium (SeqCode)
AACACGCCCGAAGCCAGCTCCTTGGCCATCGATACTTTACTGGCGTCACCCTGGCTTTGGGCGTAGACAATGCCGGCATAAACCAAAATCGCGATAGAAAAGGCGAGTGCCGCGTAAAGCGCCACATTCACTATCTGGGTAAAGTAATCGTTGAAGGTCAGACCAGTATCTTTTCCCGCCCCTAAAGAAAGCCCTAAATCAAAAGCCTGGGCGTGACCGATTAGCCAGGTCATGGGAGCAGCTTCTTCAGCCCAGCGGCAGCGTTGTCGATGGCGGTAGAAATCGACTGACCCTGGAGAACTTGATTAATCGAGTCTTGAAGGGTGGCGGCCACGCCTTGCCATTCCGGTTGGTAGAGATTGGCCGCCCAGGCGACTTGATCGGCAAAGAGCGTAGTCTCGCCGAAATTGCCAGATGGCTTTTTGTTGGGATTGGTTAGGTCGGTCTGTGACAACACCGGCCGACCCGATTCCTTGGCGTAGGCGTTAAGGTCGCTGCCACCAAGAGAGTTTAGCAGCTGCCAGGCGAGTTTAGGATTAGCCGAAGTCTTGGGGACGACGGCTGTGTAGTAGGCGGCCAAATCGACCGGGTCGCCACCAAGGTCGAGATCCGCCACCTGCGGCAACGCAACTACTTTGACATCGGTAAGATCTTTGTTGGCTGCTTTGATTTGATTAGCTAGGGTCGAGTAGCCGATTATCATCGCTAATTTATTGCTGGCAAAGGCTTGAACCGGGTCGCCCAGACTGGAGTTCCAGGTGTAATTGGCATTGCCGGGAGTGGCGAACGAAGTAAAGAGCCCCAAAGCTTGCTGGCCGGGGAAGCTGCTGACACCGGCTGTTACGTTAGCTAAGTTAATCGCCACGTCTTTATGATCGTCGGTGTATAACTTACCGCTGTACTGGGCTAGCATTGCTGATAAAATATCAGTGGCGGCGTAGGTGTTGCCGGTAGTACCCAAGGCGATACCGGAGCGAGTGATAGTGCCGCCAGACTTCTTGGTAATTAGCTGCGATATTTTGGCCACATCCGCCCAGGTGGTCGGGGTGGTGCCGACGGTATCGGAGTCGGCGCTACGATTTTGATTACCTAGGTCGTTTTCGGTCGCCCGAATCACGTCCTGGTTAATATAAAGCGCCAGGGAGTCAACCGAAATCGGATAGCCGTAAAGCTGGCCATCGAGTGAGTTTTGGGCGGCCAGATTCTGCCCGAACAGATTATTAATGGCCTGGGTTTCGGTAACGCTTTTACTAGTTGACCACTTGACGTAGCTGGTCGAAGGCACCAGCTTAGTCTGGTGTTTAGGCAGCCAGTCGTTGCGAATTAGCCAGATATCCGGACCGTTACCGGCGGCAATGGCGTTAACCACTTTAGCCTCATAGTCCTTGGCGTCGGTAGCGTCGACGTATTTGAATTCAATTTTGACGTTCGGGTTGTCGGTTGTGTATTTGGCGGTCAAGGCATCCCAGGCTTTGCTTTCGTCGTACGGCGACCAAACTTTGAGAGTAGTGGTAGTGGATTTGGTCGAGCTACCCGATCGGCCGATGACAATAGCGACAATTCCAACAATAACCAACAAGACCACCCCGATAATAATCACAACCCCTCGCTTCATGCAAAACCAGCGTCTCGAAAATAGCAGAAACTTTCAAGTGGCAACTAGCGCTCGAACACTAAACTCTAAATCCTAAATCTTAAACAGGCCTAAAATCCTAAACTCAAAGGCTCAAAACACGTTACGTTTGGACATTGGGATTTTGAATTTGTTTAGAGTTTCGTGCTTAGTGCTTAGGATTTCGTTTACCCTACTTGCACCTTGAGCACTCGGGTTTTGGTCTTTTCCTGCTTGGGAATCCGAATTGTCAGAATGCCGTTACGCATCGTCGCTTCGGCTTTGGCCGCGTCTACCGAGACCGGCAGAATATACGAGCGCATAAAGGCGCCCCAGTAACATTCCTGCACGAAATAGCCCTGGCGATCGATTTCCTGTTCGTTTTTGCGCTGGCCTTTAATCGTCACCACTTCGTCGGTGATGGAAATTTCCAAATCGTCGACGTTGACACCAGCGATCGGGGCTTTAATGATAATATTGTCGTCGTCTTGGTAAGCGTCGATGGCCAGCTGGCCTTCCTCTTCTTCCTCGGCGATCCATTCCTCCTGGGTCTGATCTTCCTTTTTTGCCATGATGCTATTATTGTAGCACAAACAAAGCCTCTCCAAGAGACAAGATGACTAAATCGCCCAACCTACAAAAAACCGCCCGGCAGATTTTGAACGTGATTTTTCCGATTAATTGTTTAATGTGTGGCCGAGAATCCGACTGGCTCTGCGAGGGTTGCCTAAAAAAGTTGACCATTTCTCGGTCTATTACTTGTTGTCTGTGTGGTAAGTATTCCGAAAACGCTGGTTTATGTCAGAAGTGCCAAAAGGACACCAAATTGGCTGGGGTCATCGCTCTGTTCAACTACCAAGACCCGGCGATTGGGAGGCTTGTCAAGGCGGCAAAATACCAAAAGTATCCTGATGCCCTGCGGTTTTTGCTTTTGAATTATCGGGCTCAAATTTTGAAACGGCTGCCGGCTGGCGATTGGCAATTTACTTTCGTACCGAGCAGCCCGGCTCATCAGAAAAAACGCGGCTTCAATCAGGCCGAGGTGATTGCCCGGGCTCTGGCTGGTAAGGAATTTTCGGTTTTCAAAACTTTAGAAAAGTCGCGTGAGACCGAGCCCCAGGTCGGCCTGGACCGAAAAGACCGTCTAGCCAATCTGGCCGGGGCTTTCGGAGCGACCAGAAAAGTCGGCGCCGACGTGGTGATTTGCGACGATGTCATCACCACCGGCACGACCCTAAAAGAAGCCGCCCGAACTTTGCGCAAGGCCGGCGTCAAGCGAATCCTCGCCATTACTATCGCCCACGGCTAGCCGTTGACTTTTCCGTGAGGAAAAAGTACAATTTCGATATCACTTGACGGAGGACAAGATGT
>DATKGP010000021.1:0-9475 GCA_035510775.1 Saccharimonadales bacterium (SeqCode)
GAAAATGGGAAGCTCTTTGTTCTCTTCGGGCATATCATCCTCCTGAAGACTGGTTGTCTAGGTGCTGAAGACATCGTAACTGAAAGTTGGGAAAAGTCACTACCAGCAAATAAAGAAAGCGCCGCGGAGTTACCGCGGCGCGCGTAGTGCTGGTTCAGCAGCACGTCGACCTTCCTTGAGCGAGCTCGATAGGATTGATGAACTCGGCTGCGACCTCCTTCCTCCAGGTGTTGATGGCGTCCTGGCACAAAACGTGCATCTCGCCGTAATTCTTCGGGCGAGAGCCGGCTTTCTTGAACGCTTGGTCAAGAAGGTCGCAGACCCCATCGATTGTCAGGTGAGCGGGCAGCAGTTTCGAGTGGATCAGTATCTGGTCTGGCTCGTCGAGCCGCTGCTGGAAATTGATCAGCCAGCCGTGACCGTCGTAGTAGACGGCGACGTGGTACTCGTTCTGCCGCCAGGGCTCTAGCGAATCTTTTCCTCCGTCGTTCATATCGGCCTCCTTAAGGAGCGAATTTGATGAGGTCAGTATAGCAGAAACGCTAGTAAATTGAAGGGTCACGATGGTGTTTGGCTAGAGATTAGCAGCCAAACTGAGTAGAATACAGGGAATCGGAGGCACCTTATGAAATGGAAAGAGAACTGGCCTGACGTGTCCTTGCCGGAACGTCTGGTCGTGATTATCGCTACCCTCATCGCCACGGCCATCTTCGCCTATGCCTGTTGGGTTGATACGATAATCCCCAAGATCATGTAGAGGTACGGGGCTTAAACTTACGGGCGGCCGATTGGCCGCCCACGATTTTCGTGCCAGCCGTCTTTGTGCTATAATACTTTCGTTACGTCTCCGTCGTCTTCCACGATGGCAACCCTCCTTGAGCCCCGCGCTAATCACGCGGGGTTAGCTCTACCTGAAACACTTGACGAGCTTGTTACAATGTAGCTGGTGCTGACTAAGTGCCGGCAATGATGATAGCGGTGGGCGTGATTCCCAAGTCGCTTCACGCTCTTCAGGGTCCGGTTGAGAGCCTGGTGAAAACTGGCTCAGGGCTTGGCTCAACGAAAATGTCTTGACCGAAAGTCTTGGCCGGCCGCTGGATTCTAGCAGATCGCCATTCCCTCGACTTTACGGAGGTGAGTGCCAAACAGTGAATTCATACTAACCAAAACCCCGCTTCGGCGGGGCTTACTTTTTGGCCTTGGTTTTAGCTGACCTTCGCACCTTCGGGAACGTCTCCGTCGACGGTTAGAATAACTGGCTTGTTGTTCTCGTCATGGGCGGCCAGAATCATCCCGCTACTCTCAAAGCCGCGAATAACGCGCGGCTCCAGATTAACGACAAACGGCACCAATTTACCGACCAACTTCTCTGGTTCGGTGTAGGCCTCGGCGATACCGGAAATAATCTGTCGCTTTTCCTCGCCGAAATCCACCTCGAGCCTAAGCAGCTTATCGGTGTCGGGAACTTTTTCGGCCGCCAAAATCTTGCCAACGCGGATCTCGACTTTCTGAAAATCTTCGTACGTCATTAATTGGTCGGGGCGGCCTGGGCGGCGATAGAGTCGAAAATTGGCTGGTCGACGATATCGCGAAAGACAATTTGCTTGGGCGTAATACTCACCATATATTCGCGAGGAATAATCCGCTCGGCTAAGAGATTTCTCAAGTAAAAGCGGACGATTAAGCCTGATTCTATCTCAAAAAGTAAATCGGAGACTTTGCCCAGCCCGCGGCCAGATTCGGTCTTGGCAGCCACGCCAACGACCGAGCCGAAGTTCTTGTAGACGATGTCGAAATCTTTTAGGTTTTTAGACAAAGAACTTGGTTGGTCAACGATGACGCTGTGGCGATTGACTTCCAGAACATCGACGTAATTGAGGCCGGCGAATCTCTTGATAACGCCATTTAAGCTAACTTGAAAACCGGCAACCCGGCCGGTTCGGCCATCGACGAGGGCACGGTCGATGACGCCCAGCTTTTTCCCTTCGGCGGTAACGACGTCGTCGCTCAAAACTTCCGACAGTTCAATCAACATAGCTATATGCTAGCATATACAAACACTAAATTCGAAACTCTAAATCCGAAACAAATTCAAAGGCTCAAAACTCAAAATTCGAAACTGTTTTGAATTTAAGATTTTGGATTTAGTGCTTGTTTAGGGTTTAGTATTTAGAATTTAGGATTTTCTTCGTTGATTTGTTTTTCAAACTCAATTCTTTACAATAATAACTAGGGGGGAAATTGGCAAACACCGACGCTAAAACTCATTATCGCTATCGAGTCAAAGATAGCCAGGGCAAGCTAATTAACGGCCGAGCCGCTGCTGAAAGTTTGGGGCAGGTTCGTAAAGCCCTGACTAATCGTAACTACACAATTCTTTCCGTGACCGAAGAAAAAGGCTTTATGCAGCGTTTTCAGTTTGCCAAGGTTTCGGCCAAAGATCGCAGTATTATGTACCGCGAGATGGCGACCATGCTCAAAGCCGGCGTCTCGATTACCCAAACCATCGATGTGGTCTCGGAGACACCGAGCAAGAGGCTGCGCCAAGTTCTGCGGGAGATTTCCAACAGTTTGGAAAATGGCTTCCCGCTGTCAGTGGCCATGGCCGGGCATCCGAAAGTCTTCCCGCAAGTTGAGGTGGGAATGGTTCGATCCGGCGAGGCCACCGGTAACCTCTCCAAAGTCCTGGCCCAGCTATCAGACTCCACCTCTCGTTCGGCCGAATTTACCAGCAAGGTTCGTAACGCCATGATTTACCCGGTGTTTATTATTGTGGTGATGATTGTCATCGGCGTGGTCATCATGATTAAAGTTATCCCGCCGATTAAAGATATCTTCCTTTCAACCGGGGCGACTCTGCCGGTAACGACCAGGATCTTGTTGGGAATGACTGATTTTCTAACCAAGCAATGGCTAGTGATGTTGATAGTGGTGATTGTCCTAGCAGCCGCCTTGAGGTTGTTTGTTCTGACTAAAATCGGCAAACATATGTGGAGCGCCGCGGTCTTGAACTTCCCGGTTTTGGGGACGCTATTTCGCGAAGTTTATCTGGCTAGCTTCAACCGTACCTTGTCACTCTTGGTAGCCGCTGGGGTGCCGATTATCGAGGCGGTGGAGATTATCACCGAATCAACCGCCAACGTGGTTTTTCAGGATGCCTTACGAGTTCTGATTCGTTCTCTAGAACAGGGCTCGGCCATCTCCACTTCGCTGCAAGGTAACCGCTACTTTCCCAAACTAATGAGCCAGCTGTTGTTTGTCGGTCAACAGTCGGGCGATTTGGCCGGCACTTCTGGGACTTTGGCGGACTTCTTTGAGGGCGAGGTCGATAACAAACTCAAGGCCTTCTCGGCTCTAATCGAGCCGTTCATTATCGTGGTCTTGGGTTGCGCGGTTGCCTTCGTGGTGCTCTCGGTTTTGCAACCTATTTACAGCTTGACGGGGCAGTTCTAAGATGACGAGGTGGGGGCAAACAATTTACAAAGCTAAAAGCCGACGTTTGGCGGGGTTTACGTTGATTGAGTTGTTGGTGGTGATCACCATCATCGGGATTTTAATAGCCTTGGTGGTGGTGACAATTGGCCCAATTCAGCAGCGCTCCCGAGACTCTAAACGCAAGTCTGACGTCAATCTACTGCTGTCCGGCGCCAATCAGTTTTACGCCGATTTCAAAGTCTACCCGAATTACACTATGTATTTAGGCAGTAACACCACCGACGCCGGTGCGGTCAACTCCAGTTACGATTTGGGCGGCGATGTCTCGGCCTGTGCGGTCACGAATTTGGGCATGGCTGGTGACCCAGCCAACTTTACCACCGATAACACCACTAACCGTACTTTAATTACCGGCCAGGCCAACTTGGCTACCGCGGCCAACTACAACAGTTACATCCTCAAGCCCGGCTTTGCCGCCGTCAATAATTTCCTAATGTGCCTAAAGTATATGAATAAATCGGTGGCCGACCCCAACCAGTCTGGCGCCAACGGCTACCAGTATTACGTTTCTTATGATTACTCCTCAATCTTAGTCAGCTCGACGACCGAAAACGTCAACGACAAAGACGCCGTGACTCAACTTTTTAGCGATGGCTACACCTACACGAACAAGCGTTACTTTGAGGGTAATGGTAAAACCATTCGCCAGTTCGACGAAGATACCAATACTAACAAGTTCTACACTACCGGCGTAGCCACTGGCGGAGCCGATGGCCGGTATCTCTATCAGTGCTGGAACAACGCCGCTGGTGCGGCCGTTAATCGCGACGATCGAGCTACCTTAACCTACAACCCGCTGGTAATTTCTGGACTGTCTTACGCCACCAACCCTAGCTGCCAACAAACAACCACAGAGACCAATGTCGGAGTTGCCTCTTTCTAAAATGAGCAGATTTATGCAGCGAGCCTACAGCTTGATTGAGTTGGTAGTGGTGTTGGGTATCATCACGATGTTGGCTTTGTTGGGGCTGCCGAATATTCTCAATCAAAGTAGCCGTTACGATCTCTCTAGCGGCACGGAAAAGATTCGCCAGATGCTGGCCGATGCCCAGGTGCGTTCCTTGGCTCCGACCAAAAACGACAGCCAAGGTACCCAGATGTACCAGGTTGATTTTAGTAATTTCATGTACGACAGCGGCAGTGGCAACGTGACGACTGACACGAACTACACAGCCTCTAATGGCTATGGTACTCGCAACGTTACCGAGAGCCGTGGCTTGGCCGAGTGCAGCAATGGCCAGACCATCCCGGGCAGCGCTCTGACAACCGTCGACAGCCTCCAATTGCCCAAAAATGTCTATATTGCCGACTTCTACCCGAACGAGATGACTCAAACTTCGCTATCGAGTTCGGTTAGGTTTTACGTCGGCCAGGTCGGGTTTCGCTGCGGCTCGACCGACAAAGTCGACATCAACTCGGCCGATTACTACTCCGACTCTCGCTGGCAGAGCCACATTCAGGGCTCGAGCGACCCGACAGCAATTACTTACGCCAAATACATGGTCATCACCGTCGCCTCGCTGAAAACCAGCCAGCAGCTCTATATTATCATCGACCGTCTCTCCTCGCAGATTAGCGTAACCGACAAAAACCCCCAGGCTTACATCAGCCCAATTGCTGACAAACTGCCGCCGCAGTGGCGTGATCCGGCCGATGGTATGTCGCCGATTTATGCTACCGTCACCTGTATGCCGGATAACAGCGGCGCCAATGTCTCCTTGTCATTTATGCGCTCGGATGACTGGGTCGGTATCCCTGATCCAAATAATCTCACCAACTACCCGGCCAACTGGACCTATGACCCACGCAACTACAAAGATAAAACCAAGTTAGTCTTCTACGATATTTTCTTCAATTCTGACTCGGCAAATAATTTCCCAGATTCGAGCAACAAAATCATTACCCTGAAGTATTTCTACCCGCTACTGCCAGATAAAGATTACGTTACTTATAACTTCACGACGAACTTAATTAGTATTTCCAATCAGCCCGGGACTTTTCATATTATCGTTAAGACCTTTGACGAAAACGGCAATTATAATCTCAACAGCCCGGCAGTTGGCGCCGTCAACCCGACTGGTATACCGAATGGCAATAACCTTCCGGTTGGCGGGTCTACCCCAGCCAGCTCCTCTTCCTCCTCCTCGTACAATATCTTTCAGAAAGCCTGGCGGTTTGCCCGTATTCACGTAGTCGACACCATCGCCGAAAGGTTAGCTGGCCTCGCCTTTGGTAAGAGTTCTCCGGCGCTTCCTGTGGTGGCTCGTCCTGGAACGGATACCGGCGAATTTACAAATGGCAGTGGCTATACTTGCGGTAATACCAACCCGCCGGGAGATCCTGGCAATTCTGCAACTGATGGTACGGAGGCGTGGAAAGGACAACCACTGGAAGCAGCCCCCCAGCCTTATAAGTAATCATGAAACGGGGTTTTTCCCTAATCGAAGTGGTTATCTCCGTTTCCTTACTGATAATGGTCGGGATGGCGATGGTGATTTTAAACTCCACGGCTCTGAAATTAATGACCATCAACGAAACGACAGCCACCGCTTATGGCCTTAACGACCGAGCGACTGGCTTTATGACGGCCAAGCGTCACCAACTGGCCGCAAGTTTTGATAGTTACATTACCGGCCTGCCGGGTCAAAACTGTACAACCGCCGTCGGCTGCGACATCTACATCGCCTGCCCTACCGATTTGACCCAAGTCTGCGCTTTAACCGGCTCAAGTCTAAAACCGGCTGCCGACAAAATGGGGCGAGATAAATTGGCCTTTGCGACCGTCATCCACTTAGTTCAGGTTAACGGGGCCGGTTACAACCTGACAGCCACTACCAGTTGGGGCACCGCCTCTAATCAGCAAGTAAAAGTTATTAAGTTCCTAAACTAATGCGGCCTAATAATTCATTTGTTCGTGGCGCAGACAACAAAAAATCGGGATTTACTTTGATTGAAATTTTGGTGGCGATGGCGGTCTTTATGCTGGCCATTTCTATCGCCTTGTTTGCCACAATCGGCTCAAACAGCCTAATCGACAAAGCCAATACCCGCTCGGCCTTGGTTGAAAGTAGCCGCTCGGTAACTGACGCCTTGGGTCGTCTAACTACTGATACTCCGTATACCGGAGTAACCCTGCTCAAAGCCGACGGCACCAGTGCCGGCTCGTCGGCCGGTGTCGCCTTGTTGGTTCGGGTCTATAACCAGGCACTGGGTCAGAACCTTTGCGAACTGATTGGCCGAGCCAAACAAACCACCGATGCGACCGGAGAGAATACTTACACCCTAGCCAACGACTCGACCGGTACCTTTATCGCCATGTGGGTCTATAGTCTTAATAACGCCGGTTACTGCGATTCTAACCCGGCGCCGTATCTTTTATTCCAAAACCGTTTAAGCGATCCGGTTGTTGAAGTGACAAATTTCCAACTGGCTATGAACACCTTACTGGCCAATCAGGTTGGAATGATCCGTTATGACCTCAATTTACAAACCGTCGCCTCGTCGACGGGGACAACCGCCGAAGGCAAGAACGCTTCTATTGAAGTAGCTAGTGGTTTGCCAGTAGGATTAAATTAGATGACTCACGGGGGGAAAGTAGGTTCGGCTCTGCTACTGACAATCACCATTGTGGCGGTTCTGACGGTGACGACACTCGGCGGCATCGCCGTCAAGTTTGACCAATTTCTGGCCACCTCGCGGATTAAAGATTCGGCTGTAGCCAAGTCTGCCGCCCAGAGCGGGGTTGAGCTTCTAAATCAAAAACTAGCCACCGGCAGCGGCCTGCCGGACAATAACACCGCCAAAGTCTACGACCTAACTACCACCACCAACCCCGAGACCAGCAAGAGCGATTCCGATATCGCCAACCTGCGACCCAATCCGCGAAAAAGCCTGGTGACTTTGCAAAAGGTTAAGACCAACCTGCCGCGCTGCATCGCCGTTGGAGTAATTTCGCCCTGGACGAACGATGCCCAGTATCTCTACAGCAACCAAGCGACTTCTAGCCCGGCTCTAATCTTTCACTACGCCAATATTGTCAGCGATACCGACCTCGGCTCGATTCCGGACGACTCTAATTTAAGCACCGCTGCGAAGAATACCCCAATCTCCGACCTGACCAATATGGGTCACTTTTATAATCCGTATGCTCCGAACGGTACCGATGAATCAATGACCAATTACTGGACGATTAACATGGGTGGTCCTAATGACGAATTCTTAACCCACAAAGGACCGGATAACGTTAAGTCGTACTACCAGAATCTGGATCTAATCTACGTGCCATACCTGCCGCGTTTTATTGACTCTGGTTTGTCGGATAACTACAACGACCCAGGCAGTTTTCACCGTAACACCGCCGCTCAAATCCAAACCAAGTTTGAAGGTGTCATCACCGCCAATAGTTTCAAGGTTTGGATCGACGGAGCCGCCGACAATAGCTATGTTTACAAATACGGTTTCGGCAATTTGTTTAATGAAGGGACGACTCAAAACGCCGTCAACTGGCTCCAACCAAACCTCTGGAACGACACAGCCGAGGCCGACAGTATTGGTAATTTCTTCACTACCAGCAACCTCGATAATGGTTCCGGGGCGGCCACCGCCACCACCTGGGCTAAACAAACCTACCCAACTTACGCCACCGCCTCAAATGGCTGGTCGGTCTCGGTAATTAAAGGGGCGCAATCAATGGCCTTTATGAAATTTAGTTCGGGAACTTTCACGACGGCGACCTCGATTTCCGGCGTGCTATACGGTCCACTCGACGGAATTCGGCTGAATAAGTACTTTAGTATTAAGTTCTACAACGCCACTAGCGGTCAGCCGTTTGCTCTTGATGGTAGCGGCACCAGCCCTGGTGTCTGGAATAACGCCTACTTTACCAAACTAGATACGACTTCAACGGCCGGTGTCGTCAATGCCACTGTTAGTTTCGTCAACGCCTTGCCGAAGCGAGCCAACTGTACACCGACTAACGGTAGCGATACCTCGTGTAATATTAATTTAAGTGAAATTTCGGTCGCGACCGTTGGCCTGGCGCCGATGATGACAGCCTCGGCCTCGACGGCGGTTAATATCACCAACGGCACCACTCTCACCCTAGCTACCTCGACCGACTGTACGTTGTCAACGACATTTAGCGGTTGTCCGACTGTTGGCGACCTTATCTCGCTTAGCAACGGTTCGACCAAGCTTTGGGCCAAAGTTAGTGGTATGACCTTTTCGAGCGACGGAACCAAGCTGACGACCCTAACGGTCGGGGCGCTTTACCAAATGCCGCCGCCAGTTCGCTCAAATGCTTCCGTGACGTACGGCTCCGGCAATGCCACGACGATTGCTTATTATGGCGGTCAGGTAGATATGAACGACTACGATGGCGGAGCCAACAGCGAAATTGACGATCTTTGGCTTTATACGCCGGAATCAACTGGCACCAACGGCGGCTGGACCTTTAAGCCCAACGGCGGTACCTCGCCGGGACGGCTGGCCGGCGCTTCGCTGGTTTATGACGCCGCCAACAATCGATTAATTCTTTTCGGTGGCTATCGTCACGAGCCAACTTCCTCGACCACTTGCGGTGCCACCATCGATTATACCAAGTACACCACCTGTCTTTACACCAACCAAGGCGCAGCCAGAATCGCCAAACATCTAAATTCCGATACCTACAGTTATAATCTAGCCACTAGCACTTGGTCGAAGATTACCCCACCGGCTGCCCCAGCCCTAACTCAAAACGTCGATTATCAAGTCCAAGTTCTGTCGACACTCCCCGACCGGTCTGGCCTGGACGGCTGGCAGTGGTCAACTTCGACCGGGTCGGGCACTTTCTCCCCAACGGTTGGAGGTACCAACACCCTAAATGTTGGTAACATCTCCGGCTTTGCCGTCGGTGACGATATATTCTTGAATGGAGTGAACGCTAACGGTGTCGCGGTCGTGACCGCTTGGGCCAAAGTAACATTAATTGATACGCCCC
>DATKGP010000022.1:0-7633 GCA_035510775.1 Saccharimonadales bacterium (SeqCode)
TTTTCGTGCCTTCCGTTCGCGGCTCGCTTCCTCGCTGCTCATCCCCTACGACCCCCATCTCCGCACGCTCGCCCCAGGCGGGTGGAGAAAAACACGCTCGCTGGTCCTGGGGGTTCCAGGTGCTGGGCTCGCGGTTTTTCATGCAGACAATTCTAGCGAGCGGCAGGACGTTGCACTTCGAGAACCGTCATGAATGACGTTAGAACTGTGACAATAGAAATCATAGCCCAACCTCTTGATTTTTGCCCCCTTTTATGTTAAAGTTTACAGGCTCAATGGGAGCAGGAGCAGAAATGAACCTCTACATACAACCAAAAAATCTGTCAGATTGGCTGACGCTCATCACCGAGATTGGCTTGAGGTCAGAGCAAAGTACGCCGGAACAGGATGTCGGCTACCTTGTTGGTGAGATGCTTCCGGTTCTGGAACAAGCTCGTTCCTACAGCGATGTCTCATTGGAATGGCGAAACTTAGCAGTCACGGCCCTGAGCCGATTCAAGACGTTCGAAGCCAACCAACGACTCTTCAGCTGCCCCAATGGGGATAAGCTCGAAGAGGCCTGGGATGAGGCAATAAAATGCTTCTCCTAAGCAACCTAAGTCCGTTTCGGCTCCCTGGCCGCGACGGACTTTTCCTTTACCCCAAGTTCTAACGTCCGACTTTGGTCACCAAATTTGAACCTGTAAAAAGTTTTGCTCCGAATCTCGAATAATGCCAGAACCACCGGCCTTGTGGTTCAGCTTTTCAAGACGGAAATGTTAGTCTACGATATTTGTAGGAGGAAATTTTGGCAGTTACTAATGACGTTGTTAAAAACATTAGCAAAAAAGCCGGCTTGCCGACTTTTAAGACCCGCGCCTATCTCAAAGCGTTAACTGATGTTATCGGCGAAGGCTTACAAGAAGGCGACAAGATCGAGCTGGAAGGCTTGGGAGTTTTTAAGTTGCTTCGCCTGCCCAGCCGCAAGGTCGAGACTAAGCTCGGCGGCAAGAAACGTGTCATTAACCTGGCCGCTTCGACCACTCCAGATTTTGAGGTGGCGGAAAAACTCAAGACCCAAGTTGAACCAGACGCCGAGAAGAACGAACCAGCCAAAGGCGAGGATCCGGAGCAGTTCCGTACCTCAAAAATCGACAACATCGGCTTCATCGAGCTAAACAGCAAAACCATTCCCAAAAATATCTTGGCTCTGATCCCCGAGCAAATCGCCCGCCGCTACAACGCCGTCCCGTTCCAGCTGACCGACAAAACCCTGTCCGTTGGTATGACCGACCCGGAAAACGAGGAGGCCTTCAACATTATCCGCAAAACTTCCGGCAAAATTATCAAACCCTTCCTGACTACCCAAGAAGACATTAACTTCATTCTCGATCAATACTCGGCTCTCCAGTCAGAGCTCAAGGAGTTGGTTGAAGACAGCGAAGAAGAGGGTGAAATTAGTACCGTTGAAGAAAAAGAAGAGAAGGTCAGCGAAGACGAGATAACCGAGACTTCTCCGGCTGCTAAAATTGTCTCGACGCTCTTGAAACGAGCGGTGCGTGAACGCGCTTCAGACATCCACATCGAGCCGAGCGAAGAAGAAGTGACGGTTCGTTTCCGCCTGGACGGCGTCTTGAAAAAGGTCTTGTCCTTGCCCAAAGAAGTTCAGCCAGCAGTCATCTCGCGTATCAAGATTTTGTCCAACCTAAAAATCGACGAGACTCGTCTGCCCCAAGACGGTCGCATTCAAATTCTGTTGGACGGCAACAAAATTGATTTCCGTGTCTCGATAATTCCCACCGTCACCGGCGAAAAAATTGTCGCTCGCGTTCTTGACCATAGTCGGGGCGTGATGAATTTCGACCAACTTGGTTTGCGCGGTCGCCAACTGAAAGTCTTGCAAGAACACACCAAGAAATCTCACGGCATGACTCTAGTAACCGGCCCGACTGGTTCCGGTAAATCTACCACTCTGTATGCCATCATCAGCCAGATTAAGGACGAGAGCATTAACATTATTACCATGGAAGACCCGGTCGAGTATCGAATGCCTGGCGTCAACCAAAGCCAGGTTAATACTCGCATCGGTTACACCTTCGCCACCGGCTTGCGGTCAATTCTCCGTCAAGACCCCAATGTGGTGATGGTCGGCGAGATTCGCGACCGAGAGACGGCCGATATCGCCATCAACGCCGCCCTAACTGGCCACATCGTGCTGTCTTCGCTGCACACCAACGACGCCGCCGGCGCCTTACCCCGTTTGCTCGATATGGGCATCGAGCCGTTTCTAATCACTTCCTCGGTCAACGCCATTATCGCCCAGCGCTTGTGCCGCAATACTTGCGAAAAATGCCGTCGCGAGATTGAAATTCCGAGCGAAGTCCTGACCGAGGTTCAGCAAGAGCTCGACACCCTGCCCGAGCCAGAGCGTTCCGAGTACAAAAAGAAAAACAAGTTTTTTGCTGGCAGCGGCTGCGGCGCCTGCGGTAACACCGGGTTTAAAGGCCGAGCCGGAATTTATGAGATTATGCCAGTCAGCAAAGACATCAAAGTGCTGGTACTGAAGAGCGCCTCCGGAGCCGAAATCTCGGCTCAAGCCAAGAAAGAAGGCCTGATCTCGAT
The DNA here is from genome assembly GCA_035510775.1 of Saccharimonadales bacterium (SeqCode). GTDB lineage: Bacteria > Patescibacteriota > UBA1384 > 2-12-FULL-50-11 > 2-12-FULL-50-11 > DATKGP01. The sequence continues at coordinate 2,602 of DATKGP010000022.1, forward strand.
GCGCCAGGACGGCTTTATGAAGTGCCTGGACGGCGTCACTACCATTGAAGAAGTCTGGCGAGTAACCAGAGACTGATGACAGTTTATCTATACAAGGCTCGGGTTCTTGGCGAGAGCAGTACGCGAAGCGGAACTGTCGAGGCTGAAAGTAGCGGCGAGGCTGCCAAGAAACTCAAGGCTTCCAATCTGTTTGTTCTGGAGATTAAAGAACAGGGCGAAGCGGGAAAGTTCCAAGGCTTTTTTAAACGCAAAAAGGTTCCGCTCAAAGAGAAAATTATCTTTACTCGCCAGCTCTCGGTAATGGTCAGAGCCGGCCTATCGATTGTTAAGGCCATGGAGGCGCTTCACCGCCAGAGCGAGAATGAGTACTTTCGCGAGGTAATGACCGAGATGATGACCGCCATCAGGGGTGGCTCGACTTTGTCTAAAAGCATGGGGCGTTATCCAAAAGTTTTCAGCGAGGTTTACGTGGCCGTGATTAAAGCCGGCGAGGAGACCGGTCAACTGGCCGACGTGCTTTTGACTTTAGCCGACCAGCAGGAGAAGGACAGCGATCTAATCGGCAAGGTAAAATCGGCCATGATTTACCCGGCAGTAATTCTCTGCACCTTGATTGGCGTGGTCTTCCTAATTGTCTTTTTTGTCTTGCCAAGCCTGAAAAATGTCTTTGCCGCTTCTGGCCAGCAGTTACCGATAATGACTCGAGTACTACTGGGTACGAGCGATGTCTTGCGGGGCTACTATTATATTATCTTTCCGGTCTTAATTGCCATGATTTATGGTATTAAGGTTTGGTTCGGCACCAAGAAAGGTCAGGGTGTCTACGACACTTTGAAGATAAAAATTCCGGTTTTCGGCGGGCTAACCAAGAAGCTTTATATGGCTCGCTTCTCCCGAACCATGGCGATGCTAATCAAGGCCAGTCTGCCGATTTTGCAATCAATCCGAATTGTTCAGAAAACCATCGATAACGTCCATTACAAAGAGGCTTTTGTCCGCATCGAGCGGGCGGTTGAGTCTGGTAAGCCTCTCTCGGCGGCGATAGACCGCGAGCCGCTCTTCCCGGCGATGGTTTCGCAGCTAACAAATTTGGGCGAAGAATCAGGTAATTTAGAGACTGTTTTGATGGAAGTGGCTAACTTTTACGACAAGGAGGTCGACACCTTGTCGCGGAATCTCTCTGCCATGCTGGAGCCAATTTTGCTGATTATCATGGGTATTGGCGTCGGCTTTGTGGTGGCGGCTGTGCTTGGCCCAATCTATGGCATGGTTCAGAACTATGGTGGCTAGATGAAGTCTTCTAACTACGTTACTGTGGTAGTGGAGGGAGTTCTATGAGTCAGACAATTCTTGGAATTGATATTGCTTACCAGGCTTTAAAAATCGCTGGCTTGACGCGTCAGGGTAAGAAAAGCCGTCTAGTCGGCATTGGTTACGCCCCGATTCCCAAAGACAGCTGGAAGACCGATGCCTTGACTAACCAGGAAGAGATCGCCAAGACCCTTCGCGACCTGATGAAAAACGCCAAGCCTTCGTCAATTAATACCAAGGTGGCGATGATTGCCCTGCCGGAGATGGTCACCTACTCACTGACCTTGACTATGCCCAAGTTATCCAAGAAGGAACTCGATCAGGCTCTGCCTTTTGAGGTGGCCGAAAAATTATCAATCAACCTCGACGAGTACATTATCGACTACGAAGCCTCGTCTTCCGCCTATAATTTCGGTATCGCCAGCAACGCCACCCCCCCGATAGAGCCAACCGCGGCTGTCGGAAATGACTTGCTGCCCAACGAAAGAAAATCAGACGCTCCAGCTAATCTTCCGTCCACTAAAGCTAGCCCAGAACCCGACGTTAAGCCACCGAGCGAGAACGAAGATAAAGATACGGATAAATCCAAAAATATGACTGTCGCGGCCGCGTCGGTCAGCCCAGGCCAACCCCAGATAGCGATATTCGCCGTGGCCGCCAAAAAGACTTTAATACAATCAGTGATGGATTTCTGCGAGTTGGCTCATCTGGAGCTGGCCGGTATCGACGTCAAGGCCGGCTGCATTATTCGCTCGCTCATCAAAGACGACGACTCTAAAATCCGCTTAATTGTCGATTTGGGCGCCAATGCCACCGGTGTCAACGTCGCCGAAGGCCGGTCAACTCGCTTAATTTCCGCCGTGCCCCTGGGAACTAACAACTACAAGGGTGAAGGCGACCAAGCTCAACTTGAGGCGTTTAAAACCCAGGCCGAGCCAATTTTTGACGAGATTGTTCACGTCACCAAGTTTTACCAAAACCGCATCTGCCCGGGCAGCCGAGTTGAATCGATTATTTTGGTTGGCGGCGGTTCCGACATCATCGGCATTGACGAGCTCTTCAAGCAAGAAACCGGCCTGCCAACCACTATCGGTGACCCGTTCGGGCTAATCGACACTCACCATTTTCCCATTCCCAAAGAACTGGCTCATAAGTATGCCGATAGTCTCGGCCTAGCCTTGAGGAACCCCCATGATTAATTTACTTCCTAGCGAAAAGAAGAATCATTACCAGCTGACCTCTCGCGTCTACTTTATAATCTCGATTTATATTGCCTCAATTGCCTTAATTGGATTGATTCTGGCCGGCATGTTTGGCTACAACTTAATGAGCCAGAGCAAAATTACCAACAAACAATCGCAGCTCGACGCCTTGAATAGCCAGGCCAAGCAATCGAACGACATCGTCGCTCAAGCAGCCTTCGTCGAGGATCGATTGAAATCGGCTAGCCAGTACCAAGATAAGGAAAAATGGGACGAGGTCGTCGGAGCGATTGCCTCGGCTACCCCAACGACAATTCAGTTAACCGACCTTAAAGTCGCCGCCGACGCAACCAATAAATCGCTTATCACCGTCACCTTGGCCGGTGTCAGTCCAGATCGACGAAACGTCGTGCTTTATGAGGAGAAGTTGGCTCTAAACCAAAGTTTTGTCGGCCCGACGATTCAGTCGTTGGCTCAAGTGGCCGGCACAACCAGCCAGCAGTTTTCGTTTAGCATTCAATTCACCTACCAAGGAGCTGTCGCCCAATGAATACCCTAATCAAACAGCCACTATTTTGGGTTGCCACCGCCGCATTTCTTTTGATTGGCATGCTCGCCATTCTCTACCTGATGCCGCCGCTGCTCCAGACCTTCCAGGATAATCGAAGCAAGCTCTCAACCCTCGATGGCCAGATCACCTCGAAACAGAGCTACCTAGATCAGATTAATACTCTGAAAAAATCTAGCGACACCCTTACAAGCCTGTACGCTAGCGCCAGCCAGAGTCTGCCGACTGGGGCGCAGAACGACCTACTTTCCCTTCAGCTCGAGGGTCTGACTAAGAGCCTGGGGCTAAATTTGGCCATTACCGTGCCGTTTAACCAGGCCTCGACGCCGACCGTTGCCCCGACAACCACCACCGACACTACCGGAACTGTTCAGGCCGGCGGGGCGGCCAACTCTACCACCTCCCCAACTGTCACCACCACCGGTTCCCAAACCACCTTTACTTTAAGTGGGCCGGCCGATTTCAACTCGCTTAAGACTCTTCTGGCGGCTTTGCGGAGTTTCGGTCGCTGGAACAAGGTCACCACCATCGAATTGAGCCAGGGTACCGGCGCCATGACGGCGACCGTTACCGCCCAGGTTTTCTGGAAGAACAACAAAATCGCCGACTTTGCCGGTGATAGCAATCTTATAACCAAGGCTCGAGCGATTTTTAGCTCGCTCAAAACTTACACAACCGCCCCCAACGCCGCTACCGAAGGGGCTTTCGGCCGAGGCGATCCGTTCGCTAAGCCCTAACTTCGATAATCTCTACACCCAGACTCTGGAGTTTGGCGATAATCTGTTCGTAGCCGCGCCCGAGCACGGAAAAGTTCCTCAAAGTTGAAACGCCCTTGGCCGTCAAAGCGGCAATTACATAGGAAAAGCCGGCTCGCAAATCAGGAATTTCAATCGTCGCCCCGCGTAGCGGCGTCGAGCCGTGGATTTCGGCAGTTTGGAAGGCAGCCCGTCGAGTTTTAAAGTGGCTAATCTCCGGCATTGTCCCCTGGTGGACGGTGATTTTCGCCCCCATCTTCCGCAAGGCCTCGATATAGGCAAACCGGCTCTCGTAGACCGTCTCACCAACCTTGGAGACCCCACCGGCTTGAGTCAGCACCACCACCAGCGGCTGTTGCCAGTCGGTCATAAAGCCAGGATGAACGTCGGTGGCGATGTTTACCGGCAAAAGTGCTCCGTTCTGGCGGTAGAAAGTAATTCCGTCGTCGGTGCTATCAAAGCCGCCGCCCATCTGTCGATATTTGTTGAGGAAAGTCATCATCGCCGATTGCTGGGCATTACGGATAAAAATCCGGCCGTTGGTCGCCAGAGCGGCGCAGGCCCAGGAGACGGCTTCGTTACGGTCAGGAATCGGATGATGCTTAAAACCACCCAAGCGCCCAACTCCTTCGATACGAATAACTCGGTCGGTATCAACCTCGATAATCGCCCCCATTTTTTGCAAAACCGCCACCAGATCCATGATCTCCGGCTCAACGGCGGCGTTGTGAATCTCGGTAATCCCTTCAGCCAGAACGCTGGAAAAGAGCACCTGAATCGTCGCCCCAACGCTTGGGTAATCGAGCTTAATTGTCGCACCCTTAAGCGGAGTAGCGGTCTTGAACCATTCTTCGCCGTCTTCATCCTCAACCAAATCAGCACCGAGCTGGTGGAGAGCCTTGACATGAAAATCAATCGGTCGTGGACCGATTTTACAGCCGCCAAGTTTAGGAATAGCCGCTTGAGCGAAACGTTTCAGGAGCGGGCCGCTCATGGTAATAGGAATACGGCTGCGACCAGTGATGTCGTTAAGATCTTGGTGAGTCAGATTACGAATGGCGCCAGCTTGAATTCGAAGCGTCCCCGGACGGCTCTCCTCTACTTCGGCACCGATTCGCTCCAGCAGAGTTTTAATAATTGTCACGTCTTCAATTTTTGGAATATCGTAAATCGTACAAGATTCATCAGTTAGTAAA
>DATKGP010000023.1:0-10957 GCA_035510775.1 Saccharimonadales bacterium (SeqCode)
TTGTTAACCTGATAGGGCAGTTCAGAAATTATGATAACTTCGCGTTTTTTCTCTTCGGTAATCTCCGCTCGACCTCGCACAACTACTCGGCCACGGCCGGTGGCGAAGGCTTCTTTAATATCGTTAATGTTGTAGGCAATGCCGCCGGTGGGAAAGTCTGGACCTTTGACGACTTCGACCAACTCGTCGATAGTGGCGTCGGGATTCTTCTGGAGCATTAGCAAACCGTCAACGACTTCGCCGATGTTGTGCGGCGGAATATTGGTGGCCATCCCGACGGCAATTCCTTGAGAGCCGTTGACGAGCAGATTTGGTAGTCGAGTAGGCAAGACAGACGGCTCCATTTGGGTACCGTCGTAGTTTTCCCGAAAATCGACGGTTTCTTTGTCGATATCGGCCAGCAAGGCGTCGGACACCGGTGCCAATCGCGCTTCGGTATAGCGATAGGCGGCTGGTTGGTCTCCATCCATCGAGCCGAAGTTTCCCTGGCCATCAACCAGCGGGGCGCGCAGGCTCCACCACTGGGCCATTCGAACCATGGCGTCGTAGACGGCCACATCGTTGTGCGGGTGGTAAAGACCCAGAACTTGACCAGTAATTTTAGCGGACTTCTGGTGTTTGGCGGTTGGGCTCAAACCCATTTGGCTCATGGCGTAAAGAATGCGGCGGTGAACAGGTTTTAACCCGTCACGAACGTCCGGCAATGCCCTAGCCACAATAACGCTCATGGCGTAATCCAAGTAACTTTCGGTCATCTCGGTCGAGATGGCTCGAGCCTGAATTAGGCCGTAGTCAGTCTTGACCGGCTCGTGGTTAAGCTCCAGAACCTCTTCAACTTCTTCGCTGGAGCTTTCTTCGGTAATTTCCTGATTTTTTTCTTGTTCGTCGCTCATGGTTATAAAATTCTCAATTTTCAATTCTCAATTTTCAAATAATTTTCAATTTTAGAATTTTCATTGGAAATTGATAATTGTTTATTAACTGAAAATTGTAAATTGGTAATTGAAAATTCTTTGTTCATTAGATATCCAGATTCTTAGTGAAAGTTGCTCGCGTTTGGATAGTCGCCCTGCAGGCTCGTATTCCTCGTCGCGCTTCGATTTGTAAGCTTATATTTGTCATATGTCTAAATTCTTCGTGAACGTTGCGCGACTCTGAATGAACTTTTTGCGTGGCAAAACGTCGTCGCCCATTAGCTCGGAGAAAATCTCGTCAGCTTTTTCAGCATCCTCGACTTTTACCTGCAACAGCACGCGGTTTTCAGGGTTCAAAGTAGTCTCCCAAAGCTGCTCTGGATTCATCTCGCCCAAACCTTTATAGCGCTGGACGTTGAGACCGGGCAGGTTACCTTTGTTCTCTTCTTTGAGCTTGGTCATCACTGTTTCCAGCTCGATATCGTTATGAGCATATGTTATTTTATTGCGAAACTTGACGCCGTAAAGCGGCGGTTGGGCGATATAAAGGTGGCCAGCAGAAATTACGGCCGGGTAATGGCGGTAGAAAAGCGTCAGCAATAAAGTTCGAATGTGAGCGCCATCAACGTCGGCGTCGGTCATAATAATGATGCGGTGATATCGCAACTTAGCCATGTTGATTTCTTCGCCAACCCCAACACCCATGGCGACAATCAACGCCCTAATCTCTTCGCTGGTCAGCATCTTGTCGAGTCTGGCTCGCTCAACATTGAGGATTTTTCCCCGCAGAGGCAGAATTGCTTGAAAACGTCGGTCGCGGCCTTGTTTACCAGAACCGCCAGCCGAATCGCCCTCCACTATATATAGTTCTGATTTGGCCGGATCGCGTTCAGAACAGTCGGCTAGTTTCCCTGGCAAAGTCATACCCTCAAGGGCACCCTTGCGGATAACTGCCTCACGAGCGGCTCTGGCGGCGATTCGGGCTTTGGCCGAGATAGAAACCTTTTCGACAATAGTCTTGGCTTCGTTCGGATGCTCTTCTAGCCACTGGGTCAGACCCTGGTTAACCACCGTCTCGACCATGCCGCGCATAGTTGGGGTACCGAGTTTACTTTTTGTCTGACCTTCGAATTCTGGGTCGGGCAATTTCACTGAAACAACCGCTGTTAGACCCTCACGAATGTCTTCGCCGCTGAAAACAACCTCGCCGTCTTTACTAGCTAATTTACGAGCGTAGTCGGTGATAACCCGAGTGATTGATGAGCGGAAGCCGGTCAGATGAGTGCCACCCTCAATGGTGTGAATATTATTAGCAAAGGAAAAAACGTGCTCGTTGTAATCGTCGACGTAGGTAAAAGCCACCTCAACTTGGCAGCTATCAATCGCTTTTGAAATGTATATCGGTTCTTTAACCAATGTTTTCTTCTGTCTCGTCAGGTGGCTGACATATGCGGCGATACCGCCTTGAAAATAAAAAGCATATGTGGCCGGATAATTTTTGTCCTCGGCCGGCATGTCGGTCTCGTCACGTTTGTCAGTGATAAAAATTCGGATGCCCTTAGTTAGGTAAGCCTGCTGACGGATATGCTCGACAACAGTTTTACGAGAAAAATCGGTCTTGGGAAAGATTTCGTGATCGGGCAAAAAAGTAATCCGGGTACCCTTTTTATCAGTTTTGCCGACTTCTTTAACTGAATATTTCGGCTTGCCACGCTCGTATTCTTGCTCGTACAACTTGCCGTTCAAAAAGACTTCTGCCTTAAGTTTCTCTGATAAAGCATTAACTACCGAGACACCTACGCCGTGCAGACCGCCGGAGACTTTGTAGCCGCCACCGCCGAATTTTCCACCGGCATGCAGCTTGGTCAGGACAGTTTCAAGGGCACTAGTTTTGGTTACTTGGTGGGTATCAACCGGAATTCCTCGGCCGTTATCTTCGACGGAAACCGAACCGTCGGCATTGATTTCGATATAAACTGTGTTGGCGTAGCCGGCCATGGCCTCGTCGATGGCGTTGTCAAAAACCTCCCAAATTAAGTGGTGCAACCCCTCTAAACCGGTGCCGCCGATATACATACCTGGGCGTTTTCGGACTGGCTCCAGTCCTTCAAGCACGGTAATTTGCGACGCGGTATATTGCTCTGCCATTAACCCAATTATATCTTGTACAAACCTGTTTTTCAAGCCCTGGAGAAAAAGAAACGGCTGGAGTCACAGGACTCCAGCCTTGTTCAGAACAACGTCTCGTTGCCAGCTCTTGTTACGTCTTCAGAAGCGTCGGAAACTGCTCCCGCAGAACCCCCATGGTCAGGCAGCCGAGGCCTTGGACGTAACCAGTATTGTAACGTTCTACCGTCTCTTCAACCTCTTCGTCGCCGAAGCGGTATATGAAGGTTTGGTCCTTCTCGGGCAGATTACGCACTTTACGGTCTCTCGTGTGCAGAGCGTGACCTCCACCGTAGAAGGCATTGCCACACGTCGTACGCTCGAATAACCCGTAGGACATCTTGGCCTCTGACGGATCATACACGTATCGTACGATATTCATCATCAATCTCCTTCGATCCAGAATTCGGACATATTCTACCCTACAGATACTCAATCGTCAAGGCTTAGAGCTGATTTTCTCAACAATTTCCTCGATATCTTTCTTGAAAATTTCCTTGTCGAATTTCAGGGCGTGGGCGCGAATTTTTTGGGGATCATATTTTTTAATATCAAAGTTCTTTAGTACTTCTACCAACGATTCAACGGTCTGTTCTTGGAAGAATTCTCCGGTGACGCCGGCCACGATCGATTCCAAGGCACCGCCAACGCCGTAGGCAATTACCGGCCGGCCGGAGGCCATCGCTTCCAAAGCCGTCATGCCGGCATCTTCTTTTTGAGGATGAATAAAGCCGATGGCGTGCGAATAAAGGCCGGCCAGTTCGTCGTCGCTCACGCGACCCAAAAATTCTACAGTTGACCCGGCGATTTTCTTGAGCTCCTCCATTTTGGTTCCGCCGCCAACTATTTTCAGTTTCAATCCCAGTTGGTTGGCCGCCAAAATCGCCAGGTCGGTTCGTTTATACGGCTCGGCTCGACCCAAAATCAGCCAGTAGTTGTCAATTTGGTCGCTAATATTGAACTTCTGGGTATCGACCGGCGGCCAGAGCACCATATCGGGCTCACGGTGATAAAATTTACGAGTCCGCTCGGCGATATATTCAGAGTTACAAATCAAAAAGTCGGGTCGCTTACTGGCCAATAAGTCCCAGCGCTCAATCCGCTTAAGCAGCATTTTCACGAACGGTTTGCCGATTAGCGGTAGCGGCACCGGGGCGTTTTCTAGATACTCTTCCTTATCGCTAGTTAGATAGCGAGTCGGGGTATGAAGATAGCATATGTGTTTAGTCGGCGCGTAGGTGATTGCTCCTTTGGCGTAGGCCGAGGAGTCAGACAATACCACGTCGTAGCCCGATAAATCAAAAGACTCGATGGCTTTCGGCATAAAACTTAAATAATATTTGAAGGCCTTGGGAATACCAGGAAATTTTTGTATGAAGCTAGGAATAATCTTTCTTCCCGGCAAAAACTCATCGGTCAGTTTTTTGTCATAGGCAATCAGATAAATCGGAGCGTCAGGCCAAATCTCGCTAAAATATTTCAAGACCCGCTCTCCCCCACCCCATTGGGTAAAAAAATCGTGGACGAGGGCTAGCCTAATAGCAGGAGTTTGATTAGTTGTCATGCGCGCGTAGCAGGTAGGCAAAGGTCGCTAAAATAATCCGTAGATCAAACCACAACGACCAGTTTTCAATGTAGTAAAGATCGTATTTAACCCGCTCGGGAATCGGGGTATCGCCCCGCAGACCATTAATCTGCGCCCAGCCGGTTAGTCCGCTCTTAACAAAGTGGCGTTTAAAATAATTCGGTACCTCTTTGGCAAATTTCTCCACGTATTTTGTCTGCTCCGGCCGCGGACCAACGAGGCTCATCTTACCGATAAACACCTCCCAGAGCTGAGGCAATTCGTCGACGTTCGTCCGGCGGATAAATCTGCCCAGCGGAGTAATTCGCGGGTCGGTCTTCTCGTCGGTCGACCAGTCACGATTAAAACGCTTCTCGGCGTCCACGTACATACTGCGAAATTTGTGGACAAAAAAAGGCCGGCCATCTTGGCCAATACGTTCTTGACGATAAATAACAGGACCGCGAGAGGTAATTTTCACCAGTATCGCGGCGACTAGTAAAATGGGGCTAAGAATTATCAGAGCGAGGGTAACTAAAATAAAATCTGTCACCCGTTTGGCGATTCTTCCCCAGCCTTCGAGTGGCGTTCGCTTAAAAAACATTATCGGCGTCTGGGCCAGAGTGCTCATCTCGACGTTGGTCGCCCGGACAGTCATTAAGCTCGGTACCACCGCCAGAGCTTTGCCGTTGTTTTCCGCCCAATCGAGTAATTCAAAAAGTTTGGTCTCATCGAGGTTACTGTTGGCAACAACGACCTCATCGAACGTGGTAGTTTTTATTAGCTGACTTAATTTATCTAGAGCCTCACCCGGAGCGACGACGGCCACCACTTCTCGGCCGTGCTTATTTTTGGCCTTCAGCTCTTGCACGAACCCATCATCAGCCCGAGAATCAACGATTACCGTTCGAATCAGTCCAACCCTGGCCGAAAACATAATTTTAATAACCAGGGAGATTAGGGTTTTACCAACCAGAACTAGCCCTGTGGTTAGCAAAATACCATAGACGATTAATAGTCGCGGCAACACCAACGCTTCAGGTGCTCGCCAGAGATACAAAATAATTAAGATGGCTCCCCAGCCAGACAGCAATCCGACCAGCGACCGGCCGAAGGCGTTCCAGCCTCGTGGTAGATTCCTTGGGTTATACAGCCCTTGGGAGGCAAACAACACCAGCCAGAGCGGTAGTGTCCAAAGAGCCAGGGTCAAGTAGCGGCTAAACGACCAAAAATACAACTGGGTGCCGTCGGCTCGTAGCATATAGGCCCAAATCAGGGCGAAAAAAATTGCCGCGGCATCTACTAGGACACACAAGGCGGCCAAAATTAGATTTGAACGTTTCATGTACTACCGTCAGTATACCAAAGAAACTCGCCATTCGGCGAGCCTCTTTGCTTTGAGTTCAAACTCAAACTCTTTTAACCTTTCTTCAACATAGGAAGACCCGTGCGTGGGTTCTCCATTACAACGTAACCTGCGGGAACTGCATCGAGCGAACCATCGCGAACATCTTGAGCGAAGAAGTAGATTTCCTGCTCGCGGCCGCCTCGTAGAGTCACTTTTCTGTGATGCAGGTAGTAGGTCTTACCTGACTTTTTAGAAACTGTGCTAAATGCCATTGCTTTCACCTCCTTCCCGCATGTTACTTAGTTGCTTTTTTCCGGTGGTAACCTGTTACCACCTTTAATCATTGTTAGTGTACCTGTAGTAACCTGTCAAGAGCCTTACTGAAATAACAGGTTCGGTTTAGAGAAAGGGGCGCTGCAAGCAGCGCCCCGACATAGCGATCAAACCTTCGTGGAGTTACGGTTATAGTAATCTTTGAACTTCCCGTACCTCCACCCAGCCCAGCAGACACCGAAAGGCAGTAATAACCTCTCGACTATGAGCACTATTCTCAAAAGAAACGGAACACGCATCGTCAACCTCCAAATTGTCTGCCACAATTCTACGACATTTTTCACATGTATTCAATCTTCATACTCTGTCATTCTCAACAGTAGTAACGTAAAATACAGAGGAAAATGGATTTTAAGTTGGAATCAAAGTTTCAGCCGGCGGGTGATCAGCCCAAGGCAATCGATCAACTCAATACCGGTTTACAAAAAGGCCTGAAGCATCAGGTTCTTTTGGGCGTGACCGGCTCGGGAAAAACTTTCACCGCTGCCAATGTCATTGCCAAAGTCGATCGCCCAACCCTGGTCATTGCCCACAACAAAACCTTGGCCGCCCAGCTGACCAGCGAGTACCGGGCTTTCTTTCCTAAAAACGCCGTCGAGTATTTTGTTTCTTACTACGACTACTATCAGCCCGAGGCCTATATGCCCAACTCCGACACCTACATTGAAAAAGAGGCTCAAATCAACGATGAGATCGATCGCCTTCGTCACGCCGCCACCCAGGCTATCTTGACTCGCCGTGATGTTATTATTGTCGCTTCGGTCTCTTGCATTTACGGCCTTGGTTCGGCTGAAGAGTACCAAAAGGCCGTCCTCACTATATATAAAGGTGAACAGATTGACCGCGATCAGGTTTTGGAAAAATTAGTCTTCTTGCAGTACCAGCGCAACGACGTCGAGCTGAAACGTGGAACATTTCGCGTCCGGGGCGAGCGAATTGAAATTATGCCAACCAATATCGAACGAATCATTCGCGTCTCCCTAAACGGCGACAAAGTGGAGGAAATCGAAGAAATAGACCCAGTCACCAACTCCCCGCTTCGATCGTTGCGTGTGGCCGTAATTTTCCCGGCTCGCCACTTCGTCACTCCGCCCGAGCAGATTGAAGCCGCCCTGAAATCGATTGATTTCGAGCTGCAAGAACAGCTGAAAGTTTTTGAACGCGAAGGCAAGCTATTGGAGTACGAGCGACTAAAACGCCGAACAACTTACGATATGGAGATGATTCGCGAGGTCGGCTACTGCTCCGGCATCGAAAACTACTCCCGACACTTTGATGGTCGCGGCCCGGGCGAAACGCCCAACACGCTTTTAAATTACTTTCCAGATGATTTCCTCCTGATTATTGATGAGTCGCACGTGACTGTGCCCCAAATCAACGGCATGTACAACGGTGATAAAGCTCGCAAAGACGTTTTAGTCGAGCATGGTTTCCGCTTGCCTTCGGCCCGCGACAACCGCCCACTGAAATTTAATGAATTTGAAAAGAAAGTCGGACAAACCGTTTATACCTCGGCCACACCGGGCACCTATGAATTGGCCAAATCCGAACAGACCGTGGAGCAGATTATCCGGCCAACTGGTTTAATTGACCCGGAGTTAATTGTTCGCCCCTTGGAACATCAAGTTAAAGAACTGGAAGAAGAAGTAATTAAGCGCGCCGAGAAGAAAGAACGAACCTTAGTCACAACCTTAACAAAGAAAATGGCCGAGGATTTAACCGAGCATTTTCAGCAAAAAGGCATCAAGGTTCGCTACTTGCACAGCGGAATTGAGACTTTGGAACGTGTCGAGATTCTGCGAGAACTTCGTAAAGGCACGTTCGATGTTTTGATAGGTGTTAACTTGCTCCGTGAAGGCTTGGACTTGCCAGAGGTTTCCTTGGTCGCGATTTTAGATGCTGACAAAGAAGGATTCCTTCGTAGCGAGCGTAGCTTAATTCAAACCATTGGCCGGGCCGCTCGCCATGTTCAGGGCACGGTGATACTCTTCGCCGATGAAATAACCGATTCTATGAAAAAAGCCATCGACGAAACCAATCGCCGCCGCGAGATTCAGCGCGCTTACAATACCAAACACAACATCACCCCACTCTCAATCAGCAAGGAAATTACCAGCATCATCGAAAACGAGCTGTCGCAAGAAGTTGGCTTAGATCGAATTGAAAAAGAACTGACTAAAACTTCGCTTGATGGGCTAATTAAACAAAAAGAACGACAGATGAAACTTGCTGCCCAAGAATTGCAATTTGAACTGGCGGCAATTCTTCGTGACGAAGTTGTTAAGCTTAGAAAATTACAAATTGAAAGAAAGCATTTACCGGTTGACTTCCCTCCTGAATTGAGGTAGTATGCCTATGCATTCAGAGGTCACGAACATGAAATGCATCGGACCGAAAGCATGGTGCTCGTTCATCGAGCACAAAGCTGGTGCTTACGCCAAAGGGCTGACCGTGGTTTGCCTCAACCCTGACCGGTTGTTTCGCAAACACTTGGTCGAACTCGAGACCGCCGTACGCAATCATGAGAGAATTATTCTCTTCTCGCTAACGAGCGAAGATGAGTTGCGTAGCGACCCAAGAATCTCGAACCTACTTGATAGCGTAGAGCACTTCATACACGGCCCAAGAGAGACCGTCATCGGGCATTTATGCCCACGACCCAAATCGTAGCCCCCGCCACCCGGCGGGGTTTTCTTTATCCTTGACCTAGAACTTGTCTGTAGTTGTAGCTAGAAAGATAGACACCAGATTTAATTAGACCCTCAACCCGCTCCCACATTTTAGTTATCTCGTCGTGATCGAGGTCGGGAATTGAGAGCAAAACTTCAGTCAGTTTATCTCGTGACTCATAGCCAGCTTTCACTTTTGCCATAATTGCCTCTGGAACTGGATTACTAACTGGCTTATCAGTGGCTCCATCAAGCGTTAAGTTACTGTAATGGCCTGGAACATCTTTTTTTGCACCCTTCATTCGGTAAAATTTCGAGTTAAATGCCAGGCCGTTGTCGATAGCCACGATTTTCGTCCCGGTTTCGGTGTGCTCTACCTGCTTATTCTCATCCACTTTTAATAAATAGTTATTGGTGTTGCGATCGGCATTGGCGACAATCCAGTCGAAAACGCAAAGTGTTTTCAAATCCTCGGAATCTTCGTATCTATCAAGACTTTCTTCACTTGTATCCTGTACGGTCTTACTTTCTAAGAGGTACTTTTCCTGCGGCATAAATAATTGCAATGAACCAAGTTGACCCTCAATCGGACGGACTAGGGTTGGCGGAACCAAATCGAATCCAAAATGCTCGGATACCATATATGCCGCAGCTTCGCTGGGATAATCATGATTAAGTTCGTTCTCTCGATAGAATTTCGTGTCCTCCCCACTGACTGGTTTGTAAACGCACTTAATTTCATTCCCCTGGGCATCATTCACGATAACGTATTCACTGATATTTCTCGCCGCGGTCGCTTCAACTGTGATATGAGCGAGCTCGACAACATTTCTGTGGTGCGGGACATCGAAAAAATCCTCCAAGCGTCCCATGATTTTTGCCGAGCCAGTTTCCATAACTGACTCAAGAGACCTTTTATCACCAAAACGACTTTCTTCCTGCGATGGCGCTTCAAACTCAACAGCACCAGGAATTTCTGGACTTTGTTCTTCTCCCATAACTAATTAATACTGGAACTTCTGACATAATCAACCCTGAATATTCGGTATTTGTCTGGTACAATAGTGGCGATGTCTGAAGAGAAAATCGTGATTAAGGGCGCGCGGGAACATAACCTCAAAAATGTTGATTTGGAAATTCCGCGCAACAAACTAATTGTCTTCACCGGCTTGAGCGGTTCGGGGAAATCTTCGCTTGCCTTCGATACGATTTACGCCGAAGGTCAGCGTCGTTACATGGAATCCCTTTCCAGCTACGCCCGACAATTCTTGGGCCAGATGGAAAAGCCGGACGTTGATTACATCGAAGGTTTATCGCCAGCCATTTCCATTGATCAGAAAACCGTTTCGCATAATCCCCGTTCAACCGTTGGAACGGTGACTGAAATTTATGACTACTTGCGACTACTGTATGCCCGAATTGGTGTGCCGTACTGCCCAAAATGCGGTCGTAAGATTGCCCGGCAGACCGTTGATCAGATGATTGAACTTATCGATAGTCTGCCGGAAGGTACGCACATTACCGTTTTTGCTCCCGTTGTTCGCGGCCGCAAAGGCGAGTACCACCAACTCTTTTACGATTTATTCAAAGGCGGATTCGGAACAGTTCGTGTCAACGGCGAAAATAAAAACTTGTCGGACACCATTGAGCTCGACCGGTACAAAGCCCACACCATTGAAGTTCAAATCGACCGACTGGTCGTTGGTCAATCATCACGTTCGCGATTAGTTGACGCGCTTGAGACTGGTTTGAAATTAGCCAAAGGCTTAGTTGTAATTTCACAGGATAGCGTGAAAGATGAGTTACTTCTTTCCGAAGATTTATCTTGCCCGTACGATGGTTATTCGCTCGGTGAAATTTCTCCCCGTTCTTTCTCTTTCAATAGTCCATACGGCGCCTGTGAAGCTTGCCATGGCCTTGGTGTCACCAACGACTTGAGCGAGGAGCTAATTATGCCTGATCC
>DATKGP010000024.1:0-16769 GCA_035510775.1 Saccharimonadales bacterium (SeqCode)
AGGAGGAGAGCGGTTTTCTTTTTGTTGAGCCGATGACGGGAGTCGAACCCATATTCCTACTTTACGAAAGTAGTGTTCTGCCGTTGAACCACATCGGCGGCAACGTAAGTATACCAAGAAAACGGCCGAACTTCAGCCGTAAATTAAAGAAATTAACCTCGCGGGCGGAAACCCGCGAGGTTAATCGGTGACTTCGTCCAGAACGATGCCTTTGGAAAAGCTACCGCGGTCGGCAGCTTTCAGGCTTCGGTGATGTTCTAGGTCGTTGTAGTCGATGCCGAGCTCGTCGGCCAGCGCCAAAACAACCTCATACAAATCGGCCAGCTCGTCGATGCTGGGCTTGGTCTCGAGCTCGTCGGTCTCCTCATGAGCTTTGGCAATAAGTCGGGCGAGCCGTTCTTCCTTGCTCGCCAAGTGCCATTTGGCGGTTTCACCTTTCTCCTCGATGATCTCGGGGATGTTGTCGCGAACCAACTTGTCGTACTTCATCGTAGCCACAGCATATTTTTTCCGTTACTGAAGTCAAGCGTAACTACTTGAGGGCCTTGCGAAACGACAGCAGCACGATGGTGACGAAAACCACAAACATTCCGCCGGCCGCCAAAAAAGCGTAGCCGATATCTTGGCCGCCCCAGCCGCGAATCACCAGCGACCGGATACCCTCGATAATATATGTTACTGGGTTGTAATCAGTTACCACGGCGAAATTATGAGGCAGAAGTGCCCGAGGCGTCTGCGAGGTTGTTAGATATAGCAACGGGAAGACCAAGATGAAAAGTGACTGAACTAGTCTGGCGTTCTGCGTTCGTAGCGCGCTGATCATCCCAATACAGCTCCAAGCCATGGCGAAGATGATAAGAATCGAGAAGATAACCAAAACCCCAAGTACGCCGGTTTTAATTTTTACACCCCAAATTAGAAGTAGTATTAGCATTACAATGCCTTGCCCGAGCGACTGAACAGCAATTTCAGTGAGTATAGCTAGAACAATTGCTAGGCGATTTATCGGCATAATAATTAATTTTTTGAAATAACCGCCTTGAATGTCTTGAACCAGCTCAATCCCAGCATTTCCAGCCGAAAAGAAGATAGCCGTAAACAGGGCAACAGGCGCGATGAAGTCTTTATAAGACACATTGGGGAAGCCGGGCACTTTTGACAATGCCGAAAGAGATAGTGAGTTCACGGCGAAGAAGAAAATCGGCATAAAGAACGGTGGCAACAGTGCCAAGAGCGGTCGCCAAATCAGCTTAATATTGCGGATGGAAAGATAGTACCAATCACTGAAAAAGGTACTCATCTTTCAAAAATCCTAAATCCTAAATTCGAAATCCTAAACAAATTCAAAATTCTAAGGCTCAAAACGAGCCCGAGTTTTGAATTTTGATATTTTGGATTTTGGGCTTGTTTA
This sequence comes from Saccharimonadales bacterium (SeqCode), assembly GCA_035510775.1. Taxonomy (GTDB): domain Bacteria; phylum Patescibacteriota; class UBA1384; order 2-12-FULL-50-11; family 2-12-FULL-50-11; genus DATKGP01. The sequence goes on from DATKGP010000024.1 coordinate 1,412, forward strand.
GTATTTAGTGCTTCGTATTTAGTGCTTATCATGATTATTTTCGTCCTCGAAAAGAGCGCGAGTGATTAGCGAGCCTCATCCCCTTGCCCTCGCGAACGGATCGGGCGCGTTGGCGTTAACCTCTTCGTTGCCCAAATTGCTGCCGGTGGTTTTCAAGAAAACCTCGTCCATATTTTTGGCGTTGTGTTTGGCCAGCAATTCCGCAGGGGTGCCGCCGGTGACGATTTTTCCTTGATCCATAATTTCAATTCGGTCACAAAGTGTTTCTGCTTCTTCCATAAAGTGAGTTGTTAGGAAAATAGTCATGCCTTCTTTATTAAGCTGGCGCAAGTGCCCCCAAATGAGCTGTCGGGCGTGCGGATCCAAACCTTGAGTTGGCTCGTCGAGAAATAAAATCTTCGGTTTATGAATTAGAGACAGCGCTAAATCGAAGCGGCGACGCATTCCACCAGAGTAAGTGGAGGTAAATTTATCGGCGACCTTTTCCAGCTCAACGAGTTTGAGTAGAGTTCCTATCTGTTCGTCGATTTCGGCTTTGGGCATATGGTAAAGACGACCGTGAAGCTGCATCATCTCTCGGGCAGTCGCCACTTCATCAAGCCCGACTTCTTGCATGGCAAAGCCAATTCGCTTGTAAATCTCGTCGGCATGTTCGGAAATTTCCAGACCATCGATTTTAACGGAACCACTCGTCTTTTTTACCAGGTTGACGAGCATGTTTATTGTTGTGGTTTTACCGGCACCGTTAGGGCCAAGAAAACCGAAAAACTCACCTTGCTGAACATCGAAACTAATTCCCCGGACAGCTTTGACATCGCCGGGGTAGGTTTTTGTGAGGTTATCCACCTCGATGATTTTTGACATGTTAAGGTAGTGTCTCGAAAATACTTTGGTCGGTCAACTGCAGGATCTCCAAAAACAACCTTAAGCTTGGGACTTCGTCTAAAGAATGTGTGTAAACAGCGTCGGAATCTCGCCGTTTTTGCTAATGCTTTTAATTCAGGCCGGCGTAGTGTCGAGTCATGGACGATGTGGCATTGGCGTATGAACGCCATCAGGACGATCATCCGACTTGAGGCGGGATGCCTCAAAGCCTAAACATTTGTTCCACCTCAACTCAAGCAAAATTCCCCAGCGATGGCTGGGGATTTTGCTTGTATTTAGATTTAATGCGTCCGTCTCCTCGTCCGCCTCGTCCTCGCAACAGCGAGAGACGAGCGAGACGGGGACGAGACGATGAGCGGTGGACCGGATTCGAACCGGCGACCTTCTCCTTGGGAAGGAGACATTCTACCACTGAACTACCACCGCCAAACATTTTCGACCACACTACTTTACCGCAACGCCAGTTTGGAGTAAACTTACACACAGTTTGTTCGCGAGAGGTGGATATGACACAGCGCTTTGGTTTCGTCGTTCTGTGTTCGGTGCCAAAAGGCCTAAAGGGCAATGGCTTCGCCGAGATTTTCGAGGCCAACAAAGACGAGGTCGCGTCTGTTCTTGAAGGCATCACCGACAGAAAGGAAATTGAGAGAATTGTTTCGGAGGTTTGTCCTGAAGATGAGTATAAAGCCGTCGAAAAGGTGCTCTCGAAAGGCCGGGGTCGAGTGGTTTGGGATCACCTGTGTCGAATGTATGGCAGTGACGGCCGGCCTTGCATCCCCTTGCTCGTCCCGCTCAACCTCAAGGCCGCGGGCGACATAGCCGCTTGGTTCGTGGATGTGCTCGACACACAGGCCAAGACGGTTGGTCGGTACTTTCATCGTGGCGACATCTTCGCTTTGATCCTTGACGGCCAGCCTCACCTGCCCCTACTTGCAGAGTGCTTGATGCCGAACTAGCCCGTATCCGGTCCCGCCCGCTTCGTCCTCGCTAAAAGCGAGAGACGGGCGAGGCGGGGCTTTTCTTTTGGGGGTGGTTTAACTACTATTAATGTATGGAGGGCAGGAAAAAAGTCGCGTTTTTTGAGGTAGAACCGTGGGAGAAAGATTATTTTGAGGACAAACTCGGCGGCCGAGCCGAGATGGTCTTCCACCCGGAGCGACTGACTTTAGACAATATCGACCTAGCCACCGACGCCGATTACCTGGCGGTTTTTGTCTACTCGGATTTATCAGGTCGAGCACTTGATTTACTACCGCATCTCCGCGGCGTGGCGACGATGTCAGTCGGCTTCGATCATATCGATATTGAAGAGGCGGAAAAGAAAAAAATAATTATTTCCAATGTTCCGGCTTACGGGCCGAATACCGTCGCCGAGCACACCATTGCCTTGCTTTTGGCGCTGTCGCGAAACATTGTTCCGTCCGTCGAGCGCACCAAAGAAGAGCTGTACGATTATCGCGGTCTGTCGGGTTGGGATCTTTCAGGCAAAACCCTGGGTATTATTGGCACCGGCAAAATCGGCGCTCTTGTTGCCCGCATCGCCAGCGGACTCAATATGAAAATTATCGCCTTTGACCCTCATCAAAACCAAGAAATTGTCGATAAATACCAAGTAGAATATCTGGAGATGCCGGCGCTCTTGGCTCGCTCCGACGTTATTACCCTACACGTGCCAATGTGCCCGGAGAATAAATGGTTGCTGGGCAAGGACGAGTTTAGCAAAATGAAAAAGGGCGTGGTGATTCTGAACACCGCCCGCGGCGGTCTGGTTGATCCGGACGCCCTCCTAGAAGCTCTGAACAACGGCATCGTCTCCCAGGCCGGTATCGATGTTCTAGAGGACGAAGGCTTGCTCAAGGAAGAGAAGCAGTTCATGTCCCCGTATTTTAAGCTCAAAGACTATCAAACGGCACTAATTGATCACGCTCTAATGCGTCATCCCAAGGTTTTGGTGACTCCGCACAATGCCTTCAACAGCCGCGAGGCCCTGCGGAACATTTTAGACACGACCGTTAAGAATCTGGAAGGAATGATGGAGGGAGATCCGGTCAATGTGGTGGAGAAGTAAAGATGCTGTATCTTGCTGCCGATCATGCCGGGTTTGAACTGAAAGAGAAAATCTGTCACCGGCTGGCTGCCCGCGGGGTGGCTTTTGAGGATTTCGGAACTTTTTCCACCAAGCCAGTTGACTACCCCGACTTAACTAAACAAGTGGTCAAAGAAGTCTTGAAGCATAATGGCCGGGGAATACTCTTTTGTGCCTCGGGCGAAGGGGTGGCAATAGCGGCCAATCGTTTTAAAGGCATTCGAGCAGCCTTGGTCTGGAAAGAATCGGTGGCCGTCGAAACCCGCGAGGACAATGACGCCAACGTTTTGGCACTGCCGGCTAAATATCTAAGCGAAGAAGAGGCCTGGCAGATTGTCTCCGCTTTTCTGTCCACAACCTTCAGCCATGCCGAACGCCACCTGCGCCGAATTAAACAGCTAGACAACCTCTAATGCGCTCGCGAACTCCGATAATTCCCTCAATTCTGACCGACAACCCGGAGGAGTTTAATCGCCGGCTAGACTTTGCCAAAAAGAACACCCAGTCGGCTCAAATTGATTTAACGGACGGCAACTTTTGCACCGGCTCGACCCTAAAAGTGGAGGATTGGCCAAAAATTGATTTGGAATACAGCGAGGCCCATTTGATGGTCAATGACCCGCTGAAATATTTTCAGACCTTAAAAGAAAAAAATATTACTCGGGCGATTGTTCACATAGAGTCGATTTTTGACTTAGAAGTTTTAGCAAACAAAGCTCGTGAACTCGATTTGTTGTTGGGTTTTGCAGTTAGCCCGGACACCGATTTGGAGAAGCTTAAGCCTTTTTATCCTGTGAGTAACTGTATCTTGGTTATGGGCGTGGTGCCGGGTAGCGAGCACCAAGAAATGTTAGAGACAACACCGCTAGCGGTCAGTTTTCTCAAGAAGCAGCCCGGTCGGCTAATTGTTAGCGTTGATGGTGGGGTTAATACCAAGACAATTGTCGAGCTCCAAAAGCACGGCGCCAACTATTTTGTGGTCGGTTCGGCTCTGTTTGGTCAAGGCGATCCGGCGGATAACTATCAAACTTTACTAGAGAAATTAGGCGATGACCAACAAAGAACTTGAGCTCAAGGCCGAGGAAGTTCGAACCTCGATAATCGAGATGCTCTTGGAAGCCGGATCGGGTCATAGTGCCGGCTCGTTGGGTATGGCCGACATAATGACGACTTTGTATTTTGAAATTCTTAATATTAACCCTAAAAAACCCGACTGGCTAGAGCGAGACCGTCTGGTTCTTTCCTGTGGCCACATATGTCCGGTGCTTTACGCGGCGATGGCTCATCGGGGCTTTTTCCCACTGGAGAGCCTAAAAACTCTCCGCCAGTTTGGTTCGCCGCTCCAAGGTCATCCGCACAACCTCGACTTGCCCGGTGTCGAAACTTCATCCGGCCCACTCGGCCAGGGATTGAGCCAAGCTATCGGCATCGCCTTGGCTGGTCGGCTTGATCACGCCAAATGGCAGGTATATGCCATTCTTTCTGATGGAGAGCACGATGAAGGCCAGACGTGGGAGGCGATTCTATATGGGGCCAAGGAAAAACTCGGCAACCTGACGGTAATTGTTGATCGCAACAATATTCAAATTGACGGCCTAACTGAAGAGGTTTTGCCGCTCGGCTCGCTCAAAGACAAGTATCAGGCTTTTGGCTGGTATGTTTTGGAGATTGACGGCCACAATTTTAACGAAATTCTCTCGGCTTTGCGCCACGCCAAGGCGGTAATTGACCAGCCAGTTGTAATAATAGCCAAGACTATTCCAGGTAAGGGAGTAGATTTTATGGAAAATAATTTTCACTGGCACGGGCAAGCGCCGGATGCCGAACAGGCTAAGGTGGCTCTAAGAGAACTGCGGACTTTGCGTGGGCAAATTTTGAGCGAGCATGACTAACATGAAATACCTTATTCCTCTTCACGAAGGAAATGACGAACATCGATCGACTCGAGATGGCTTTGGTGAAGCCTTAATTGAACTAGCCAAAAAGGATGAAAAAATAGTCGTTTTAACTGCCGATGTTGCTGAAAGTACCAGAGTAGAAGAATATGCTAAAGCTTTTTCGGAAAGGTTTTTTGATGTTGGTGTTTCCGAACAAAACCTCCTTGGTGTGGCCACCGGTTTAGCTCTAAGCGGCAAAACCCCCTTCGCTACTGCCTACGCGGTTTTTTCGCCAGGACGAAACTGGGATCAACTTCGACTTGCTTGTTATTCCAAGGCCAACATCAAAATTGTCGGCGCCCACGCCGGTTTGACTACTGGAGCCGATGGAGCCACCCACCAAGCCCTGGAAGACTTATCGCTGACCCGACCGATTCCTAATCTGGCCGTCGTTGTGCCGGCCGATTACGAACAGGCCAAAAAAGCTACCGAAGCCATTGCCCAGCACGATGGGCCAGTTTACCTGCGCCTAGGTCGTGAGAATATGCCAGTGGTGACCACGGCCGAAACCCCATTCAAGCTCGGCGAAGCTCAAGAAATTGTCAACGGCACGGACGTGGTTGTATTTGCCTGTGGCATAATGCTCGCTCCCGCTCTTAAAGCCGCCGAAGAATTGAGCGGGCGTCTCAATGTCGGGGTGGTTAACGTTCATACTCTTAAGCCGCTTGACGAGAAAAAGATTGTCGAATTGGCCAAACAAGCCGGGGCGGTCGTGACAGCCGAAGAACACCAAGTGACCGGTGGACTAGGTTCAGCAATAGCTGAAACGTTAGCCGAACATTGTCCGGTTCCAATGAAGAGACTAGGCGTCCAGGATCAATTCGGCCAGAGCGGTCCGGCCCAGATGCTTTTGGAGCATTACGGCTTAACGGCAAAGGCAGTTATTGGTGCGGCTGAAGAAGTGGTAAAAAGAAAAGATGCTGGTCAATCTTCGTGAAATCTTACAGCAGGCAGATAAGAAACGTTACGCCGTCGGCGGGTTTAATTTTACTAGCCTAGAAACGGCCATAGCGATTGTGGCCGCCGCCGAGGCCGAAAAGTCTCCAGCTATTCTGCAGATCAGCGAGAAAACAATCGACTACTGCGGGCTGGAATTGGCTTTTGCCATCGCCAAAACCTTAATCGACAAAAGTCCGAGGCCTATTGCCATTCACTTTGACCACGGCCGTAATTTCCCCTTGGTTAAAAAGGCCGTGGAGATCGGTTTCTCGTCGGTAATGCTGGATGTTTCCAAGATGCCAGAAAAGGAGAGAATCCCCTTTGTTAAAGATTTTGTTGAATTTGCTCACAAACGTAACGTTACGGTTGAGGCCGAGGAAACCGTTATCGCCGGCCGAGAAGACTATATTCAAGGAGAAGCGCATATGTTTACCGACCCCAAACGTGCCAAACAATTTACCGAAGAGACTGGCATCGACTGCTTCGCCGTCTCAATTGGCTCGTCGCATGGCAAGCCAATACCGAACGAAAATCTCCACATGGACTTGCTGGCCGAGATTGACAAGGCCGTCTCGGTGCCGCTTGTGCTGCACGGCGCTTCGTCGACACCCAAGCCCTTGATTCGCCAGGCGATTTCCCTGGGCATATGCAAAATTAACATTGATACTGACCTCCGTTTAGCCTTTACTGACGAGGTGCGTCAGACTTTACGGGACGAATCACTCTACGACCCTAGAGATGTTCTACGGCCGTCGATTGAGGCGGTCAAGAAAGTAATTGAAGAAAAAATGAAAATGTTTGGCAGTAGCCAAAAATGAAAGGAGACAATGACTAAAGTAGCAATCAATGGTTTCGGGCGAATTGGCCGGACTTCGGCGCGGATAATTTTTGATAAGCACCCAGAGCTGGAGTTGGTGGCAATTAATGATTTAACAGACAACAAGACTTTGGCACACCTCTTGCAATACGACACCCAATACCGGGATTTTGACAAAAAAGTTACTTACGACGATGAGCATCTGATAATCGGCGACAAAAAAGTTCGCTCGTATGCCGAAAAAGATCCCAGCAAATTGCCCTGGAAAGAGCAGCAAATTGACGTCGTACTGGAATGCACCGGTCGATTCACCGACGCCGAAAGCGCCCACGGCCACATCGTCGCCGGTGCCAAACGGGTGATAATTTCCGCGCCAGCCAAGGGCGAGATGGGGACTTTTGTTATTGGGGTTAATGACGACAAGCTCGGTGGCGAAGAAGTTATTAGCAACGCTTCTTGCACTACCAACTGCATCGTCCCAGTAGCCGAAGTGATGCATCGCCATTTCGGCATTGCTAAGGCGATGATGACGACTATTCACTCCTATACCGCCGATCAGAACCTCCAAGACGGGCCACACAAAGACTTGCGCCGAGCCCGAGCCGCCGCCGAAAATATCGTCCCAACCTCGACTGGCGCCGCCAAAGCCGCCTTCTTAGTAATTCCCGAACTTAAAGGGATTTTTGACGGGCTATCGCTACGAGTACCGACGCCGGTCGTTTCTCTGTCAGATTTCACGATTCTAACCAAAAAGAAAACTTCGGTTGAAGAAATTAACCAAGCCTTCAAAGAAGCCGCTGCCGAGCCGAGGTATAAAGGCGTTCTTGAGGTGACCGACAAAGAACTGGTTTCCTCGGACTTCATCGGTAATCCGGCCTCGTCAATTATCGATTTGGGACTCACTCAAGTGATCGACGGCGATTTTGTTAAAGTCGTGGCTTGGTACGACAACGAATTTGGTTACTCCAACCGTTTGGTGGAGCTAGCGGCCAAGGTGGGTCAGTAGGCGGAATGCGGGTAGGAAGCTTCGAAGATTGGCAGATTACGGCTCTTGGCCACGACGGTTTTTTGCTGGAAAATCTGGGGCTGAAGCTCCGGTTGGTTTTCGATCCATTTGAAGTGCCCGAACTCGATCCGGTCGATTATGTCTTCATCTCGCATCATCACTACGATCATCTGGACACCAACTCAATTCGTAAACTCCTCGGCCCAAAAACAATCATAGTTGCGCCAAAATGCTGTCGAAGTGAGCTGAAAGACTTTTTGGATCAAGTACAAATTGTTGAGGATCGCGACAAACATCAGGAGAAAGAGCTGACCTATTGGACAGTGCCAGCCTACAACGTCAATAAGTTCCGAACACCCAATGAGGTTTTCCACACTAAAGAAGTTGGTGGGGTCGGTTTTGTTGTTGACGTCGGAAAGACTCGTTTTTATCACGCCGGCGACACCGATTTTATTCCTGAGATGGCCGAGCTGAAGAAGATTTCCGTGGCCTTTCTGCCGATTTCCGGGACTTTTGTGATGACCCTAGACGAGGCCGTTCAGGCGACAGAAGTAATTAACCCGAAGCTGGTTATTCCTATGCATTACGGCAAAATTTTGGGCTCGGTGACTGACGCGATTCGTTTTCAAAACTTGTTGCGTGACAAGGTGCTAGTAATGGTTCTAAACGCCAGCGCCGGTTGATTTAGTCGAAAAATCCCCATATAATTAGCGGCGATGAAGAAAGTTTACGCCGATTACGCTGCCTCAACACCAACAGACTCCGAAGTAATTCGGGCGATGTTGCCGTACGTGAATGAAAAGTTTGCCAATCCGGCTAGCCGACATAGCGCGGGTCAAGGAGTTAGCTTGGTGGTAGAAGCGGCTCGCCAAACCATCGCCGATTTCGTTGGTGCCAAAAGCGAGGAAGTATATTTCACAGGCACCGGCACCGAAAGCAATAATTTGGCAATTTTAGGGGTAGCCAAGGCCAATCAAAACAAGGGCAAGCACATTGTGACCACCCAAATCGAGCACCCATCAATAATTAACGCTGCTCGGTCGTTGGAATCTGCTGGTTGGCAGGTGACTTATTTGCCGATTGATAAAAATGGCCAAATTAACCTTTCCGATTTAGAAAAGAGTCTAACTAAAAAGACGATTCTTTTTTCAATTCATTTCGGTAACAGTGAGCTCGGTACTATGCCAGATTTAAAGGAAATCAGCAAAATCTGTCACCGGCGTGGCGTACTTCTTCACGTCGATGCCTGCCAGGCTATGCCATATATTCCGATGGATGTTGAAGAAATGGGCATTGATTTGCTTACTTTTAACGGCAGCAAACTCTACGGCCCGAAGGGCGTCGCCGTGTTGTTTGTACGAAACGGCGTCAGTATCTTCCCGCTCGTGTATGGAGGTGGCCAAGAAAAGTCTTTGCGTTCTGGTACTCTCAATGTCCTGGGAATTGCCGGCCTAGCCAAAGCCTGCCAGATTGCCAGTGAGAATCAAGTTGATATGATATATCATATCACGCGTCTTAGAGATAATTTGCAGAATCAACTAGAGAAATTGCCGAACATTCAGATTAATTGCAAAAGTGCTAAGCGGCTGCCAAACCACCTTTCGGTAACTTTTGAAGGGGTCGAAAACCGCGATTTAGTTCGGGAATTGGATAAAATGGGCGTCGAAGTCGCGTCCGGTAGCGCCTGCTCGTCAAAAGAGCTGGGTGGTTCATACGTTCTCCGAGCTCTAGGACTATCTCCCTCCGAAGCCCAGGCGACCCTGCGAATCACCCTTGGTCGATCGACCGCAACCTCCGATTGCCAGTCAATTTACCGGGCAATTAAGTGTCTAATATGAGTCGAAGCCCCCGGTGGTGGGGGCTTCGGAAAGATTTCTTTCGGGGCTAGCTATTTAGCTCCTTGATCGCCAGAGATGTGGCGATGCAGAGACAACAAATAGCGTCCCAAGGGCTGCGGACAATTCGCCAAACGATATTGAGAACAAACATCGCGACCTCCTGGTACTTTGTCTATTGTACCCAACTTTCAACTCCCATAGAATACTTTGGAGGAGAAAATGTTAGAAACAAAAAAGTTTGAAAATATTCGTGGTCTTAACGGCATTAGTGAAAAAACTATGGAAGAGCATTACAAGCTCTACGAGGGTTATGTGAAAAAGTACAACGAAATTGAAGAGAAGTTGAAAGGCGTCGACTTATCGGCGGCCAATCAGGTTTCGAGCGAAATACGGGCGTTAATTGTTGAGCGAACGTTTGCTCTAGGTGGAGTAAAAAACCATGAAAGTTACTTTGGTATTCTTGGCGGCGACGGTGGAGAGCCGAGCGGCAAGGCCAAAGAAATTATCGATCGCGATTTCGGCTCGTTCGAAAAGTTTAAGGCCTTACTTGCGGCGATCGGGATGTCGAGCCGCGGCTGGGCTTTCGTGGTCTACGATTTTGATTTGAACAAACTAGCTATTCACCCTGGAGACAGCCAGAACACCTACGGCGTGTGGAATGCCGAGTTGATAATGGCGTTGGATGTCTATGAGCATGCTTACTTTCTAGATTTTGGAATTAAACGCGCTGACTATATCGAAACTTTCTTTAAAAATATCGATTGGAAGAAAGTCGATAAATCTTTGGAATTTGTGAAGTAGCGGTTTCTCGGGTAGTCTCAAACTATGTATATCGGAGCGCATGTTGGAACTTCGGGTGGTTTGAAGAAGGCGATTGAACGCGGTCAGGCTATCGGTGCGGAAGCGCTCCAGATTTTTCCGTCTGCCCCAGTTCAGTGGCAGATTCGTGGATTTCCAGACGATGACGCGGCTTGGTTTAAAGAAGAATGGCCGAAACATTTCAAAGAAGTAGTTTTTCACGGAATTTATTTGATAAATCTGGCAGGGGAGAGTAGCGAAAATTTGCAAAAAAGCGTTCAGGCTTTGATTGATACCTTGAAGCTGGCCCCCAAACTCGGAATTACCAAAACCATTTTTCACACCGGCACATATATTGATGGCAAATTAGAACGAATTTCGCAGATTGAGGAGGTGTTGAAGAAAATCCTTGGCGAAACGCCTCCAGAATCGAAATTAGTATTTGAAAACACCGCCGGCTCGACTATTGGCGCAAAGCTGGAAGATTTACAACGGCTCATTGATATGAGCCGTTCACCTGAAAGGGTTGGGGTTTGTTTGGATACGTGCCACGCGTATGCTTCGGGCTACGATATTACAAACGAAGACGGATATAAAAAATTTATTGAAGCAGTTAACTCGACAATTGGTGCAAATAAAGTCTTGGCCTGGCATTTAAACGATTCAATATTTGAACTCGGCGCCAAACGCGACCGGCATGAAAACATCGGCGAGGGTAAACTCGGCGCAGCAGTATTTAGATTTATATTGAATGATTCTGTCTGGGCTAGTACTGCAGGATTCCTGGAAGTTCCTGGTTTTGATGGTAACGGTCCGGACGGAAAAAATATCGAAATTCTGAAAAATCTTCGGGGGTAAAGCGAAACCCCTGCCGAAGCAGGGGTCGTGAGGTGTGGTCGAAATCTTGCGATGCAAGTTGCCGTGACTCTCTGTGGAGCCGGCGCGCGTCAGAAGATTATCGAACTTGGTTCCATTTCGCCGTATAGGCAGGGTAGAAACCGTCCCTTTTGGTCGGGTGTCGCCGTGCTACGCCGTGGGCGTAGCGGCCGTGGCGGCGCCGCCGATCGTGATGCTGATGCCCGCGCCGAACGTGAACGTGTTGTTCAGTCCGATCGTGCCGTTCATCCGCTTGATGTTCCCCTTGTTGAAGTTGAAGGCGTCGTTCTAGAAATAATAGTTCCCATAGGCGGGCTCATGTTCTTGAAAACCATAGGCGTCTCCTTGTGCCTGAGGGCGATGGCGATGTTGATGTGCTTCGATCACAAAAACCAATCGAGCTTTGTAAATATTACTAAAAATGGTGAAATTTGTCAAGAAGCTGAAAGAGATTTCTTGCTTTGGCGGAAGCGTTGAAAACCGATGGCGAAGCGATGAACTTCGTCACGAACTCGGGCGAGGAAAAGTAAGCCTTTATGACCGCGTTTGACGGGAAGTGGTCGAGATTGTTTTGGTAAAAATATTCGGTCGGGCTTTTTAGCCAGCGACATTAACGTTAATTCTCGATCGTGCAGGGTATCTGGAAGAACTTCAGCCGCGAATTTCAGTTGCTCTGGGCCACCGTCTATTAGTAATAAGTCTGGCAGAGGGCGATTGCTATCAAGTAGTCGACGAGCGACGACCTCGCGAATCATTGCAAAATCATTCTGTCCTTCGACGGTTTTGATTTTGTATTTTCGATATTCGTTTTTATCTGGAACACCGTCAATAAAACATACGCAAGCGCCGATCGCCTCGCTTTTACCCAAATTTGAAATGTCTATTGCTTCAATCCGGCGAGGTAAATCTTTCAAATGAAGCAGTTCTTTAAGGCTGGCCAAGAAAATAATTGCCTCGTTACTTTTAAGCAACATCAGTTCCAATTTGTTGGCGGCATTTTTATTTGCCAATTCAACAATTTTTTTTCGTTCACCGCGTTCGGGTTGATGTAAAGTAACTTTGCGGTTCGCGCTCTCTGTTAAATACTGCTCAACCACGGAATCTACCATGACGGGAAGCTCGACTTGACGGGCAGGATTAGGAGAGACTGCGTAAACACTCGAAAGAAATTGCTCGATAATTTCTTGGTCCGATTCGTCGCCAAGTAGTCGGAATCGGGTGTCCCAATGTCCCCAGATTCGACCTTCTTTCCAGACGAGAACATAAACAATGGCAGTTGTGCCGTACCGCGCCAAACCGACCGCGTCATAGGTTTCAAAATCGGTCGATACAGCGTTCTGTTCGCTGGTGACGTCCCTAAGAGCAAAGTATTGATCACGAAGTTTCGCGGCACGCTCAAAATTATTTTTCGATGCCGACTCTTCCATCTGTCTTTTCAAATCGCGACCTAAGCGGGCGCGTTTACCGTTCAAAACTTCGATAGCGGCGTTAATGCCAGCCAGGTAATCTTCGCGTGTTCGGCCTCCGTTTATTGGGCAGGGTGTATCGAGTAGCTGACAATTGAAACATGGGCGTTCAGTCGGCTGTAAAGTTTTGGGTGAAAAATGAATACCGTAAACCGTGCGAAGCAACTCCAAAGTTTGACGCGCCGAACGAGCCGTTAGATATGGGCCAAAGTAAGTAGTTCCGTCTTTCTCACGTCGACGAACGATTGTGAAACGGGGAATCGGCTCTTTCTCGTAGAGTTTTATGAACGGGTAAGATTTGTCGTCGGTCAGCAAGATGTTGAATTTCGGAAGGTGTTTTTTAATTAGAGTTGTTTCTAGAAACAGCGCCTCAATTTCATTATTGACGACTATGGTTTCAATACCTTCGGCCAGGCTCATCATGACCGTCGCCCAGGGTCGATCAGGCATCGGTCGCAAGTAGCTGGCGACCCGTTTGTTCAAATCTTTGGCCTTGCCAACGTAAAGCACTTGGTTGTCAAGGTCCTTAAATATATAAACCCCGCTCTGGTGGGGTAGGTTGGCAATAATTGTGTGAAGTTTGCTGGTTGACATTTTATACCTGTAATGTTACCATTTTTAAGCCGCTCTGTTTACCGGCTTGAGGCGGATAAGGAAAGGAGAGTGCCGGTAGACTCCGCGGACGAGGACGTCCGCGTCGATTTTTGCAAACCCCGCCATACACCTCCGAGGCCCGCTTTAGCGGGCCTCAAACTTTTCTTTTAAACAAAACTGGTTCGAGGACTTGGCCTGTTAAGGATTCTTCAACTGCTGTAATTTCTTCCGGTGTGCCTTTAGCTACGACTTGACCACCTTTTTCGCCACCGCCCGGTCCCAAATCAATAATCCAATCGGCTGATTTAATCACGTCAAGGTTGTGTTCGATTACCACGACCGTATTTCCGCGATCAACCAGCTGTTGCAGAACGGCCAGTAATTTTTCTACGTCAGCAAAATGTAGACCAGTGGTCGGTTCGTCTAAGACATACAAAGTTTGACCGGTAGCCGGACGAGCTAATTCAGCCGAAAGCTTAATTCGCTGTGCTTCACCGCCGGATAGGGTCGGGGCGCTCTGGCCAAGATGAATGTAGCCTAAGCCAACGTGATCCAAGGTTATCAATTTATCGATTAAACTCGGGATATTTTCAAAAAACTCGATAGCTTCCGATACGGTCATATTCAATACTTGCGAGATATTCTTGCCTTTCCACAGAACCTCCAGCGTTTCGTGGTTATAGCGAGTGCCTTTGCAGACATCGCAAGTAATATAAACATCCGGCAAGAAGTTCATTTCGATTTTAATTTGGCCGTCGCCTTGGCAGTTTTCGCATCTGCCACCATTGACGTTGAAACTAAATCGGCCGGGTTTGTAACCGCGGCTACGAGCGGCTGGTGTGGCGGCAAATAGCGTTCGAATAATATCAAAGCATTTGGTGTAAGTGGCTGGATTGCTTCGTGGGGTTCGGCCGATAGGGGACTGATCAATCTCGACAATTTTATCAATATATTCGGTACCGGTAATGGAGTCATGTGCGCCGGCTTGAATGAACGAACCTAGTTTTCGCTGTACTCCTTTGCACAAGACCTCGGTGATTAAAGTTGATTTACCAGAACCCGAAACTCCAGTGACAAGCACAAAGCGCTGAAGCGGGAAAGTCACCGAAATATCTTTCAAGTTGTTTTCACGAGCGTTGTGGACAATTAAATATGGGTGTCCTTTGGCTATTGGTCGGCGATTAGGAATGGCAATAGATTTTTTACCCGATAAATATGGCGCAGTGATGGATTTTTCGTTCTTCATCACTTCTTCTGGTGTTCCAGCCGCCACAATATGACCGCCAGCCTCACCAGCGCCCGGACCGATATCAACCAGATAGTCAGCCTGACGCATAGTTTCTTCGTCGTGCTCGACAACAATCACGGTGTTGCCGATATCGCGTAAATGTTTAAGAGTTTCAATTAGTCGCTTATTATCAGCCGGATGAAGTCCAATTGTTGGTTCGTCCAAAACGTAAAGGATTCCAACTAGCGCCGAGCCAATTTGCGAAGCCAATCGAATACGCTGACTTTCACCGCCAGCCAGAGTCATTGCGGCGCGGTCGAGTGTGAGATAATCCAAACCTACTTTGCTCAAAAATTCCAATCGATTGGAAATTTCATAGAGAACTTTATCGGCAATAGCGCGTTCGCGTTTGTTCAAATCTAATTTAGAAATGAATTCCAAAGCGTGATCAATCGGCAGTTCGCTAATCTCGGCGATATTTTTCGCCCCAATTTTCACAATTAGCGCTTCTTGTTTGAGGCGAGCGCCTTTGCAAGCTTGGCAGGGTTTGGTCAGCATATAGGTTTCAATTTCCTCGCGAATCATCTGCGAATCTGTCTCGCTGTAGCGTTTTAACAGATGTGGAATGATGCCGTGGAACCACATATTGTGGTAGTTGCTGATGCCGTTAGAGAAATAGTGAAGCTGGAGTTTGATTGGCTTTTCGTCGCCATACATTATTTTCTTAATAATCGCCGGGTCAATTTTATGAACTGGAATATCAATTGAGACATCGTAATGGTCGGCGAGAGATCGGAGCATAATGCCATAAAAACCACTGGCGTTGTGCGACCAAGGCAGAATTCCACCCTCGGCGATTGTTTTGTTCGGATCAGGCATAATTAGCTC
>DATKGP010000025.1:0-9940 GCA_035510775.1 Saccharimonadales bacterium (SeqCode)
GGGGAGGACCATCGGTAATTAACTCTGGCAGGGCGCCGGCGCCACTGACAACCACCGGCAAACCGGCCGCCATCGCCTCGAGCGGCGCCAGCCCGAAAGATTCGGAGTACGAAGGCTGGACAAAAACCTTCAGCGAGGCGAAAAATTGACGGTGGTCGCTACTGTCGGCGCCGAGAAACTCCACCCGATTGCCGAGACCCAATCTGCCCGCCAAGGTTTCAAGGCTGGTTCGTTCCGGCCCGTCACCGGCCAGACGAATTTTCAAGTCGGGCCAAGTTTTTATTAAAAGTTGACAGGCCCGAAGTAGTAAGCCGTTGCCCTTAAGGGCGTTCAGGCTGCCGAGCGTGCCGATAACTGGCTGACTGTTGGGCGTAATCGACTCAACTGGGTCGATGGCGTTGTAGATAACTTGGCATTTGGCCGACGGCACAATCTTTTTGGAGACGAGAAAGTCGGCCACGGCATGGGAAACGGCGACAACTTTTTCAGCTCGTTTAGCCATCTGGCGAAGCAAGTAAAGTTGGGCAAACTGCCGGAGCGGATTTTTCAGCGAGTAATCGGCCGTCCAGAGATGCTCGGTGTAAATTAGCCGGCAACTTTGGTGCTTTCGAAAAATTCGACCGGCAACTAGACCGGCTCGGACGCCGTGGGCGTGGACAATATCTGGCTGAAAACTGGCCATCGTTGAAGCAAGGCTTTTGGCTTGAGCGGTTCGGCCGGTCTTGGGCAGCTCGAAAGTTTTCACGCCTTCGTTTGCCAATTCGTGCGTTAGCCAGCCCGTTGGGCAGAGGCAGGCGATCTCAAACTCCGACCCCAAGGCCTTGGCCAGGCACGACACTTGCACCGGCGCACCGGTTTGTGAACTGTCGGCAATAACAAGGAGAATTTTTCTACTAGCCATAGTCGCTCTTTACCTGATATTCTACTAGAGAAAGGTATGGCTGAATACAGATGTCTAAAATAGCGCTCGACGTACGATTCTGGCGGTCCAGTACCGGCGGCTTGGGGCGTTACAGCCGCAATCTCTTGACCGAGCTTCTGAAAATCGACCAAGAAAACCAGTACACCGCTATCATCACCCCGGACGATCTCAAAGAGTTTCATTTGGAACAGAAAAACCTAACGAAATTAGTCGTCGACATCCCCCACTTTAGCTACGCCGAACAACTGACCCTGCCCAAGATTTTGAACAAAAAAACGTTTGACCTGGTTCATTTTGCCAACTTCAATCATCCGTTGCACTACCGCCGACCATTTGTGTTGACGGTTCACGATTTAATTATGCATCTCTTCCCGCCCGAGCAGTCGTGGATTCGCCGCCAAGCCTACAAGATGGTGGTTAACGATTGTAAGCGGGCCGAAAAAATTATTGTCCCCAGCCAGTCGACCAAAGACGACTTGGTGCGAATGTTGAAGTTTCCGGCCGGGAAAATTGTCATTACGCCGGAAGGCAGCGAAAGTTTGTTCCGGCTGCACGACAGAAGCGAGATTCTTTCTGTTCGAAAAAAGCTCCAGCTGCCGGAAAAATACCTGATTTTTGTTTCCCGCTGGGCCAAGTACAAGGGTTTGACGGCGCTCATCGAAGCTTTCGATATTGTCCGCAAAAAATATCCGGATTTGGGCTTGGTGATTTGCGGCAAGGCTGACAAGCAGAGCCCGGAAATTGCCGAGTTGATTAAAGAAAAACAAGCGGCTGGCGAGAAAATCATTACGCCCGGATTTGTGGACGATAAAGATTTGGCGGCGATGTACAGCGCCGCGGCGGTCTACGTTCACCCGAGTTGGTACGAAGGTTTTGGCATTATGATTCTGGAAGCTTTCGCCAGCGGTGTGCCGGTGGTCACCAGCAACGTTTCCAGCCTGCCGGAAGTGGTCGGTGATGCTGGTTTACTTTGCGACCCGCGCTCGCCCGAAGAAATCGCCCGCCAGATTGAAAAAATATTGGGTGACGAAAAATTGGCCGAGCGGCTAAAAATGGCCGGACTGAAACGTGTTTGCCAGTATTCTTGGGCGAAAATGGCCGAGCAAACCCTAAGAGTCTATAAAGAATGCTTAAAGAAGGATTAAAGTTTGGAGTAGTCGGGGCGATTAGCACAATCTTGGATTTTGCTTTTTTGAATCTGTCGCTGCATTTTGGCGCCAGTGTTTTTTGGGCGACCTTTATCGGCTACGCGGTAGGAACAATTAACGGCTACTTTGTTAATAGCGCCTGGACATACAAACATTTGGAGCAGAAGTCTAAAACCATCGGCCTAACCAAGTACGCTATCATCAGCGCGGTCGGACTTTTCCTAACGGAAATTATCGTCAATTATTTGCATGGTTTGGGTTTGATTGTGAACGGCGCTAAACTCGTCGCGGTCGTAATCGTCTTTTTCTGGAACTGGATTGCTAACAGGATGTGGACTTTTAAACAAGTTAAAAGTTAGAAGTCGAAAGTAAAAAGTGTAAGTAAAAATTTAAAAGTTTTTAGTAAAGCATTAAGAAAGCGCCCCGGCGGATGCCGAGGCGCGAAGAGTGGACTTCTAGGTGGGATTTTCCCGTCGATTGGCCAGCCAGCGGAATGGCAAGCTGTGCCAGCGTTCCCATTTAGGATCGTGGTCGTAGACCCAGTCTAAGATGCAGAGCATCTTCCGGCTATACGGAGCTGGTTCGCCGCTGTCGACGAGGACGATAGGTATCTTCACGCCACAGGCGCGAAGCGTCTGCTCGGCCATTGATCCATGGTCGGGGTGAGTGACGAGCATTATTCGGCCGATCCCCGCCGGCAGATTAGCAGCTAGATCGACCATATCGCCGGCGGTGAACTTGGCTTTGGCGCGGACGATGGCAACCCGTTGGATGTGTTCTGGGAAGTACCTATAAAACCACCATCGAGCGCACTCGGCCTCCGAGCTGACTATGTCTCGTCTTTCGCCGCCAACGATGGCGGGACGGGAGTCGTTGTCCTTGCTCAGTAGCTCGGCCGCTTTGCGAAGTCGCATCATCCCAACCTCTGAGGGCGGATGAAAACCATTGACTAGCCCGCGGCCGTTGCCGCAGGTTGGGACGACGATGAGCGTAAAACCGTCCACATTCTTCCTCCTATTTTGGTGCGCCCTTTCGGGCGGAATACCCAAAAGTTTTGTAGCCGAATTATATATGAAAATACGGCGATAATCAAGGACATCAGCCCCTTCTTGAGCGGCCGATGTGTCTCTGCTAGAATGACTTCAGAGTTGAGAGGGGAAGATTTTTATAATGACAATTGAAAAATACTCGTTGTTTGGCGCGATTTCGGCAGGGGTTTTAGCGGTCTTAGTTGCGTTTTATTTTGTTCGTTGGATAGCTCGACGATCAGCAGGAGATACTAAAATGCAGGAAATCGCCGCCGCTATTGCCCAAGGCGCCAAGGCCTACTTGAATCGCCAGTATCGCTTAATCGCCGTCGTGGCAATTATCGTTTTTGTTTTGCTCGGTTTCCTACTCAACTGGACTCTAGCAGCCGGCTTTTTACTCGGCGCGATTCTCTCGACCTTCTGCGGCTTCATCGGTATGAACATCTCGGTTAGAGCCAATGTCCGGACGGCTGAAGCCGCCAAGTCTGGCTTGAGCAGAGCCTTCGGGGTGGCATTTAAGGGCGGAGCCGTCACTGGCCTGATGGTAGCCGGCTTAGGTCTACTGGGCACGGCGCTGTTTTACTTGGTTACTAAAAATGTTCCGGCCATGGTCGGCCTGGCTTTTGGCGGTTCGCTAATCTCGATTTTTGCTCGGCTGGGCGGCGGCATTTACACCAAAGCCGCCGATGTCGGTGCCGATTTAGTCGGCAAGGTTGAAGAAGGCATTCCCGAAGACGACCCGCGCAACCCGGCGGCAATTGCCGACAGCGTCGGTGATAACGTCGGCGACTGCGCCGGTATGGCGGCCGATTTGTTCGAAACCTACGTGGTGACGATAGTCTCGGCCATGCTTCTGGGCTCGATTCTGTGGCCGGGCAGCGACCGAGTGGTTGTCTATCCTCTGGCCTTGGGCGCCGCCGCCATTATCGCCTCGCTTATCGGGATGCTGTTTGTTGGCATTAACCCCAACCAGCCAAATCCCAGCATCACCGCCTCGATTTATCGCGGCCTGGCTATCGCCGGTGTGCTAACGGCGGCCGCTCTTTACCCGATTACCCACTACTTGCTTCTAGACACCGGCATTAATATCGGCAGACTTTTTGGCGCCGGTTTAATCGGCATCGTCGTGACTGCCCTGATGATGGTGATTACCGAGTACTACACCTCAATTAACTACTCTCCGGTCAAGCAAATCGCCCGAGCGGCCGAAGCCGGCCACAGTACCAACATCATCGCCGGCTTGGCTCTGGCCATGCGCTCGACGGTCTGGCCGGTAATTTTAATTGCCGCCGCCGTTCTCGGTGCCTATCAGTTATCCGGTCTCTACGGCATCGCCGTGGCCGCATTTTCGATGTTGTCTTTGGCGGGAATTATTGTTGCCATCGACGCCTTCGACCCGATTGCCGATAACGCCGGCGCTATTGCCAGAATGGCAGGCCTGGGCGAAAAGATTCGAGCCGTCACCGACCAGCTCGACGCTGTCGGCAACTCCACCAAGTCCGTTACCAAAGGCTACGCGGTCAGTTCGGCCGCCCTAGCCGCCCTAGTAATGTTTACCGCCTACACCCAAGAAATCATCAACCGTGGCCGCTTCATCTCCTACGATTTGTCCGAGCCGAAAGTTCTCGTCGGCCTGTTCATCGGCGGTCTCTTGCCGTATCTCTTTTCCGCCATGGCCATCGAATCTGTCGGCCGAGCTGCCAGCTCGGTAGTAGCTGAAGTCCGCCGCCAATTCAAAGAACGCCGCGGCGTTTTAGAAGGGAAAGTTAAGCCGGACTACGCCCGAGCCGTTTCCATCGTCACTAGCGCCGCTCTGAAAGAAATGATTGTGCCGGCCTTACTGCCGGTGGTCATTCCGATTTTAGTCGGCTTCATTCTCGGCCCGGCCGCTTTGGGCGGCCTGCTCATCGGCGCCATCGTCACTGGTTTGTTTATGGCTTTGTCGATGACCACTAGCGGAGCGGCTTGGGACAACGCCAAGAAATACATCGAAGAAGGCCACTACGGCGGTCAGGGGTCGGAGGCTCACAAAGCCGCCGTTACCGGCGATACCGTTGGCGATCCGCTGAAAGACACCGCCGGCCCGGCCATCAACCCAATGATTAAAATCGTCAACATCGTCGCCATCCTAATCGTCGCTCTCATTTTGAGATGATATTAAACTCGCGGGGGCATCGTCTTTCGAGACCGTCGCGGACGACGAGCGGGCACGGTGTCGAGCGTGAGCGAGACGAGCGAGGAGGAGCGCGAGGCACGAGGCCACGCTGGGGCCGAGGAGCCGTGTTGAGAAGGGCGACGCTCCGCATAAGCGAGAAGACAATTTAAAAATGACACCTTCACAACCAACCACTTGGAAAGTTGAAAAATTTGAGAACGGCCAGGCCGTTCTTTCGGGGGGTGGCCAAGAATTGCGAATCGCCCGGTCGCAGCTAGCCGACGGAATTAAGGAAGGCGAGATCGTGACCGCCGAATTTTTCCCGCTCAAAGACGCCCAAAAACGGCGCGACAACCTGGCCAAAGCTCTACTTGAAGAGATCTTTAACGGAGAGTAGGCTTGGGTCAATTATGGCAACCAAAGACAAAAAGTCGCTAAAAATCGGCGACTGGGCTGGGCTTTTTTTGAAGCAAACCAAGACCAAAAAGATTACTTGGCTAAGCCTGGCCGCCGCCGGCTTGCTGGCTCTGCTCTACCTCGTCTATAGCCTGCTTTACCTCGGTCAGGTCTACCCGCATTCTTACATTGGCAGTTACTCGTTCTCGCGTCTGGATTCCACTCAAGTGCAAGACAAAATCGCCACTCTCGCCCAGAACGCTCAAAATACCCAGATCACCCTGACCTTGGCCGACAAAACTTATACTTTAAATCCGAGTGACGTCAGCTACTCGCTCGATGTTAATCAGACGACCCAAGAAATCGTCAACCGTGGCCGCAGTCGCGGCGCCTGGCACAGTTTCGTCGATCAGATGTCGGCACTTTTTGCTCGTCACAACTTTCAGCCGGTTTACAGTTACGACCCGAATAGTCTTGATCAGTACGTCTCAACCGTCGCCGGAGCCGTCGATCAGCCGGCCGCCGACGCTAGCGCCAAATTTGTCAGCGACAGCCTGACTATTACCTCAGAGAAGGCCGGGCAGGTTCTTGATCAAGGTAAGGTTAAGGCCTCTATTATAGGAGCCTGGAACAGCCTTAACCCGTCGCCGATTACTTTAACTCTAAAAACTGACTCGCCCAAGGTCGTGGCGGACACCCAAGATAATCTTCGGGCCGAAGTCGACAAACTGTCGCAGTCGCAGCTTACCCTGACCTGGGCAGGTGGCAAAAAAACCTTTGCCGCCAAAGACATTCGCTCTCTCATCGGTTTTGTCGGCGGAGCGCCAGCCGGCAGCAACCCAGCCCAAAAAGTCTTGGCCGCTCAATTTACTGCCGGCAGCATCACTAGCTACCTAGACAGTTTCGCCACCGCCCAAAATATCGACCAGCCGGCTCAAGACCCGAAGCTGGTAATTAACGACGGCGTCTTGGCGGTCTCGCAGGCCTCGCAGAAAGGTAGCGTCGTCGACCGAGATGCTTCGGCTGCCTTGATTCTAGCGGCTCTGGCCAATAATTCTGATCAGCCAGTGGCTTTAGTAATGAAGGATCAGCAGCCAGTCATTACCGAAGACAAACTCAATTCCCTGGGCATCAAAGAGCTAATCGGCACTGGCACCACCAGCTTTGCTCGCTCGCCTGCCAACCGCATCTCCAATATCGCCAACGGAGTCCGGCTCTTGCACAGTGCCCTGATAGCGCCAGGTGCCGAGTTTTCGACCATTAAAACTCTTGGCGCGGTTGATGGCACGACCGGCTTCCTGCCGGAGCTGGTTATTAAAGACGATCGGACGATTCCCGAGTTCGGTGGCGGTCTGTGCCAGGTTTCGACCACTTTGTTTCGGGCGGTTTTGAACGCTGGGCTAAAAGTCACCGAACGCCAGAACCATTCTTACCGCGTCTCTTACTACGAGCCGCCGATCGGTTTGGACGCCACAATTTATTTGCCAAAGCCTGATTTTAAATTTCTCAACGACACGCCCGGCTATATTCTTATTCAGGGAAAAATCGTTGGCAACAAAATAACTTTTGAGCTTTGGGGAAGTGGCGACGGGCGAACCTCGGCCATTAGCGACCCGGTCGTTTCCAACATCACCGACCCAGGCGACCCGCTTTATACCAATACCGACACTCTTGACGTCGGCGTCACCAAACAGACCGAAAAGCCGCACCAAGGCGCGACCGCCGTTGTAAATTACACCGTGACCCGAGCCGGAACCGTCATCAATAAGCAAACTTTCAAGTCGGTCTACAAGGCTCTGCCGGCTCAATTTTTGGTCGGAACCAGACCTGTGCCGACGCCACCACCACCAGATACGCCTCCGGCGTAACCGCGGAAATTCGAAGCACGAAATACTAGATCCTAAATATTTCTGATTTTGAATTTTGGATTTGTTTAGAATTTAGCTTTTAGAGTTTAGAATTTCCCCCTTAAAACTCTTGATTTTTAAGGGGATTTGTGCTAGAGTTTAGCCAGATTCTTTGTACGTCTACATGGAGGTGTCAGGTGAGGTTTCCGGATCTAGTTTCGAAGTTTAACAACCGACTGGCTTTTGCCAAGCGGGTCGAGCTCTATGAGCTCCTAAAAAAGGCGCGGCTGCTTGGCCGAGTCTTTGGAAGCAACGAACAGCGCATTCTCATGGCGTATCTTTTTCACAAGTATTACGGAAAAAGCTGGCCCGAACGTACGCAGTTCCAGACCAACGTCAATGACAGGCTTGAGGAAGCTCGAGTCGAGTTCTTTCTTGATTCGCAGATGAGCTACGTGCCGACAGACGCCGAAAATCGTCCGCGAATGCGAGGCGAAAAAGAGCGTCAGTTTCACGCCTTGCTTGAGGAAGCCGACTTCCGAACCGACTTGCTAATGCGATCTCGGGAAGCAAAACTAGGCGACGGTTTGTCGCTAGCGTTACTGCCGGTCTCGTTGGAGATGCTTCAGCGGCTGGTTGCGGCGTTTCCGCGAGCCACATCGATTGTCGACTTGGCAATGGTCACCGATGATCAGCTCAAGGCGGCTAGGTTCCGCCAGCCAGCTCGCAGCAGAATCTTGGCGCATGTCGCCGAGAGAACGCCGAAACCAACGCCGTCTGTTCTTGTCGCCCGTGTAAAAGCCCAACCGGCTCAAGCCAGCCTGTTCGGCTAACGTCGTCCCTGCCCCGCCTTTCTTCGGAGAGCGCGGGGCTTTTCTTAATATCCTCAAAAATATATGCTCAAAGCATGTTGAACGAGAGGGTTTTCAAGGCCTACGACATCCGCGGCATCTACCCGACGGAGCTCGACGAAGAAGGCATCAAAGCCATCGCCGGCGCCTACGCCGCCTACGTTAAGCCTAAGACGGTCGCTGTCGGTCGCGACGTCCGCCCCTCCTCGCCAGATTTACAGAAGGCTGTCATCGAAGGTTTAACTCAAGTTGGCGTCAACGTCATCGACATCGGATTGGTTCCGAGCGAACTTCTGTATTTTGCCGTCGGCTCCCTCGACCTCGACGGCGGTATTCAAGTAACGGCCAGCCATAACACCGCCGAATGGAACGGTCTATACCTCGTGAAAAAAGACGTCGAGATGTGCTCGGGCGATTCCGGTTTGCCGGAGATAAAAGCCCTGGCTCTAGCTAATCAGCAGCCGATGGCTGTAACTGTCGGGCAAGTCGAGAAAA
This sequence comes from Saccharimonadales bacterium (SeqCode), assembly GCA_035510775.1. GTDB lineage: Bacteria > Patescibacteriota > UBA1384 > 2-12-FULL-50-11 > 2-12-FULL-50-11 > DATKGP01. The sequence continues at coordinate 8,843 of DATKGP010000025.1, forward strand.
GAGATCTTGAGCCCAGCTACCTAGAATTCTTGGCCAAACAGGCCGAGATAAGTAATTTCAAAAAGCTGAAAATCGTCGCCAACAACAACTTCGGTCTGACCGGGCCAATTGCCAGAAAACTCTTGGCCAACCTGAAAGTGCCGGCCGAAATTGTCGAACTAAATTTTAAGCCCGACGGCTCGTTTCCCAAAGGTCAGCCCAACCCGCTTCTGCTGGAAAACCGCGCCGAAACCAGCGAAGCGATTAAAAAAAGCCGAGCCGATTTAGGCGTGGCCTGGGACGCCGACGGCGACCGGTGTTACATTGCCGACGAGAACGGCGAGTTCATCGAGGGCTGCCACCTGACGGCGATTCTGGCCGAGTATCTGCTCAAGAAAGTCCCCGGGCAAAAAGTGGTCTATGACCCAAGAAACGTCTGGGCGGTCGAGGAAACAGTTTCAAACGCCGGTGGTGTGCCGCTGATGAACAAAGCCGGCCACACTTTTATTAAAAACCGGATGAAGGCCGAGAACGCGCTCTTTGCCGGCGAGATGAGTGGACATTTTTACTTCCGCGACTTTTACGACGCCGACAACGGCATTCTGCCGTTCATTTACTTCCTAAATATCATCGCCGCCACCGGCAAAAAGGCCTCCCAAATTGCCCAGCCATTTCGCGAAAAGTATTTCGTCTCCGGCGAGCATAATTTCAAAGTGGCCGATATCAACCAGGCCATCGCCACGATTCAGGAAAAATATCCGCAAGGCCAACTCGATCAGACCGACGGATTATCTTTGAGGTTCGATACCTGGCGTTTTAATCTTCGTGGCAGTAACACCGAACCGTTACTTCGTCTGAACGTCGAGGCTAAAGACGCCGCCACCGTCAGCACGAAACTGGCCGAACTGACGGCTTTAATCCAACCGCTAACAACGCCATAACGCTAAGTGCCACATCGGTTTGAATCAATGTGGCACTAGGTCTGTTCACTCGATAGAGAAGGGAAGCGCTTCTCTCTTCCTGGCCTCTTCGGAATAGGAAAAGTTGCCGATTCCTTCTCTGGTTGCGTGATTGTAGCAGACTCCATAAACGTAGCCTCCTTCGGGCTTGTCCCTAGGG
>DATKGP010000026.1:0-13825 GCA_035510775.1 Saccharimonadales bacterium (SeqCode)
GACTGCGAACGGTTACCTTTGTGAAGCCTTGGCGCAGCAGAGTGAGCAGGAACGAGAAGCTCGGAGATGATCGAATCATCGACGAGGCTGTGTTTCAGGGAGAATATCCTGCGTAAGCGAGCGAACAGAAGGATTGGCCGACAGCCCCCAGATATTGATAACGAAAAAAGCCGTCGATTGCTCGACAGCTTTTTTCTTGCCCTCCGCCCTCGCTCTAGCCTGTATAAGCATTTTTGCCGACCGAATTTAGTGGGCCGGTGCTAGTGATTTGGGGAAAGCTTCCCCGTCAAGCCGAAGCTCGACAAGTGTTGTTACTTTACCATACTATGTAGAAAATGTCAAGAGGAAAGAGCTGGTTTAAGACCGCCACTTTGGAAGATATTCTATTTGTGTCTGCCATCGACCAAATCGGTTCAATCAGTTGGCATAAGCTCTACAAGGCCTTTTCTTCGCTAGCGGCTGTTTTATCGGCCGATAAGAACAAGCTTCGCCAAATCGGCTTGACCGAAGTGATGGCCAATAAACTCAAAGAACCTCGGCCAAACTCTACCCGCGCGCTTAAAGCCATGGAACGGTATCGCATAAAACTCGTCACGCTTGGCGAGCCGCATTATCCAAAGTTGCTCAAGGAAATCAACGATCCGCCGCTCTGGCTGTTTTACCGCGGCGATTTGTCAGCCACTAACGTGCCGTGCCTGACAGTTGTCGGTTCACGAAAACCCAGCCCTAACGCATATGCTAATATGGAGAATCTTTTGCCAGCTAGTTTAGTAAGAGATATATGCCTAATATCTGGTCTAGCATATGGCATCGACCATAAAACATATCAACTGGCGGTGAAAAACAACGGCCTGACAGTAGCCGTCTTGGCCGGTGGACTAGATGATATTTATCCGTCCAGCCACGAGCAACTAGCCGAAGAAATCATCGATAAAGGCGGCGCGCTCATCAGCGAGTATCCGCCGTTGTCGCGGCCGGCCAGCCATCGTTTTCCCATTCGTAACCGCATTATTGCTGGCTTGTCTCCAGCCACGGTCATCGTCGAGGCGGCGATAAAATCCGGCACCTTAATTACCGCCAAGTGCGCCATCGATTACAACCGCGACGTCTTCGCCTTGCCAGGCGACATCAATCGTCCGACCGCCCAGGGCACCAACTTCTTAATTAAAAACGGAGCCATCCCGCTTGACAGCGCCGAACAGCTTTTCCACTACTTTGGTCTGACTGCCCAAGTTACTCGCGACGAAGAAATCGACAGCCCGGTCTGGCGGTCGTTGAAAGATTCTCCAAAAACCATCGATGAAATTGTCGCCCAGACCAAGCTGCCGATTGAAAGTGTTATGGTTGAGCTAACCAAGCTTGAACTGATTCAAAAGGTTTACCAACCGGAAATAGGTTGTTACGGTAGGAAGTAGCCCTTGCCTAACACGATAGCTGGCAAGTAGAATAGGAGACTAATGGCCAAGAATCTGTTGATTGTCGAAAGCCCTGCCAAAGCCAAAACCATCGGTGCGTACCTAGGCAGTGACTTTCAAGTCTTGGCGTCGTATGGCCATGTTCGCGATTTACCAAAATCCAAACTTGGCATTGAAACAGACAAAGACTTCGCCGCTGATTACGAAATAATTCCCAAGGCCAAGAAAGTCTTGTCCGAGATAAAATCGGCTCTGGAAAAAAGTGACGAATTGTATCTAGCCACCGACCCAGATCGCGAAGGCGAGGCGATTGCCTGGCATCTAACCCAGGCCTTGAAATCTAAAAAACCAACTCATCGAGTGGCCTTTACGGAAATTACCAAATCCGCCGTCCAGGAAGCGATCAAAAAACCCCGGGAAATATTGGCCAATCTTGTCGATGCCCAACAAGCCAGGCGCATTCTCGATCGATTGGTCGGCTATAAATTGTCGCCGCTGTTGTGGAAAAAAGTCTACCGCGGTTTATCGGCTGGCCGAGTTCAGTCGGTGGCTGTGCGGTTGGTGGTGGAGCGCGAGCGAGAAATCGAGGCCTTTAAATCCCGCGAGTTCTGGACACTCGACGCCGAGCTGATCGGCCATCACGGCTCGTTCAAAGCCTGGGTAGTCAAAGAGGGAACGTCGGTGCCGCTGGAATTAGACAAGCAGGCTGAGGTCGAAAGTTGGAAGAAAAAACTCGACAAAGCCAAGTACGAAGTTGAAAGCATCGAAAAATATTTGGGTGAGATGAAGCCCCAGCCGCCGCTGATTACTTCCACTTTGCAGCAACTGGCCGCCCGGCTCTGCAGCTTCTCCGCCAAGCGGACGATGAAACTAGCCCAAGACCTCTACGAAGGTATGGAAACCGGCGAGGGCAGTCACGGCCTAATTACTTACATGCGTACCGATTCCTATAATATGGCCGATATTGCCAAGAAAGAAGCCGAGAGCGTGGTCGGCAAAACTTACGGCGCCAAATACTTGCCAGCCACACCCAATCTTTTCACCAAAAAAGTCCGTGGTGCCCAAGAAGCTCATGAGGCGATTCGCCCGACCAGCTTCGCTCGCACGCCGGAATCACTCAAAGCCAAACTGGACCGAGACCACTACCGCCTTTACGAACTCATTTACCGCGCCGCTCTAGCTTCGACAATGGCACCAGCCAAAATTGAAACTACTAATGTCAAAGTCGCCACCGATCAAAAAATCGGCCTGCAAGCCCGAGGCCGAGAACTTAAGTTCGATGGATTCTTAAAAATATATCCGGATTCCGACGAGCGTTTTGAAAAACTGCCGGAGCTAACCCAAAGCGAAAAACTTAAACTCAAGAGTCTAACGCCGACCCAGCATCTGACCGAACCGCCGGCTCGTTATTCCGAAGCCACGCTAGTGCGCGAGCTGGAGAAGCGCGGCATCGGCCGACCGTCGACTTACGCTCCGATTATGAGCACGATTGTCGATCGCGGCTACGTCACCAAACAGGCCGGCCGTTTCACCCCGCAAGACGTGGCCGGCATCGTCACCGATTTATTAATTGAAAACTTTCCCGACATTGTCGACTACGACTTCACCGCCAAGATGGAAGAAGACTTGGATGAAATCGCCGAAGGCGACAAAAAGTTGGTGCCGGTCATACGAGAATTCTACGAACCGTTTGCCAAAAACCTCAAGGAAAAAGAAAAGTCCATCGACAAAAAAGAATTGGTTCAAGAAAAAACCGATAAAAAATGTCCGGACTGCGGCGCCGAGGTACTGATAAAATTAAGCCGCTTCGGCAAGTTCTACGCCTGCTCGGCCTACCCGAAATGCAAATACAGCGCCCCGTACTTGGACGACGATTTTTCTAAAAAAGAAGAGAAACAAATTGCCGAGGAAGCCAAGGAGAAATGTCCGGACTGCGGCGGCGATTTGAACGTCAAGCAAAGCCGGTTCGGAACATTCTTGGGCTGCTCCAACTATCCGAAATGCAAGTTCACCAAGTCGATCGTTGTCAGTAGCGGCATTAAGTGCCCAAACTGCGGCCACGACATTGTCAAAAAAACCACCCGCAAAGGCCGAATTTTCTACGGTTGCTCTGGCTATCCCAAGTGCAAGACCGCTTTCTGGGACGAGCCGACCGACAAAAAATGTCCCAAATGTTCGAACCTGCTTGTCAAAAAGAAATCCGGCCTGGCCTGCAGCCAGTGCGACTATGCCGAAGAAGTCTCTGAAGCCTCGGCCGAAGCGGACAAGAAATAGCTGACTGGCGGCTTAGTTTAGGGTAAAATTTGGCTATGAACGAAATGGAAGGATCGATCCCGGAAGAGACAGTGGATTTTATCGCTCCGGCGACTGGTGAGGCCGGCGTTGAGCAAGAAAAAGCCGAATTAACCGCTGCCGAAATGCTCGACTTTGTTCGAGAAAACTACTCGGAGAGGAATTTCATGGAGATTTTGACGAAGCCTGTGGCTATCTTCTGACGACGCTCATTGAAAATGGCGTTGATGAGGAAGAGTACTTCCAACGGCTGGTCGAAAAGGGCATTGTTCTCAACGGCTAACTCTCCGCGGTTACGACCTCCGCTTTAACAAAAGGTCTTTTTGTTTTTTTGTAATTGTTGAAATTGGCCGAGCGAAAATCTGCGCTGCCACTGCTATTGTTTTTTTGTCTGTATATAATTGTCTGGCGAAAATTGCGCGAACCACAGCGGAATTTTCACCTTCCGCCAGGGGCAAGCGTGCAGGGTAGGGAGCGCGAGGGCCTAGGGGCTGCCTCGCAATTAAGCCCCTGGCCCTCGCAAAAGCTTGTTACGAGGCGTGAAAAATATATGATGAACAGATGAAAAACATTCTTCCCAAATCTGTTCAAAAACTCTCTGAAGTTCTTGGGTCGCTACCCGGCGTCGGGCCAAAAACTGCCAACCGCCTAACTTTCTACTTGCTTAATCGAACCGACGAGGAGCTAAAAGATTTTGGTAAAGCTTTTGGCGAGCTCAAAGACAATCTCCATACTTGCTCACGCTGTTTCCTGATTGCCGAAAGCGACCCGTGCGCCATCTGCGCCGACGACTCGCGCAACGTCGGAAAGATTGCCGTGGTCGAAGAAGGCCTCGACGTCTTGGCTTTAGAAAAAGCTCACTTCAACGGCCGGTACCACGTCCTCGGCGGCCAAATTTCTCCGATAAATAACGTCGGACCAGACGATCTGACCATCAAGCAGCTTCTCTCGCGGCTAGAAAACGAACCAATTACCGAGATAATCCTGGCCACCGACCCGTCGCTGGAAGGTGAGGCGACCGCTTTGTATATTGACGAGCAAATAACTATGCGGGTAAAGTCAGGAGCAGTAAGCAAAAAATTGGTCGTCACTCGCTTGGCTCGGGGCTTGCCAGTCGGCGGCGATCTCGAATATGCCGACGAGCTGACGCTCAAGCGAGCCTTGGAAGGCCGGCGGTCGTATTCACAAGACAGCAACGAATAGTTTAAAATTGGAAGGAGCAATGAAAGACATCCACACTGAAGAATACATCTGCGAAGAGTGCGGCAATACCACGCCGGTACCGAACGATTTTTGCCCAAGCTGTGGCTCGCCAATGACGCCGCTTCACGCTACCCCAGAAAAAGTTAAGGCCGAAGAGGCGGAAGAAGACGACAACGACTTTTCCAAACTTCATGAAGGCATCGGTGAAGAAACAGGTGAAGAGTCTTTGGAAAAACTTCGAGCCGACGAAGAAAAAGAATCCGAAGAAGAGTACGCCGGTGGTTTTAACGACTCCGACAATCCCGAGTAAAGCGGTGACATGAAGCTCTACAATACTCTTGGTGGGGCTAAAGAAGAGTTCAAGCCGCTAGAAGATAAAACCGTCCGGATGTACGTCTGCGGCCCGACGGTTTACGATTATGACCATTTGGGTCATGCTCGAACCTATCTAGCCTTCGACCTACTAAATAGGTATATGCGTTTCTTGGGCTATACGGTGAAATATGTCCAGAATATCACCGATGTGGGGCATCTTCAGAATGATGCCGAGACCGGCCTAGATAAGGTGCAGCAGAAGGCCCAAGAGAGTGAGCAGACTGTCGAGCAGGTAATTGAGCAGTTTACCCAGGCGCATAAGGATGATATGAAGGCGCTTAATATCGTTGCTCCTGATGTTTACCCGAAAGCTTCAGAGCATATCAAGGATATAATCGACTTTGTTAAGGCTTTAGTTGACAAAGGCTTCGCATATGTTAGTAGCCAGAATAATGTCTACTTTAGCGTTACAAAAGACTCCGACTATGGTAAATTAAGCCACCGCGGCCTAGCGGAGATAATTACCGGCACCAGAGTAGGCAGCGCCAGCGACAAACGCTCACCGGCCGATTTTGCCCTCTGGAAGGCGGCACCGGTTACCAAGGGCTCGATGGTTTGGGATTCGCCCTGGGGTCGAGGTTTTCCCGGTTGGCATATCGAGTGCTCGGCCATGAGCCGAAAATACTTAGGCGATTCTTTCGATATCCACGGCGCGGCTATCGAGCACGTCTTTCCCCACCACGAGAACGAGATCGCCCAAACCGAAAGCCTGACCGCCAAAGATATGGCCAAGTTCTGGATTCACTCTGGGATGCTCAATGTTAGCAGCCAGAAGATGAGTAAGTCGAGCCATAATTTTACTACCATTCGCGAGGCCTTAAAAACCTATTCGGCCAACGAAATTCGCCTGGCCTTTTATCAGACTCACTACCGCCGGCCGTTTGATTACAGCCCCCAATCTATGGAACAAGGTGTGGCCTTGAGAAAAAAACTTTTCACTGCCTATGGCAGCTTACCAACCGAGACCGACAAGAAAATCCTTGATGAGATAGTCGACGCTCTAAACGACGATCTCGATACACCAAGAGCTCTGCAAATCTGGGGTCAGGAGGCAGAAAAAATAAACAAGGCTGATACTGATAAACTCTTCGAAATCTTTGGTTTAAAGTATATGCCAATCGAAGACGATCACGAGGCCAGTCAACTGGCTAAACAGCGCGACGAAGCCCGAGCCAAGAACGATTTCCTGACTGCTGACAACCGCAAGAACGAACTGATTGCCCGAGGCTTCGAGCCGCTCGACACACCTTCCGGTACCCGATATATTCCAAGGTAAGCCAAAGACTAAAAACTAAAAGGCAAAATTGTGTGGCTGCTTAGCGACTGGTTTTAAATTTTGAGTTTTGGGCTTTGTATTTGTTTAGGATTTCGTATTTAGAATTTTGAGTTTTTAAAAAGTATATGCTAAACCCTTGACAAAATGACGCTTTTGTAGTAAACTAGCCACGTCATGCTGGAAACAGTGTGAAGCACTCAAAAAGTAATTAAAAAACAAACAACTCGTGCCTAAAAAGCGATCGGTAGCGCTACGCGGAGTCTCTGCTTGCAGATACACTTCGCTGCTACCACGAGTTTTTTGTTACAAAGAGTGCTTGCCGTTCCGAAGCTTCATGCGAAGGACGGTGTGGCTTGACGCATTTGTCTAATGAGCTGATGCGAACAAAAGTCAAACCTTAACATCGTTCCTCAGTGCGCGTAAGCAAAACATTTTTGTACATTTAATCGCTTACGCGCAGCGAGGAACGCCTAAGGCCTAAGCTTTCGGCGGGATGGTCTGAGTCTGATTCGGTGAGGAGGTTATGAAAAACTCTGCAAAATTCATCTGTGCCCTGTTGTGTATCGGCATTGTCGCCGCCCTGTTGGCGTATATGCTTACTTCCGATAGCGGTCACTACAAGACTACAACGCGGTATGTCTCGGTGACTGGCCCAGTGACGCGCAATTACGTGCGTGGTATCGGACCAGTTCCGGGTAAATACAAGGATGAGTTGGTTTGGGTCATCCCGGTCGAAGATGCTGGGAAGCCGACCGTCATCATCGTCTTGTTTATGTACGGCGTTGACTTTAGCCACGTCGGAAAAGGCGATGTCTTGCGCCTGACGGAGACAAAGTATGATCGGACGGCCCAGGATCCGGTTCTTGGGCCTTATGCAGCGACAAAGGTGGAACCGCTCTATGAGAGCGTCTACAAATCGAAGTACGGCCAGGTCAGTACCGAGACAGAAGAACTACCGAAATCGCGGATGAAGAGGTGAAGACCCTACACGGGCACAACCGGGCCAAGCGCGCAACACGCGCGTTTGGCCCACCCCTCATTGTTCACAAGCCGTTATATCATATATGATATACGGTATTTGTGGGCAGCGAGGAGGTTAGTCGTGGAACGTTTTCGAAGCGTTGTAGTTTTCATGTTCGGGACGCCGCTGCGTGCCAAAATTTCGGCAGGCAGCATCGCTGTGTTCATACTGGTCGTCGCACCTGGCGTTCTGGCCTTCATCATCCAGCGTCTACTGATAGCCTTCGCCCCGCTCTTCAGCTTGATCGTCGTCGTCCTGGTTTTCGGGATAGCCTTCCGGAAAATCTTCGGCGGCTTACTGCCGAAGCCCAAGAAGAAGTAGCCTGTTCGAGCCAAGCGCACAACGCGTTTGGCTCCTCCAACCGCTTCATTATTCGTCAACTGACGGATTGTGGGGCGATTGGAGGCGCTGGAATTGTTCGGCGTCTAACTCTGACGTGTGAGGAATACGAGTGAATCTGGATTTCGCAGATCAAGCATTGTTCATCGACGGCAGTAGGCCTGCATATCCATGGAGAGAAAAGCTCCGGGATCATCGACGGCGAGGCGATAGTATTAGGACCTTCTGTAAAAGGGTGAAGGTCCTAGCTAACAGAGCTCGTCGCCGCGAGCGAAGAGCAGACCCTCTCGGTACCCACTTCGTGCAACCGCCCCAGTTTCTGCCTCTTGGCTGGAAACACCGCTAGCAATCCTAGGGCAAGGACGATCTTCGAATCGCCCTTGCCCGTCACAAATTGTTCGTAACATGGAAATATGTTACGAGTAGCTTGTGACGCCGCAAAATTGACCATCGCTTCGCGGGCTGTTAACTCGTCCGTTATATGCCGCTAGAAGCGGTTGGCGGTGGACAAGGCGTCACAATTCGCACAAGCCCTAAGACTCTATGGGGTCAAAAAAGGCAAAAATGGAATCGGAAAACGATTCCGTCCTCTGGTCGTAGAGCAAAACGATCACGGCACAACCGGAATCCCAGCCAGATGGCGTTTTAACGGATTCTAAACCAGGGCGAGCGGCATTGCCGCTCGCCCGCTCCTCATAATCTAAAACCCCGTATGTCATAAAAAACATATTGTGGTTGTAGGTAGCGAGGAGGGTCAACTATGACACTCTGGGTTAAATTATGTAGGTTCTTAGCTCGACCGATATTGTTTCTGGTCGGGCCATTACGTGTTCGCGGGGAAGTTTCCCGCTCGGGCGCGTTTCTGCTGGTGTGCAATCATCTTAGTGAGGCTGATCCACCAGTTCTTCAGGTGGCTTGCGAGCGGCATATCCGCTTTATGGCCAAAACTGCTCTGTTTCGCGTCCCGCTCTTGGGTTGGTACTTGCGGTCGATCGGATGTTTTCCGGTCAACCAAAGCGAGGCCGACTTATCAGCCATTCGACGCGCGATAGAGCTACTCAAACAAGGCGAAGTGGTTGGTATTTTTCCGGAAGGAAAAGTCAATCGAACTGATGAGCCTTTGCTGCCGCTGACGAAAGGCGCGGCGTTCATTGCCCATCAAGCGCGTGTACCGATTGTTGTCTGCGCGGTGCGTGGCACGAACAAGGTGTGGCCGAAAGCCTCACCGCTACCGAGAAGAAAACACCAAATCGCGGTGGACTTCGGTCCGACACTCTGGTTTCCGTCCTCTTCAAACGAGGACGTGACCGAGGCGATCGACCGGGAGCTGCGAAAGTTGGTCTGACCAGGCCGAGGTACTCTTCGGCCTCCGCAACTTGCCCACAAACGACAAAAAGTTCGTGGGCAAATTGTGGGGGCGTCAGGGTTCGACACTGGAGGAAAGGGGTTAGCTTGGGATGGTGCCCGACTCTGGAAAATGCCTACAACAAAAACCGAGTTGCTAACCTACTTCTCTTGTGGAAACTGGTTCAATTCCGGTCGCCTCCACCACTGTTTTCTGCTCTTGATGGTGACCGGAACGACGCAGGAGCATTCCGGTCGCTTCCACCATCCCTCGCTCTTCTAGCTACGAATGATAAGCCAGCCTTTTCCCTTCAGGAGGTGGGAAGATGAGGAACCTTAAAATAAAAGGATACTTGTGGTCGGTGCTTGCCACCAACTTCACTGGATGCATCTGCTTGGGCGGACTAATGCCAAGGCTCAACGTCAGTGCCCAAGACGAGAAGAGCCAGGCTGCCGGACTTTGGATATTGGCCAACTTCCTCGCCATCAGCTGTCTTTGGTCCGGGTGTATCTTATTTCAGCAGGCTCTTCGCTGGCCGAAGCCATCTAGGTCGTCAGGCCTTTTCACGATGTGGTTCAAGGTTTCGTCGATTATTCTTGGGATGATCATGACCCAATTCCTTGGTTGGCCGGTACCGACCATGGCCGGTTTGGTGGCAGTGTACCTACGGCTTGATCAACCAAAGGATCCCAGGAAATGAGACAAACGTTGGCTACAACTTTCGGCCGAGGGCGTGAGCAATCACGTACCTCGGCCATTCAAATCCGTCCGTAAGATGTTTCTACCGAAGCATACTAACTTGCGGGCGGATTTGGGTCTAACGGATTGACAGATAGAGAAGTATATGTTATTATGACGGCGTCATCGGGCGAGGCACATTGGTGCCGTCTCGGCTGGGATTAGGGAGAGTTGCCACATAAGGTTGTGCTTGCACATCCTGGCAATTTCCCTCCTTCCCTCTTCCTGGCTGAGACGGCGCTAATGTGAACGACGCTCGACGCGTCCGTTAACATAACGTACACTTTCAAGCCCCGCGAGGGGCGAGGAGAAAAACGATGAGGAGACTCACCGCTGTGTTGTTCATCTCCGCCCTCATGGCCACTTCGGCTATGGCAGGGCGACACCTCTTGAGATATGAAGAGCGTGGGCAGGTTTCTGCTGACATCTTCATGGATCACGGTCAGGAGAAAATGCTCTTTCGAGCACTTCCTCTCACCGGGGATCGCACACCTGGACCGGCTGTTATGCGCCTTGATGGCGTTTACGTCGCCGAATGGAAGAACCCAGCCTACGAGGCGGAGTTCGACCTCGGCGCCTGTATCTCTTCGTTGAAGGGCGACAAGGACGGCAAGCTGGTCATCGACTGGCTAAAGGCCAATCCGGAACAGAGGGTCGATTTACGCCGGCTGACGGTCGGCATCCACACGGTGGAGATTTACTTCGCCAGCGTGGACGACAGAGGTCGGACGGACAGAAATCGAACCGCCGCTCCCGCGACCCAGTTCAGGGTTGAGGAAGAGGCACTGCCCGCGGCGGCCATCACGGCCGGCGGACAGCCGATTGACGCCAATCAGTTGGCCGAGACAACCAAACAGGCTTACGAGAGCGGCAAGAAGGATGGCCTAGAAGCTTCCGAAAAGAACATCAAGGCTCTTCAAGACAAGATCGACGAACTCGTTCGCGAGATCAACGACCTTAAGCTGAAGGGCGCGGCCGCGCCGCCTCGAACGACCGTTCGTGAGTCGTCAGCCTGCGTCAAGATCGGCTGGCAAGAAACCTCAAGGTGCTACAGGTTCGGTGCCAACAGAACCGACGACGAGAAGAGCCTGATTAAGGAGATCGGTTCCAACGTCCAAGATGTCGACAAGTGCGAACCAATAGTAATGCGCGACAAGTACGTACTGATCTACTTGACCAGCCCAACTTGCTTTAGCGTCGAGGTTTATTCGGGGCATAGCACCAAGACTCTAACGGCCGTCAAGGCTAGTCGGGGTTACGAGCGCTGGCTCTGGATCGCCGCCGGCGAAGTCGAGAAGTTCATCACCACCCCACAGGGAGGTCTAAGCGTCACAACTTATGTCAGCTCCTACAGGAGAGAGCAATGAAAAAGCAACTCTGCTTGATTCTGGCGGCCGTCATGGCCACCTTCGTCACCGCCTCTCCTCAAGGAGAGCCCGACTACCACGACCTTCACATCGACGCGTTCGTGCCCGGCGGCGTCAAGGACGCCGACATCGGCAAGGAACTGCTGCCCGGCTTCAACGCCCTATCGAAGAATGTCAAAGCGAGCGAGGCGATAACCTTCGCCTTCAACTGCGACATTCCGAAGTTACAGGTTATGTATCGGTCGTCGACTGGCAAGATCTATACGCGATCGCGCAAGCTCAAGGCTGGCCAAAAGGTCATCGCCACCATCAACAAGCGCATTCGCCGTAATGGCGAGTGGCTCGTCGACGCCACCGTTCGCTGGGCACAGGACTGCGGTAACCCCTTCCCTCATCCGTTCCGGGTCACTCTAACGATCCCGGTCTGGACCGAAAAGGAGTTGGTTATTCGGACGGTCGAAATCGTCAAGACCGACGTGGTCACCGTCGAGAAGGGCGTCGTCGTCCAGCAAGTCGTGCCTGAATTGCACGACCTAACGATTAACGTGCCTGAAGCCGAGCATCGGCATCGGATGGTCATCGTCGGCAACGAAGAAGCCGGTCGTCGCTGGGAATATCAAAAGGACTTCGGGGATTACCTCCTCGACGTTCTAGGGGTAATCGCCCAGCCGCTCGGCTCGATCTTCCAGGCGACTGGCAGCATCAACGTCGCTTCCACAGCCACCGGCGGCGCCGGCGGAGCAGGCGGAAGCGTCTGTAACACCAACAATAACTCGAACTCAAACAGCAGCTCGAACGCCAACACGACCGTGGTCAACACGGGTAGCGGTTCGGCGGCCGGCTCATCCGGCTCGAGCGCAGGTTCGAATTCCAAAGCTGGCGGCGGCTAACACCGCCAGCCAGGACTTCCCACCTACCTTCCCTCCCCAGCGGGTGGCGACCAGCCCTCGGTCGCCCCCGCCTAATCTTCTTTACCCCTTTCCAACTACATCGACATTTGATATCAAGTGTTCATTGTGGTTAGAAAGCCACTGCCCCCTAGTCGAGGGGCTAAAAGAAAGGATGTAAATGATTAAATTAACATCTTGGATCGTTTCAGCGCTGGCTGTTTCTGCCGTCACCTTTGGTGGTGTGGGAATTGCCTCGGCTGATACTAACAATAACAGTAACTCGAATTCCAATTCGAATTCGAACGCTGTAGTTGTTAACACGGGTAGTGGCAGTGCTAGCGGCTCTGCCGCGTCGGCTTCGAATGCAAATTCGAGCGCCGGAAATGGCTCTCACACTACTTGTTTTGTCAAATGGTGCGCTTGCTTGCATTCGTGCGGCGGCAACACCAATTCGACAAACAGCAACAGTAACAGCAATGCCAACAGCAACGCCAATACTGTGGTTGTGAACACCGGCAGTGGCAACGCTAATGGCTCTTCGAGCTCAAGCTCGAACGCCAACAGCAATGCCAACTCTGGTAACGGCAACGCTAATGCCAACGCCAACGCTAACGCTAACGTTGTCAAGGTTGCGAGTTCGGTCAAAACGACTAGCACTCCGACCAGCCTGCCGAAAGCGGGTGCGGAACTCTATCTGCTCCCGGGTGCTCTGGCGACCTTCGCGGGTTCTGCCAAGCGCTACCTACGGCTTAAAAAAGAAGCCAAACTGTTGGCGTAACTTACGCCTTCAGACAAAAAAGGACTCATAATTGAGTCCTTTTTTGTTAGACGAAATCCTTCGCTCGCGGCTGCAAAATGCTTTAATATTCTGGCATTTTTCGCCGCTTCCGTTCGGAAGCTCCAAGTATTCGCTTCCTCAGGAGTCTTTTTTGGTATCATAAGCATATGAAGAAAGCGCTGTTTATCGATGGTTCAAATTTATTTGGAGGACTCTATGAATTAATCGGAGCTAAAAAAACGATAGTTTTTTCAGAGTTTATAGAGCTTATTAGACCTAACCTACCCGTCGATGACGTATTTTTCTATGGTACGTATATGCGTTCTGACGATACGAAATCGGAAAAAGAACGATTAAAAGCCAACAATCAAAAAGCATTATTCGACAGTGTCAAACAGTGCGAAGGAATCAATTTATATTGGGGTCATCTTTCACGAACAAGTGGAAAAGAAAAGGGTGTCGATGTCCATATGGCGATTGATATCGCTTTATCAGCGGCTCTAAAAAAGTATAACGAAATAACTATTATGACCGGCGATGCCGATCTCCAGTATGCCGTCGAAATCGCAAAACAGTACGGTGTCGGTGTGAATTTGGCAGCGTTGAGCACGAGATTTCCTCTGGGTATCGCGTTAAGAGTGAATAACTGTGCTGTATTTGACGTCGGTGAATTTTTTAAAAAAAACGTTCTTGAGAAATACCACATTAAACGCAAAAACATCCAGGTCTTTGACATTTCAGAACTGGTTCGTGATCTAGAAAACAAAGGCCCTCTCTTCCCCTCCC
>DATKGP010000027.1:0-24500 GCA_035510775.1 Saccharimonadales bacterium (SeqCode)
GTAGCGCTTCTTCCCGTCCTCGACAATGGGTTCGGGGTGGATCACCCGATAGTTGGCCTTGTTGGCGCGGAGCTTGTCGCCCCACTGCGTACCCGGCCGCCGATTGAATTGGTCGCCGACAAGATACATCGCCTGTCGTCCGGTAGGGCTCCAGTTGCAACGAAAGCCTCGACGTTTTCGGGGAAATGCCCACTTCTGGTGGTCTTCATCCCAGACCAAGTGAACGCCCATGAAGGCGCGCAATTTGGCTTGGGATCTCTGTCTGGCTTTGTAGCGCAATTTGGATCGCTCCTTGTGCGCTTCAATTGCCAGTCGCAATTGCCCGGTCGCCTCATCATGCCCGAGCCGGCGGTGACGCCGAATGGCAACACCCAGCTTTTCCACGATAGTCATTCCATCCGTGAACTGCGACTCGATGTCGTCGAAGATCGGCAGATAATACTGCTTCTCAATCGGCGTATAAATGTCGTAGAGTCTAGCCATTTCGGCCTCGTCGGAAGTGACGGTGAATAACCGAACATCGCCGACAACCGAGATGACTCTGGCAGCAATCCGGGGACCAATCCCTGTAACTTGCGACAGAACCTGGGTGTAAATTGGCAGCTCGTTGAGCGCTAATTTCAACCGTTTCTCGATTCCCTTTTCTTGGGCTTCAAGGGCTAGGAATCCGGCGTCGTTGGCTTTGAGTTCGTCAAAGACTTTCTCCAAGCCGCCTTCCGGATACCCGCCCTCTTCGGAACAGAAAACCTGCCCGTTTGAGAGTTGGCGAATGCGTTGCTCACATGCGATACGATCTTTCATCGTCGCCTCGAGCAATCGATATAGCTCTCGGACACGAATCAGATTGCGATCCTTGGCTTCAACGCGATAGAATCGGCTGGGTTGCGTAGTAAACAACTCGACGAGCCGTTTGGCATCATCGTCTTTGTCGCCATCGCCGCGAAAGTCTTTCAGAACGTGTGGCGGAACGCGAAAGACGCCCCCGCCAAGCTCGTCAAGTCTTCTCGAGGCGACAAAAGCGAGGTTATCGCCAGAGCCTCCAAGCGCCGAAACAACCGTGTCTCCGCTCTTGAGCGTGCTGAAGACGAAGTCGAGTTCAGCTTGCTCGTCTTTGAGGTCGATGAGTTGAACTTTGCCGTCCACGTGAATGGCGAGTTGGGTCGGGCGGCTTTCGTTGTCAGCCGTCTGTTTGATTCGATGACGGATCCCGATGATTCTTCCAGAGGAATTACTCATTTTTCTTTCCTTACCAGCGTTGAAAACACTGGATTTGTGCGAGTTGTTAAGGTGGGGACGACAATATTATCTAAGTCTTTCCGAGACACATCGGAAAAAGTCACCCCGTCGGAGACGACAATGTACTAGAAGTCTTTCGACATGTAGCCTTTAGCCGTCTTGCGTGGCAATCATACCATATCAACTGCTTCGAATCAAGATATTTAAGTCGGGTTTTAGAAATGACCGCTCGTATTACGCGAGCGGTCATGGAAGCCAACATCGTATCGCACGGTTTCCCACCCGACGTATAGTTGGCATGGTTGGATTGACAATCGTAGGCCTGACTTGGCAAGTCATCAAAGCAAACGTCGATCCTTGTGCACCGACAGACTATGACACGAGCTCTCGCTCACCCCCTTTGAAGTCGGCGCGGGAGCGCGACAATGAAATGTCCGAGACTTCTCTCATGAGTTCGTAAGTCGCGCTGTAGTCCCCTCACAGCCATGAACATCACAAAGACATCGAGTTGATAGAGGGGATACAATCAAGAGAATAATATCAGCTAGAACCTTGATAGTCAACCAGCTAGACGTTGAAGAGAAATTCGACTACGTCGCCGTCTTTAAAAATATATTCCTTGCCTTCGCTACGGAGTTTACCGTGTTCACGGATGGTTTTTTCGCTACCCAGCTCCTGTAAATCGGCAACGCTGAAGACCTCGACCCGGATGAAACCACGTTCAAAATCCGTATGAATTTTGCCGGCCGCCTGCGGCGCTTTGGTGCCTTTGGTGATAGTCCAAGCGTGGGCTTCGGTCGGCCCGGCAGTAAAGAAGGTAATTAAACCCAAAAGCCCGTAACAGGCTCGAATCATCTCATTTAGACTCGACTTTATTCTCAGTTCCAGGCGAAATTGGTTTTGTTCGTCATCGGGTAAATCGACAATTTCTGATTCGGTTTTGACGTTAATCGCCAAGACTTTGGCCTTTTCTTTGTTGGCATGAGTGTTAATTTGTTCGGTAATTGTTTGGTCTGTCGTTTCATCGACGTTGGCCACATACAAAAGCGGTTTGGCCGACAGGAACTGAAACTGTTTCAGCTCTTCCGAGAGAGCCGGGTCGGTTCGTAGCGGCAAATCTTTATCGAACAGCTCGACGGCTTTTTCCAAGAGCGGTTTAAGTTTCAAGGCTTCTTTCTCCTGTTTCTTAACTTTTTCCGCTACGCTATCCAGGGCTTTTCGCGCTTGTTCCAGATCGGCCAACAGCAGCTCGGTATTAATAGTGCTGATGTCGCCATCGGGGTTGACCCGGCCGTGAACATGCACAACGTTCGGGTCTTTGAAGCAACGCACGACCTCGACAATGGCGTCACAAGCCCGGATGTGGCTTAAAAATTGGTTGCCCAGACCCTCGCCTTTGCTAGCACCCTTAACCAGACCGGCAATATCCACAAATTTGACGATGGCCGGAACGACTTTGGCGCTTTTATACTTCTCGGCTAAAAAATCTAAGCGTTCGTCCGGCACGCTTACGACGCCAACATTTGGTTTAATTGTGGTAAAAGGAAAATTCGACGCCTGTGCGCCGGCTTTGGTCAGGGCGTTAAACAAAGATGATTTGCCAACATTTGGTAATCCAACGATTCCGACTTCCATTGGATTTATTGTACCGCTTGACAGACCGAATTCCAACCTGTAGAACGGGAGAACGAGAAAGGAGAGCCATGCCCAGAACAAAAAAACCCAAAACCACCAAAAAAATCACCGCCAAACCAGTTAAGACCCAGCGGGCAAGCCTATCCTTTTTGAGCGGTAATCGAGCCGCCTTTTACTTTGTCTGCGCGATTGTTCTGGGTTTTGGAATTTACCTGTTTATTCCGGCCTTAAGTAGTCACAAGGCAACCGCTACCCAAGTCCAGCCTTCAGACATTGTGGCTCTGGACGGTCAAGACAACGTCACCGCCCTAAATCTGCTGAAGGCCAGCCACCAAGTTCAGACCGAACAAACCAGCTTGGGCGAATATATCACCGGCATCGACGGCGTGACGCCAAATTCCAATCAATTCTGGGCTTTTTACGTCAACGGGCAGATGGCTGATGTCGGCGCTGACAGCTATGTGACCAAATCGACCGACAGGATTGTCTTTAGCTTACAAAATTTGAACTAGCAGACCTTGACGTCTAGTGGGTCATTTGTCACTCTTATTTTATGGATGATATGTCCGTGCAGTTTGAGAAGCCACAGACCGCCAAAAAAATTATCCCGATAATAGTCGCTCTTTTGCTTATCGCGGCGATTATTGGAGGAGCGGCGTGGTTTTATCTTTCTCAAAAGAAAACCAACACCGCCGGAAGCGAGACGGCTACCTCCACCCCAACTGCCAGTACCGAGATCGACACTAGCGCTCCCACCGGCCAAGCGACCGCTGTCAAAACCAACCTCACCTCAACTATTCAGCAGCTAAATAACGAGCTCTCGGCCATGGCGGCCGACCAGAGCTCCACGGAAGATGCGACGCCTACTCTCTAGTTTAGTCTTGGCTATCGGGTTTATTTTGGTGGCCAGCCCGGCTTTGGCACAGACTTCAGCAACACCGACTGCTACTGCGACTGTCACGGCCGCGCCGATTGTCTCTATCTCCGATCTGACCCAGACCAACCGCAATACTTTGCGAGCAGCTCTGCAAGCCTACCAGGCAGCCAAGGCCACTGACACCGTCCAGCGAATGGAACTGATTCAGCGTTTTATCACCGCCCAAATCACCACTAGAACGACCGCCGTCACTAAAATGGAAGACGTTTTCAATATCGGCCGCTGCAAAAATGTCGACGCCACCGCCAAAACCGACGTTTTGGCCCAGCTGACGGCCATCAACACCAACCTCACCACCGAACAACAAGGCATCACCACCCTGACGACTGTCGACGAAGCCAAGACCCTGTCTCAAGACGTAATCCAGAGCAACCGAGTTTTTGTTATCGCTGCCCCGGCGGTTTACGGCACCTGTGCCTCACAGACGGTCTTGTATGTTAAGAGCAGCAAAATTGACCCGCTGGTAATTAAGCTCAAGGCCGCCGGCAAAGATACGACAGCCATGGAGACGGATTTGAACCTCGCCGTCACCGATGCCACTGCCGCCTACACCTCCTTTCTTAACGCTCTCAAGACCCGCTCAACTACTCCGATCGATTTAATTACCACCGGCAAAAGCTCCTTGACCAAGGCCAGGAACGACCTAACTAACGCCGCTAGCGAAGCCCAGAAACTCGCCGATAGCTCCGCCACCGCAACCCCTACCACCCAGTGAAATCCGAAATCCGAGGTTCAGGTTTTGAGTTTTGATCCTTTGTATTTGTTTAGAATTTAGAGCTTAGTATTTAGGGTTTTACGAGCGACGATCTTTGAGGCGTCGTTCAATCTCGCGGTCGGTTGTGCGTCGGGCAATTACCGCCCGCTTGTCCTGTTTCTTTTTGCGTCTGGCCAGACCAATTTTCAGCTTGGCAAAACCGTGCGACAGAACTAACTCAAGCGGGACAACAGTGTATTCGCCACTGGTCAGCTTACCCAAGATTCTTTTAATTTCGTCTTGGTGTAGAAGAAGTTTTTTGGTTCGCGACTGGTCGCCTTCGCCCAAATTAAAATGGCTGCCAATCCACCAAAGCTCGGTATGGCCATCGCTGGTGCGAAACGGCCGGACGTAGCTACCGGTAATATTGACTCGATTGGCTCGAATAGCCTTGATTTCGTTGCCCAGCAAAACCAGCCCCGCTTCCCAATCTTCGAGGATTTCAAAATCAAAACGCGCTTTTCTGTTTTTGCTGACTGGCTTAGCCATACCCATATTTTACCCCCTCTAAATCCTCGTCACGAATTGTCAAGCCCGACCCTTGCCTAGGAATGGCAATTGCCTCATAATATGAGGCATGTCAATTGCTGATTTGGTTAGTCAGGAAAAAGCCCGCCAAGCCAAGGCTACTACTTTGATTGCTTCGGAAAATTATGCCTCCGAGGCGGTTAAGGCTGCTTTGGCTAGTGATTTTACCAATAAATACTCCGAAGGCTATCCAGGCAAACGCTACTACGCCGGTAACGCCGTGGTCGATGAGTTGGAATCAAGCGTCCAGAAGCTGGCTCAAAAAGTTTTCCACACCGATTACCACGTTAATGTTCAAGCTTACTCCGGCTCAATCGCCAACTTGGCCATTTTTTACGCCCTGCTTCAACCGCACGACCCATTCATGGGGCTGGAACTTTCCCACGGCGGCCATCTAACTCATGGCCACCCGGTAACGATCTCCGGCAAGCTTTATGACCGCTACGCCTACTTCGTCGACCAAGAGACCGGGTTGATTGATTACGATCAGCTGGAATCGGAAGCTCGGGAAATTAAGCCTAAACTGATTATCTCCGGCGCCTCGGCCTACTCGCGGACTATTGATTTTGAACGTATCGGCAAGATTGCCAAAGAAGTCGGTGCTTATCACCTGGCCGATATTTCCCATATCTCTGGTTTAATTGCCACTGGTCTGCACCCGACGCCTTTTGGCCATGCTGACATTATTATGACCACCACCCATAAGATTTTGCGCGGGCCTCGTGGCGCCCTGATTTTTTCCACACCTGAACTAGCCGAAAAAATCGACAAGGCAATTTTTCCTGGCATCCAAGGCGGCCCGCATATGAATACTATCGCCGCTATCGGTGTCTGCCTGGAAGAAGCCAGTGATATATCATATAAAGTATATTGCGAAACAGTAATCGCCAACGCTAAAGCCCTGGCGGAGGGCTTGAAAAAAGAAGGTCTGACCCCGATTTCTGGTGGCACCGATAACCACTTGATGCTCGTTGATTTGCGACCGCTGGGTATTTCTGGCCAAGAAGCCCAAGATCGCCTGGAAAAAGTCGGCCTCATCGTTAACAAGAACGCCATTCCTTACGACGAAGCCCCGCCGAGTAACCCCTCCGGCATTCGCCTCGGCACGCCAGCCTTAACCACTCGCGGCCTGAAACCGGCCGATATGCCCGAGCTGGCCAAAAAAATTGCCAAAATCCTGAAAAACCATTAGTATTCAAGAGTCAAGGAGGTGCTCTTTTGACAGTGAAGGCTAGTGAAGCCGCAAAGACGGCAATTGAGTTTTTCAGTACCGAGCTGGATAAACTAGGTGCCTCGCCGATGCAACATGATCGCGGCGAGATCTTCGAGACTCAGAAGCAATGCTTAGACCACTGCGCTTTTATGCTAACTGAGATGGCTGGGTTCGTCGAAGCAGGTCGCTTCGACAAGTTCATGAGATAGGTCTGTTGGATTCAGGGTGCGCTCAACAGCCAGGGTATCGTGACTATCGACGACTTTCGCCACACGAACTACGCTCTTCTCCACGCCGACGACTGAAGTTTATTCTCTCAAAGGTCAGCCCCACCTCAACGGGGCATTTTTCTTACTCCGAGGTTTACGATACAATTAGGCGACGATGGACAAAGAGACCTACGAGAACAGTGAGTTATATAAGCTGCGTCATACCGCCAGCCACTTGTTGGCGATGGCGGCGATTGAGTTTGATCCGAAAGTAAAACTGGCTATCGGCCCACCGATCGAGAACGGTTTTTACTATGACTTTGAATTTTCCAAGCCTTTTTCCGAAGAAGACTTGTCCGCATTGGAAAAATCAATGCAGAAACTGGTTGAGAGAAATATTTCTGTCGAACATCTGACCGTCAAGCGCGAGGAGGCTATCGCCAAGGCTAAAAAAGCCCATCAAGTTTACAAGCAGGAATTGATGGGAAACCTAGAAGACAAGGAATTGAGTTTCTTCCGCATCGACAATTTTGACGACTTATGCAAAGGCCCGCACGCCAAGAGCACCGGCGAAGTTAAGGCTCTGAAACTCTTGAGCGTGGCCGGAGCCTACTGGCGCGGCGATGAGAAGAACGCCATGCTCACTCGCATTTACGGCACGGCTTTCGGTGGCCAGAAAGAGCTGGAAAAATATTTAGAGATGCTTGAGGACGCCAAGAAGCGCGACCACCGCAAATTAGGCAAAGATTTAGGTATTTTCACAATTTTGCCGGCCATCGGCTCGGGTCTACCGGTTTGGCTACAGAAAGGCGCCACCCTTTATCGCCTGCTAGAGGAGTACGTCCGTAACGTCGAGCTGGAGGCTGGTTTTCAGCACGTCATCACTAGTGAGCTAGGCAAAAAAGAGCTTTATGAAACTTCAGGACACCTCGACCACTACGCTGACTCGATGTACCCACCAATAAAACTCGACAACGAGACTTTTTACCTGCGGCCGATGAACTGCCCGCATCACATTTCTATCTACGCCGACGGACTCCATTCCTACAAACAGTTGCCAATTCGTATCGCCGAGTTTGGCGAAGTTTTCCGCTACGAAAAATCCGGCGAACTCTCCGGCCTGCAGCGAGTTCGAGCTTTTACCACCAACGACGCCCATATTTTCTGCCGCGAGGATCAAATCAAAGACGAGTTCAAAGGCGTAATACAAATGATTATTCAAGTATATAAGAAATTAGGGCTGAAAGATTACTGGTTCCGGCTGTCGCTGCATGATCCGAAGAACAAGAAGAAATATTCCAGCAATCTAGAGATGTGGGAGAAGGCCGAAAACGCTATTCGCCAGGCTCTTAAGGAGATGAAAATTGATTACGTCGAGGCGGTTGATGAGGCAGCTTTTTACGGGCCAAAAATCGACGTCCAGATGAAAAATGTCCTCGGCCGCGAGGAAACCGTCTCAACCGACCAGCTCGACTTCTATCTGCCAGAACGTTTTGGCTTGGAATACATTGATGAGCAGGGCAAGAAAGCTCGACCGGTGATGATTCACCGAGCGATTTTGGGCTCGATGGAGCGCTTTATCGGCCACTACCTAGAACAAACGGCCGGTGAATTTCCGTTTTGGCTCTCGCCAATTCAGGTGAGAATCATTCCAGTTTCCGACAAAGTCGCTGAATATGCCCACGAAGTTCTAAACGAAATGAAAAAAAGCGGCCTGCGAGCCGAGATAGACGAAAGTAACGAGACTTTAGGCAAACGAATTCGTGCGGCTGAGCTGGAAAAAATCCCCTACGTTCTGGTTGTCGGCGAAAAAGAAGCCGGCAATCGCACCGTGACGGTACGAACTAGACAAACTGCCGATCAACCGACTTTAGGTCTGGAAGATTTCCTCAAAAACTTGCCGAAAGGTTAGCCAGCAGCTTCGAGAAGATTTTTGAAAAGGTAGGCCACAGTTAATGGGCCGATTGCTCCCCGAGCTGGGGTAATGGCGGCAACCAGCGGCTCGATTACTTTGACGTCGACGTCCACGCTCGAACCGTCAATGACAATCATTTTGTCGTGAATCATTTTCGGCGTCACCAGGTTCTCCACCCCAGTGCAGGCAATTAAAATATCAGCTGACCTAATTTCCTCAATGTGTTTTTCGGCCTCGCTAGCAATCAGCTGATACGGCCAGCCTTTTTGATGGAAAATTTTAGCCAACGGCAGACCGACCAAGCGGCCGGCGCCGATGATGACTGTTTTTTTATCGGCTGGGTTAATTTTGTTTGCCTCGAGCAAAGCGACGATACCGCTGGGCGTCGGGCACTGGTACGGGCTATTAGGCGTCAGACCGTCGATGTCTTTTTTGGGATCGATTTGAGAGATTAATCGGTCGGCATCGATCTCTGCCGGCAGAGGCAGCTGCAAAACAATACCGGTAATTTCCGAGTTGTTGTTCAAACCCTCGATCATCGCCTCCAGCTGGCGAAAACTAGCTCGCTCAAAATGATGCAACAGGAAATCGCATTCTAAGGCGACGGCTTTTTTCTGTTTGGCGTTAACAAATTTTTCGGTCGGCTTGTCGTCGCCCACCCAAATTAAAGCTAAAGTTGGCCGAGTATTAATTCGGGCACGGACGGCGACTAACTCTTGATCGAGCTGATCAAGCAGACTTTTGGCGGCTAGCTGCATTACTGGCTTTTGGCGGTGTTAATCAGGGTCTGCCATTGATCGGCTGTTCGGACACCGACGACCTTAAGGTCGTTAATATAGAAAGTCGGGGTCGAATCGATACCTAGGCTAGTCCCATAGTCTTGGTCTTTCTGGACAATCGCCCGAAGGTCGGAATTGGTCAAGTCGGAGCGGAATTTATTAACATCCAGCCCAAGCTGGGTAGCGTAACTGACAAAAGCGTTAGTTGGGTCGTTAAGATCGGCCCAGGATTGTTGATTACTAAATAATAAGGTGTCCATATCCCAGAATTTGTTCTGGTTGGCAGCAGCCATGGCCGCCATGGCCGAACTCATAGCATTGGCGTGAATTTGGGTTAAGGGGAAAAATCGGTAAATTAACTGAACGTCGCTGGAATTATTCTGCTGGGCTTTGAGAAGATCTGGCGCGGCTTGGGCGCAGGCCGGGCATTCGAAGTCGGCAAATTCGACAATTTTTACTTTGGCTGAATCCGACCCGAGTTTTTGGCCGTCGGTCGTGCTGACATTAACTGGGCTATTTTTCTTAGTCGCTGAAAAAATAATAATTCCGCCGATTACTACAATCGCGGCAATAATCACCCAGAGGAAAAATTTTGAATCACTACTCATCTTGGGCACCATATCCCAAGGGTCGACCTTTTTCAACTGCAAAAAAGAGAATGTTCATAAACAAAACGATAATCGCGACCCCGACGCACCACGTGCAATACTCGTGAAGAACAAAAGTCTCGATGGAAAAAAGATAAATCATAAAACCTAGGCCAGCCAGCAGCCAGAGGGCTAGCCAGAACTTTTGGAACAACGGTTGAAAGTAGGTTAGATAGAGCAAAATTATCACGGCCACAAACCAAAACAGCCCAAGACCAGAGATCGGCAGGCCGAGGATATGGGCGTATTTGCTAGAGAGCACCGAGCCGCAATGGCCGCCGAGCGAGCAAACGACTTGGCTGGGGTTATTGGTTTTGGTCACCAAATAGGCGGCAATGAAGGCGCCGACAAAAGCAAGCATTATCATCACTCGGCGATACCACGTTCTAACCATGTCGTTAGCGTACCAGCTCTTGCGTCAAAGCTCAAAGGAGAGTTAGTTGTAAGTAATGCGTCTGAACAAGTTCTTGGCTCAAGCCGGAATCGCCTCCCGCCGTCATGCCGAAGAGATTATTACCAAAAAACAGGTTAGGATTAATGGCCAAGTTGTCACCAATCTGGCCACCCAAGTTGACCCAGAGAACGACCAGGTTCTGGTTTCTGGCCGGCCGGTCAGTTTGAAGGACGAGAAAGTAATTTATCTGCTAAACAAACCTCGTGGGGTGGTAACGACGGCTGAAGATCCCGAGGGTCGACCGACTGTTTTAGAATATGTTCCAAAAACCCCGAGAGTTTTTCCTTGTGGTCGGCTTGATGCCGAAACAATGGGGCTAATAATTCTCACCAACGATGGCTCGCTTTGCTATCAACTCACCCACCCAAAGTTCGAGCACCAA
Organism: Saccharimonadales bacterium (SeqCode); assembly: GCA_035510775.1. Lineage (GTDB taxonomy): Bacteria > Patescibacteriota > UBA1384 > 2-12-FULL-50-11 > 2-12-FULL-50-11 > DATKGP01. The sequence goes on from DATKGP010000027.1 coordinate 10,690, forward strand.
AAAGAGTATCGAGTTTTTGGCAATTCCAAAAGTCCAGAGTTGTCCTGGGAACGATTACAGCACAAAATCGTCCTAAAAGATGGCCCGGTAACTATCGACAAGCTGGATTTGCGTAAGATAATTCACGACAAAATCGATTTTAATATCACTATTCACGAGGGTCGCAACCACTTAGTTCGAAGAATCTGCACCGCCGTCGGCATCGAAGTAGAAAAACTCACCCGAATTCGCTTCGGCCAGTACGAACTCGGCGAAATAGAGCCCGGCAAATATCAACAAGTTCAAAGTTAAGTAAGAAATGGCGGCTGCGTTTTCGCAGCCGCCGTAGTTCTGTTCACTCTTCGCCAACCTTCTTGGGCGACCCATCGGGATTGATGAGGTCTTTTGCCAAAAACTCATCGTAGCCTTCCATCTCCTCCGCCGCGTTGAAAGGAGGAGGAGGATTCTTCTGGCTCGCCGGATCTGGATCACTGATCCGGATATCTGACGCATGAGCCAGTCGGCTAGGATCGGCTACTCCGCGCGTACTCCGACTGCGACAATAATCGCAGTCAGGATCACTCCCGCCACAGACAGTGCAAAGACCGAGACTCGCTTGAAAATCTCTGACCATCTTTCTTGTTTGTGTGTTGTACATCGTCGCCTCCAAGGTGCAATCTAGTCAAATTGTAGCATTCTAGGATAAAACAAAAAGTCCAACCATCGAAGGCTGGATTTTTTTGTGGTGGACCTGGGGGAAATCGAATCCCCGTCCGAAAACCGACGCATTAGGACTTCTACAAGCTTAGTTTGCTTAATTTTCTTAGACGAGGAGCTAAAAGCCAACCAAATGCTTCCTCGTTGCGGTGTCTTTATTTAACCTGGCTGCCGACACGTCAGCTGGGCGTCCTCGCTAAATGACGCCTCAATAGTCCAGCGAGAATCAAAGATTGAGACGGTTCTAGGTTTAGGCTAGAACTGGTTGAAAAGCTACCGGAGCGAAAGCGTTAGCAATCGCGGCCTTGGCTTTACCAAAAACGTTTGCACGTATAATTTTGTACTCTAAGGCAGGTACTCTCCGCTTGCCATCCTAATTGTCAATGTTCCCGTCGAAGCCATGTCAGGCCCAATGAATCACTTATATCATAACGGCAGGGCGAAGTCAACCATAGCACTGCCTGTTTAGCTGGGTTTCGGATATTCAATCAGTTCGGTTCTATCACCGTTCCAGCCCAGAAGTTGGGCAATTTCATTAGCAGCCTTTCGAGCAACGACGCGGTTGTCGCGTGAGTAGTTGCAGACGTGTAAATCGAGCGTAAAAAAGCCGTGCGATGGCCAAGTGTGGACAGCGACATGTGATTCGCAGAGCATCACGCCATAGGAAAAAGAACCGTCGTCGAAACGATGATAGCTAGTGTCGGTAATGGTGAAACCCGCCTTGGCAACAATCTCGTCTATTTTTTCCTTGTAGTAGGCGTGCTCGTCTTGGTATTGAAAATTTTTTGACAGGGTTAAGTCTCCAAAGAGACGAATTCCCGAAATTTTTGCCATGCTTTATTAATTGTAAATGTTTCTGCCTAATGTACCAATCAGTTACTCTTGGGTATAATGCCCGTATCTTACGTAGGAGGATAATTTGGCAAGTAAGCGCGAGTTACCAAATATACCAGAGCGCATAGTATGCGCCGACATGGATAGCGTTTGGCCCATAATGGACGACTTCTTTGCAGAGGTATTGGACTACCTAGGGTACAACAACCCAAAAGCCATACAAGTATTCACGGCAGTCGAACCTAGGGTATTGGAGTCGCCTGAATTCGTACACGGCACAGCCACCACCGATGACTTTATGAAGATGCTAGTGGCAAGGGACATAATTGTAGCCTCGATGATTGCTTGTCGAAGCCGGTCAAACTACACCCACTGCATGTTCGCACATTATCTCGACACGGCTACGATCCGGAGAGCCAAGTGGGAGCCGAGGCCATAAAAAGCCGCGGCTCCATTTTTATGCGGAAATACTTTTTATCTTGACAATATGTAAAGTAAACTTTACATTACTAATAAATGTCACCTCAAATTCGTCTACTATTAAGAGACTTGCGTCAAGAGCGCGATCTATCGCAAGAGGAATTAGCCAAGGCGCTCAACGTCTCTCGGCAATCGATTATTTCTTTGGAGCAGGGTTCTTACCTGCCAAGCGCTCCGCTATTGGTGGCTTTAATGGAGTTTTTCAGCTGCCCGATTGAAGAATTAATTGAGGGCATTCATATTCAGCAAAACGCAAACCAACCAACCAAGGAAGGAGGTGAGCAAAATATGCAAATAGCACCCTGGAATCCTTTTCAGGCCGTTGATCAGCTTCATGACGAGATGGGCGATCTAGTTGATAAAACCTTTGGCCGAGTAGACTGGCCCAAGAGCCTCGGCACGACCGCCGGCGCCATGAACATTCACGAGAGTGACAAGGAGTACGAAATTGAGGTTCAAGTTCCCGGTTACAAGGAAGACGAAATCAATATCGAGCTCACCGAAGACACTCTCGCTATTTCCGGCGAACACAAAACCGAGGAAAGGACAGATAAGAAAAACTTGATCCGACGCGAGTGGGAACATAGCCAGTTCTCCCGCAGTATTCGCTTTGCCACCCCAATTAAGGAGAAAGATGTCGAAGCGAAGCTGGAAAACGGCACGCTCTTAATCGTCGCCCCGAAGGTTGAGCCAGCCAAGCCAAAAACCACGAAGATCACCGTGAAAAAAAGTTAATTCCGATAGGAACTTCAAAATCAAAAAGGCCAGGCCCTAAAAAGGCCTGGTCTTTTTGAAGTCACTTAATCTCAATACTGATAATTTTGTCGCCGATGGCGATTTTACCAACCACGTCCATGCCGGCGCTGACTGTGCCAAAATTGGTGTACTGGTTGTTGAGCCAGCTCGATTCAGATTTGACGATAAAAAACTGCGAGTCGTTGGAAACGTTAATGTCGCCGCCCCTGGCCACGCCAAGCGAGCCGGTAACAAACGGCAGGCTGTTGAGCTCGGTTTTCATCGTGCCACCGCCAGTGCCATCGCCTTTCGGGTCACCACCTTGAATCACCCAGTCTTCGACCCGATGAAAAGTTAAATTATTGTAGAACCCGCTCTTGGCTTTGCTAATGAAATTAGCCACGGTGTTCGGCGCTTCGTTGCCGTAAAGATCTAAAACTATATCGCCCTTGCTGGTCGTTATCGTCGCTACCGCCGTAGCGGTCGGGGTTGCTTCGTTTGTGTCCACATTGCCTCCTGAGCTAGTTGATTTGTTTTTTGAAGGAATAAAGAAAAATCCAATAGCAATAACGGCCAAGATGCCAAGAACTATCAAGACGGATTTTTGCATTTTTGTGCGCGCACCAGGGTTCGAACCTGGGAACCTTCTCAACGTCAATGAGACGCTCTACCAGCTGAGCTATGCGCGCGAGCGAATGTAATGAGCGAGCGTGCGGGAGGCGAAACAGAGTTTCACCGACCGAGCGCCAGGTGCGACAACCCAATCACGCTTCAGTCATTTTACCCGACTTTGCCGATCCCGGGAAGATCAATTACCCTTTTTGGCCAAGGCTGTCTGCTCGCTAATATCTTTAATAATGTCGGTGCCTTCTTTAACTCGAACCCGGGGCAGTTCATACAGTGAGCTTTTGTCGGTAGCCACCCCTTCGTTGGTAGTAACGGAGGCGGCTATCTTCAAGCCGCTGACAATGTCCAAAGTGGTAGCATTGTACTTGCCAGAAGGATAAGCAAAGACGTTGTCGGTGCCAGCCAGGCTTAAGCTGATATCGTTAACGGCCGCTTCGTACTCCATGGTAGCCAAGTTTTTATGATCAATGGTGTGAGCCCCAACCTCCATGCCGGCTTGCTCAAGGCTTTGGATTTGCGTGCGCGTCATGTAGCCCTTTGTGCCAACAAAGTTCCTGACGATAAAAAACGTTCCGGTCATATTTTCCTGTTGCAAAACCGGCAAGGCGGCCGTGTAGTGATCGTCGTAACCGTCGTCAAAGGTCAAGATAACTGGTTTTGAACCATATTTTTTGACGGCAAAATTGTTAAGCGAAATCGTCTGATAGCCGGCAGCCTTTAGGGTTTCTAATTGTTTTTTGAAAGTCGCCGGCGAGACTGACAGATTAATACCCAGCGGGTCGGTCGTGTCGGTGTAGTCGCGAATATAATGATACATCAGAATCGGCACGAAGACGGTTGGTTTACCCGAAGTTGTGGCCAGTGGTTGAGGCCGATCTTGGGTAAGCAAATTGCTTTCGTCTATGGCTTGGGTCTGGTTGCCAGAAGAAGCTTGAGTTGCTCGATTGGCTCGTGCGAAACCAAACCAGACGACAATATTTGCCGCTACCAAAACTAGACAGATGAGCCACGGCCAGAAACTTTTCGTCATACAATCAGTATATCAGGTGAATGCTAGTTGGTTGGTAGACTATTTAGCCACTGGGTTTTGTAGGCATCGGGATCGCTAATGTAGCCAATGCCTGGGATAAAGCTGGTAGTGAATGAATAGGTTTTTTGGCCGTTTTTGATGGCATCATCAATGGCTAGCTGACGCTCCTTCAGGGTTGAAAAACCCGGATCCCGGGTGTTGGTCAGTTGAGATTGCGTAGCGGTAGAGACAGGGGTTTTGTAAAACCGCCCATAAAGCGTGACGGCAAGAAAAATTATACCGATTAGGATTAAAAAATTTCCCAGGGCATTAAGAACCTGAATGTTTTTTACCCACTGCTTACTCATTCAAGGATCCTACTGGAAAGTGCCACTAACGACCCATTCAAGCGGAATCATTGTGCCGGCACAAATAACGGTGCCACGAGTGCCAACCTTGGCAAACTCTCCATGAAGCCAGCCATAAGCCCCAAGAGTAAGTAATTGGTTAATATTTCTATCATCAACACCGCTGATCGCCCCTGGACCGCCAGCTCGAGAGCTGGGGTTAGTTACGTACAGAGCTGGGTCATTAGAAGCGGTTGCCGTAAACTGCCAGTTACTTTCCTGACAAGTACTTTCGTCCTCACGGGCGTATGCCCAGAGCCACTGGCTGGCATAGGCACCTCCCGGTGAGCATTGAGCCGAGTTCGCATAACAATTCGGGATAGAGGCAGCGCTAGGCAGAGACCAGTCTTCTTTGTAAACAGTAGTGTAAGTACCAGCCGAGTTCTTCTGTTGGTAATTAACGTGCCAAGCGGCGACACCAATCGCGAACTCGGTTTTTCTGGTATTAACAGCCGTATCAGCATCACCAGTTGTACCTTTAGTGTTGATCGCCAACAATTGGGTAGCAGTCCAGTCCGTCTTTACATCAGGTGCACCACCGGCTTTGACGGTTGTAGCGGAATGATTAGGATTAACCGAGAAGACGACTCCGCCAACAATCACCAACACCAACCCCGTGACGATCTTTGTAAATATCTTCGCCATTAACTCCAGTATTCGTTTTACTACGGCGCCTGTCAAGGATGCATGTCAAAGAAAGCGGTCAAGACCCTGATAGGCCTTGACCGCGGAGGAACCGCCCTCACGGTTGCCGATCCATAACGATGACAAACTCGTGCGTAACGCCGTTGTACGTTGTCTGGGCGGAGTCACACTCTATATGTTTGCCAGTGTTCACACGAATCTTCTCCGTGAAGTTAAGAAACGGCTGGTGACCCGCGGTACTTGGGCCTATTGCTACATTGAGGAAAAGCGTTTGATTGCTCGCATCGTGCCAGCCACTACAATAGTACTGGTTATTGCTCTGATCGGTTGCGTTGGCAATTACAAATAACCCGCTTCCGTCAATACTGCCAAGACCGGACAAGTTCAAAGGACTAGATCCGGTAGTATGGTCGGTAACAGTAACGTTCCACTGACCCGCTAACGGATCCAACGACGTAGAGCTATCAGTCCCGCCACCGCCGCAGCCGACGAAAAGTATGGCCAGCACAAGGCCGGCCAAAGCCAACATTGTTTTCATATGGTACTCCTTCGCACCTCGCACCCAGGTGCTCGGGCACCTATAGCCTACCACTGTCTATCCAGACGTCAATTAAATTTTTCCCAAGGCTCTTCGAAGCTTCATTGAGCGACCATTCTAAGGTATAATTAGGCGGTATCTGTTCGATTAAAAATTTGGTCCCATCGTCTAGTGGCCTAGGACGTCGGCTTTTCATGCCGAAGATCAGGGGTTCGAATCCCCTTGGGACCGCTGCCAAAAATGCCCCGATGGCGCAACTGGATAGCGCAAACGGCTTCTATCCGTTAGGTTGCTGGTTCGAATCCAGCTCGGGGCGCCAAATTCAGTAAATGTAGCCGCGAATCGAACCGGAACCGGAGCTGATAGTTCTTTGGCTGACAACGTAGCGGCCAACATAGTTCATCTCGTCAACGGTAATCGTGCCGTCGCCAACTGCCACCACGTAGGCAACGTGGCCGAACGAACTTTCAGAGGTCTGAACAACTGCCCCAACTCGGGGAATACTGCCGGTGGCAAAGCCAGCCGCTCGAGCGCTAGAGATGTAAGTGTTGGCGTTACCCATACCATTAGGCAAATCTGGTCGGCGATAGTGAACATACCAGGTGCACCAACCGGGCATACCGCCGTTGTAACCGCCCTTCATCGTCCCGAGAATCGAATAGCCGTTGGTGGAAATCGCCACCACTCGGCTGGAATTTTGTTTCTGTAGCTGGGCTAGCTTTTTCTGTTGGGCTTGCTGTTGGGCTAATTGTTGCTGTTGTTGAGCAGCGGCCGTTTCTTTATTAATTTGATCCAGGTAAGCCGTCGAGGTGTTGGTATCGACCGCCGGAATAACCAGCTTGTCGCCGGGTTTGATTTTTTGCGACTGAAGGCCAGGTAGGTTATTGGCGTCGATAATTGTTCCAGGCGAGAGGTTGTAGCGCTGGGCAATAGTTGTAATGGTGTCGCCGTTTTCAACCTGATAAATAATCGCCAGCTCCTGCTGAACTTCACCCGTCAAAATGGTCTGTGATCCGTAAAACTGCGGCTTACCTAAAAAGCCGTTGGTGTTGGTCTCGATTTGAGCGGCAATTTTTGGGGTATCAACGTGGGTGGCCTGACCCTCGCCGACCGTGACCGTCAAAAAAGCCACGATCATCGCGGCAAAACTTAGCTGTGTAGAGTAGTTTTTAGCAAACCGGCAAACCTGTTTCACGGCCTTCAGGCGCCAGAATTTTCTAATACCGGTGGCGGCCACCTGGTAGGCTGGCACCAAGTACCTGCCGAGCCATCGAGCCGCCCCACCTAGTTTTTCACTTAATTTCTTTGTTGTTTGTCTAACAATTTCTTTGGGGGAACTAATGAACCTCCTTACAAAAGAGACGTGTCCCAGTGTACCTGACGGAGATGGCTTGTCAAGACCTACCGCGAAACAAAAAACTAGAAAATCCTACAAATATGGTTAAATGGAGATGTTACGGCGGGAGAACCAAAGGTAGCCGGCCAGAACCAAAACGACCGCAAGAAGCGTCGGCACGATATATGTCAGCCGATCAACTTGACCCTCAACCAGAGTGCTAGATGGATCGAAGTAATGGAAAAGTGAGAAGTATTCGAGCTTAACGAAGTTATCTTTGAGTTGAGACACAACGTTGAGCACGTACATAACAATAAGAATTCCGCCGGTGATAAAGTAGGCCTTGCCCTTTTCCGAGAATATCGCTGAAAAGAACGAGGCGATGCCGAGCACGGCCAAGCCGAAGATGAAGCCGCTAAGCGCAGTCAGGGACAGGTATGAAAAGACAACATCGTTGTTAAACATTTTGGCAATCGGCCAAATAATAAAGAGGGTCACAATAGTGAAACCGGCCAGACCGATAAAGCTGGAGAGGAATTTACCCATATAAATCTTCATGCGGGAGAGTGGGAGCGACAATAGCAACGGCGCGGTGCCGGCTTCGATCTCGCCGGCGATGCTGAAACCACCCATTGTTACCGCCACCATGATGGCAAAAAGTGGCCAGAGGAAGGTGAAGTACTCCATCGTCAGGAACTTACTAATTGTGCTCATATCGAGGTTTTTAATCCCCATCGCCTTAAGAACGGTCTGGGGATAGGCCTTTAACACCTCATTAAAAGTCGCCTGTTGAGCCTTTATCGAAGGGAACATCGCCGTATACATAAAGACAAAGCCAATACAAACGAGGCAGTAAACAATGAGCATCGTTTTTTTATCTTTCAAAACTCTCCAGATCAGGTGCTTCATGATTTTTTCTCCTTATAGAAACTCAGAAAGAGGTCTTCGAGCGAGGAATGATCGAGCTCAAGATCTTTTATTTTATATTTAGCTAGTTCTTTAATTAGCGGGTCTAAATCACCTTTGACTTTGAGAATTAGACCATCTGGCAGTTCGTCGGCTTTTTCAGCACTAGGCAGAGAGAAGGTACTGCGATCGGCTGGGTTTTCAAAACGAATTGTCACCAGATGCAGAGCCGATTGCTTGAACTCTTCTACCACTTCAATACCGACAATTTTGCCTTCCCGTATAATCGCCACTCGGTCGCAGACACGTTCAATTTCCGGCAAAATATGTGAAGACATAAAAACCGTCGCCCCTTTTTGTTTGAACTCGCCCAGGCACTTGTAAAAAGTATTTTGCAGCAGCGGATCAAGCCCGCGTGTTGGCTCGTCCAAAACCAAAAGTTCCGGCTCGGTCATCAGTGTTAGAACAATGCCCAGCTTTTGTTTGTTGCCGGTGGAAAGATGCTTGGCCTTGACATGTAAATTAAGATCAAATTTTTCGGCTAGGGTCTTGAAGTTAAATTTCTTGCCTCTGACGGCCTGAATAAACTCGGTGTGTTCTTGACCAGTCCAGTCGCCATGTAAATACATCTCGCTAGGCAGAAAGCCGATTCTCTCTTTGATAGCGACAGAGTCTGTCTTGGCGTCCAGACCTAAAACGGAAATTTTACCGGCGTCGGGACGAAGAAAATCCATCAGACAGCGAATTGTTGTGGTCTTGCCGGCACCGTTTGGCCCCAAAAAGCCATAGACCTCGCCCTTGCGAATCTCTAGGCTAATATCATCAACGGCTTTGGTTTTGCCAAAATACTTTTTCAGCCGGGAGATTTGAATCGCTACTTCTGCCATAGTTTTATCCTATCGAGGAACTTTCACGGTGTCCAGACTGGACATTTCACCACGGTTGTGCTACACTTACAGAACTTTACGCGTAGGCTGCATCGCAGAACTTGAGTAGAGAAATATATTGCTTTCGGATCGTGGCCGGTTCTGATATTCACGGCACTACTGTCTGGGAGTACAATCCCCCTTTGCGCTCAATAACGGGCGACTCGGGATGACAGTAGAAAGGCTGTTTTGTAATTATGTATGGTCATGTAAAAACCCGTAGCGGTCCTCGGCTGCGCGGCAGTTTTGGTGGTAGGGCTCGCCGAGGCGCGCCCAAAAATAATATCGATTGCAACCTGTATATCAACAAGGCTGTCGATTTTGCTACTCAAGAAAACGAGATAATCACTCACCGTTTTAACGATTTTTCACTCTCGCAAGCTGTGATGGCTCAAGTTGAAAAACGCGGATATCTCACCCCGACACCGATTCAAGACAAGGCTATTCCGCATATTATGGCCGGTCGCGATGTTATCGGCATTGCCGACACCGGCACTGGCAAGACGGCGGCTTTCCTCTTGCCACTCTTACATAAGTTCAACCGAGACCCCCACCAAAAAGCCCTGATTATGGCGCCGACTCGCGAATTGGCAGTTCAGATTAATGACGAGCTTAAGATATTCTCCCAGGGAATGAATATGCGCTCGGCTTTGTGCATCGGTGGTAGCGGTTTTGGCACGCAAGTTAATGCTCTACGGAGCCGGCCACAGTTTATTATCGGTACGCCAGGTCGCCTGAACGACCATCTCAATCGCCAGACTTTATACCTTAAAGACGTCAACAACTTAATTGTTGATGAGGCCGACCGGATGGTCGAGATGGGCTTTATCGACGATGTTCGCAAACTCATTCGCGAGATGCCCGAGCAGCGCCAATCGCTCTTCTTCTCGGCAACTATCACCGGCCAAGTTCAAGGTTTAATTGGAACTTTTGCCAAAAACCCAGTCACAATTTCAATTAAGAAACGCGACACCAGCCAAAACGTTGAGCAGGATATTGTCCGTTACACCGATTCGATGCATCGAATGAAATTGCTCCACGAGCTCTTGAGCCAAGAAGAGTTTGGCAAGGTTTTAATTTTCGGCCGCACCAAACATGGGGTGGAAAAATTAAGCATCGCCCTGAACGAACGCGGATTTAATGCGGTTTCGATTCACGGCAACAAAAATCAGAACCAACGCCAAAAATCGCTCGATGATTTTAAAAGGGGTCGGGCCAAAATTTTGGTGGCCACTGACGTGGCCGCCCGCGGTTTGGATATTCCTGACGTCACTCACGTCATTAACTTTGACGCGCCCGAGCATTACGACGACTACGTTCACCGCATCGGCCGAACCGGCCGCGCCAATAAAAAAGGTAATGCCCTAACGTTTGTGGGGTTGGGAGCTTAATGCCGATTCGAAATGTCGCGATTATCGCTCACGTCGACCATGGTAAAACCACCCTTGTTGATGGTCTTTTGAAGCAGTCGCACACTTTCCGCGATAACGAAGCGGCTATGGGCCAGACGCTAATTATGGACTCCAACGATCAGGAGCGTGAACGTGGAATTACGATTCTAGCCAAAAATGCCTCTGTAAATTACAAAGGCACACGAATCAATATTCTAGACACGCCGGGGCACGCCGATTTTGGCGGCGAAGTGGAGCGAACACTGACTATGACCGACGGCGCGCTACTAATTATTGACGCCAAAGAAGGTCCGATGCCGCAGACAAAATTCGTGCTGAAAAAGGCTTTGGAACTTGGTCTAAAACCGATTGTTATTATTAACAAAATCGATAAATCAGACGCCCAAATCGACAAAGTCATTCGCGACACTTCTGATTTGTTTTTGGATTTGGCGACTGATGATTCTCAACTCGAGTTTCCAATTTATTTTGCCATCGGCCGCGACGGCAAATCTTGGCAAGATCAAGATTCAATTAACTTGCTTGATGACTCCGCTGATTTAACACCAATTTTCGAGGCGATTTTAAAACATGTGCCAGCACCAAAAGAAGCCGATAACGAACCGTTCCAAATGCTGGTCACGACTTTAGACTGGGATAATTTCCAGGGCAAATACGCTATCGGAAAGGTTACCCGCGGGATTGCCAAGCCGGGCATGACCGTTTCAATTGGTACGCCAGAAGGTTTTCGCGAGACCGCCAAAATTGACCGCGTTTACGTTAACTCTGGCCTGAAACGCCTCCAAGTTGACGAAGCTCATTCGGGCGATATTGTCGCCCTGACAGGTATTAAAAACGTTCGCATCGGCGACACTGTCGCTGATTCGGCCGTGCCGGTGGCGCTGCCGACACTTCGAATTGCCGAACCTACCTTGAAAATGGCCATCTCGGCCAATACTTCGCCGTTTGTTGGCAAAGAAGGGACGCAACTAACCAGCCAAAAAATCTTCGAACGAATTATGAAAGAGCTGGAAGTTAATGTCTCGCTTAAGATGACGCCGGGCGAAAACAACGAATACATTTTATGGGGTCGTGGCGAGCTTCACTTGTCGGTCTTTATTGAGAACTTGCGTCGCGAAGGTTTTGAGATGCAAGTCGGTAAGCCGCAAGTGATTACCAAAGTTATTGACGGCACGACTCATGAGCCGATTGAAGAGCTTATCGTCGACGTTAAAACAGAATACGCCAGCTCAATTACTGGCGAAGTGGGCAAGCGCAAAGGAATGCTCATCAACCAGCAAGAAAACAATGATGGCACCAGTCGGTTGATTTTTGAAATTCCCACGCGTGGACTTCTGGGTCTTCGTAACCACTTGCTGACAGTTTCACGCGGTACGGCCGTGATGAATTCGACTTTGCTACGCTTCGCGCCGATGTCCGGCAGTCTGCCGAAGATGCGTAACGGCGTTTTGGTTGCTTCCGAAGGCGGTACGGCGATGTCGTACGGCCTCAACAACGCCCAACAGCGCGGCATTACTTTCGTCGGCCCGCAAACGAAGGTTTATGAAGGTATGATTGTTGGCTTAAACGCCCGCGACACCGACCTGGATATGAACGTCACTCGCGAGAAGAAACAGACCAACGTTCGCTCGGCCGGTAACGACGATGCGATTTTGCTGACCCCGCCTACTATATATAGCCTCGAGCAGTGCATCGACTTTTTGGAAGACGACGAGCTGTTGGAAGCCACGCCGAAATCTTTGCGCCTGCGCAAACGCATTCTCAACTGCGTCCAACGCGCCAAGTTCAACAACAGGTAAGATCTCAACGGCTCTCCGCCAGCCGGCGGATTGTGAGCCGTGAAATAACAGGTTCAGTCTAGAGCGTTGATATGATATATCATATCAACGTGGTTTCCTATTCATTCCACTTCATTTTCAAATGAACTCAAGTAATCTTCGCTGCCCAAGACGACTTGTAGGCCGATAGGCACGGCTGTACGATGGTTCCAAAGTAGGTGGCAAAAGTCTTGCCCTTCGATAGACTCAGGGTCAAGCTGAGCTTGTCGAACGCTTGACTTTCCCCAAGAAAGTGCTAGAATGGGGCCACCAAAACGGAGGTACCTCAAATGTTGGGATTTGCTCAAGTGCTGACAGCCGAGGTAAACGGCTCTCGTCACTTTCTCATCCACGCTGGCTGTAGTGATGTCTTTGCTGACATCACCTCGGAAGAGGATTACAAAGCCTGGAGGGGTAATGTGAACGCTCGCCAAATCGGCGATGTCGACCTCCCCCCAAGCACGATTGCTAACGTACTCCGCGACGCCGTAACCGGCGAACGCACTGAAGTGAGTACGCACCACTTTGGTCGCCTTCGACGACTGGTAAACGAGCAGTGCCACTTCGATGGCGCACCTAACGAATATCCTGAGCTCGATCCTTGGGAAAGCGGTGCTCGATTGTTCATCGAGCCCGGCAGGAGCAACTGATGAAGGAACACCCCTAAGGCCGGTCCGCACACGCGAACCGGCCTTTTCCGTAACCAAAAATTTCTGGTTTTTTCCGAGTGAGGATGATAGAGTGTGGTCGTATTGGTTGGAGGACAAGTATGTTAACTTCGAAGCTCGGCTGGTCGATAGTCCAGCTCGTCGAGAGAACGGGGGCATCGCTTTCGGACAGTGATGTAGCGACCGACTTACGCACTTTAGTCTGCGAATTGCGCAATGATCCCAAGTATTTGGATTGGGACGGCCCAACGGCCGAACAGATTCTCGCCGCGATCGAGAGCTACCGCCTAGAGCGGTACTCACACCTTTTGGAGCTTCAACAACTTGCGGTTAGCGACGCACTCAAAACGCTCCAAGCACTAGTCTAAGCTCCGCCCCAATGAACAGGGCTTCCGAGGGCCGGCATCCGCCGGCCTGATATTTTTTGGGTGCCCGAGAAGAGTCGAACTTCCGATCTACTGGACCACAACCAGTCGCTTTAACCACTAAGCTACGGGTACCACGTAGGTATATTTTACCTTAAACGCAAGAAGAAATTAACTATGTTACGATTAAAGAGTGAAAAAGATTCTCTCTATCGGCGAGGCTAACTTAGATTCCTTTATATTCTTGAGCGAATCCAACGCTCATCTTGATCTCAATAAAACGCGCTGCGAGTTGTGTATTCGTTACGCCGATAAAACCTTAGCTGACGATTTGATTTTTAGCGCCGGCGGCAACGCTGCCAACACAGCCGTCGCTTTCGCTCGGCTCGGCCTGGAAATTCTCCCTCCCC
>DATKGP010000028.1:0-4665 GCA_035510775.1 Saccharimonadales bacterium (SeqCode)
GTTTACTATCTTTCATCAGCCAGCCTTGGTCGGTTATTAGGTAGCTGGCTTGACCAGAAGAATTAGAAATCCCGAAGGCTTGAGCTTGAGATTTTTCGGCCAGGCTATGGGCAGCGTCGTTGTCGTAGACGTAGACCAGAAAGTCGTCGGCAGTCTGAAAATGGGTAATTTGTCCTTTGGCCTCGACGTAATCCTCGAAGCTTTGGTGGTAATTGGGGCTGGATTCGCTTAGCGGCTGAAGATGGTCGGACGTAATCGCCAACAAGACGGCGATGTGCGGCGAACGAGTCAAGTCTTCTAGCTGAAAGCTCGATAATTCTAGGATGGTGATGAAGTTTTTATCAATTTCGTCGAGGTGGCTGAAGGTACTTTCGCCAATGTTACCAGCGACTAGATTTTTCTTGCCGGCGGTTTTGAGAATTGTGCCGATCATCGTGGCGGTTGTCCCCTTGCCTTTGGTACCAGTTACGCCGATGGTTACCCCAGGCAAAATTTCTAGCAGCAAGTTCATGGCTGAAGTTATTTCTGGTTTTTGATTAAGTTTTTCCACAGCCTGTTGGACCACTTTTAAGGGAAAGCCGGGCGAGCGGAAGGCGTAATCGTAGCCCTCGAGTTTGGCAAGGTAATCATCGCCTGAAACCGTTTCGGCTCCTTTTGGTATTCGGTCTGACGGCTGCCGTTCAAAAATTGTTACCGTCGCCCCGGCTTTTTCAAAAAAAGGAATCAGGCTGACATTTTCTGTGCCGGCTCCCAAAAGGGCAATTTTCTTAAGCGAAAAGCGTTCCCACATATGGTCATTGTGGCAGAAAATATGGTTAATTGTCTACTTAAGTCAAACTATTCATTGATCACAATGTTCTGTAAGAGAGAGGGACCTACTCGTGCAAGCGCCCTAAAACTCGCTCGGCACTGCAAAATGCTTGAAGAACAGTAGCATTTTTCGTGCCTTCCGTTCGCGGCTCGCTTCCTCGCCGCTCATCCCCCTTACCAACCCCCACCGCCTGCGCGTCCGGGCAAGCAGCCCAAGGTGTGAAACCTTCGCCCTTGCCGGAATCAGTCGCTGTGGCGGGCTCGGTTTCGACTATTTCTATATGGTGGCGGCGCAGATTTTCGCTGGCACAACCATGAGAAATGCCCTCGGCGGGAGGCCGAGGGCAGAAGCAAACTTCGAGCGGGCGATGCTTAGCCGCCAGAGCTTAGTCCCGCGACAGGACGAAGACGTACAACACATTGTCTCCGTCAGTGACTTTACGCGGTAAATCGTAGAGCCCAATTAAGTTATCCTGGGAATAAACCTCACCCCAGACATCACCTAGCGCATGAAGGCGAGTGATGGTTAAACCCCCAACTTCCGCCCCTAGCGTCTTCTCGATTTCTCCGCTCCAGGTCAGCTTATAGAGCGTAGTGTCGCGGAGCACTTTCCAGTTATCGTTCTTGGGTTTGGACAAGATCACCATACGCTCGTATTCAGGAGAGGGACATTTTCCGCAAAACTCAACCGTTACGCCTTCTTGAGCCACAGGTACACCTCACTTGTCAGAAATTATACCTGAAGCCGAGAATTATTCAAGACTCGCACTGAATATAAGTTTGAGTAAGGAGTCTTACTTGCCGATTAGGAAGACGAACAAGCCGAGCATGGCGGTGACCATCGAGATAACCCAGAAGCGCATGGTAATTTTCGGCTCCTCCCAGCCGATGGCTTGAAGATGGTGATGAACCGGTGCCGAGAGAAAAACTTTTTTGCCATGCCGAAGTTTTTTGGACAGAATTTGAATAATTGCCGAAAAACCCTCGATGTAAAGCACCAAGGCAATTATCGGCAGAATAAAAACCGTGTCGGTCAGGAACGCCAAGACCCCCAAAGTCATTCCCAGCGCCATGGCGCCGGTATCGCCCATGAAAAACCTAGCCGGGTAAATATTGAACCACAAGAAGGCGAAGATTGCCCCGAGCATTGTGCCGCAGAAGGCCGCCAAGTCGGTCTTTCCTTGAACCAAAGCAATGATGCCGAAGGCGGCGAAGGCACTGGCGATGGTGCCGGCCAGCAAGCCGTCCAGCCCGTCGGTTTCGTTGGCCGAAAAAGTCGTGAAGACAATTATCACCACGAAAACCGGCAAGTACCAAGCACCGATTTCAACCGGACCGAGGCCAGGAATGGAGATGACGTTCCAACCGAGTTTGGAGTAAAACCACCAGGCACCGAGCAAGGCGATCAAGGCGTAGAGCACCAGCTTCCAGCGAAATCGCATGCCACCGCGGTTTGGACCGATGCCGTAGATATTCATCAAATCGTCAATCGCTCCGACCACGCCAGTGGCCACTAAAACAAACAGCGGCAGCCAAGTCTGTGAGCGCGACAGATTCATTAAAAGAGTAATAACTGCCACCGTCACCCAAATTAGCAAGCCACCCATCGTCGGGGTGTGCTCTTTGTGTTTGTGGAGCGAGTAAAAAATTGGGGCGCTTTTTTCGTCAAAACCGGTTTGTCTAATTTTTTTGCCTAAGCGATTTTTGTACAAAAAGTCGGTGAAAAGCGGCGTCCACAAAATTGCCACCAAGAAAGCTAGACTGGCCAGCCAAAAAGTTTTGGCCAGCGCGAAGTGGGCAGTGCTAAGAATGTCCATGTTTCAAAGCCTCGACTATTTTTTCCATTTTTATGCCTCTTGAACCCTTTACCAGCAGAGTATCACCTTCCTGAATAATTGAAAACAAGCCCTTGGCGGCCGACTGGCTGTCGGCAAACCAATAGTTAGGCTGATACCACTTGGCCCGCGTGCCGACTCCGACCACGACATCGGCGATTTCTCGAGCTCGCTTCCCCACTTCCCGGTGGTAATTCTCTTCGTCCTTGCCCAGCTCCAGCATATCGCCGATGATTGCCACTCGTCGCGGCGGTAGTTTTTTCAGCAAACTGAAAGCCGCCTCCATAGCGAGCGGGCTGGCATTGTAGCTATCGTCGAGCACTTGGTGGCTGCCCAGTTTCAGTTTGTTGAGACGGTGTTTGGGCGCAGCAAAATTATCCAAAACCTCGTCGACAATACGCTGATTAATCTCCAAAAATTTTGCCAGCCTAAGGGTGAAATTTCTGGCAATGTCTTCAGTCGGTGTCTCGACAACAACAACCTTGGCTCGAGCCCGCTCTTGGTGCTCTTTTAGGTACGGATCGGCACTGTTCAGAAACACCACGCCGGAGGGTTTGGTGCCCTCGGCCAACCAACCTTCGTCTTTGACCATCGCCTCGAGTTTAGAATAATTGCCCAAATGAGCCGGCCCGACAATGGTGATAATGCCGATATCTGGCGGAATTTGTTTGACCAGCGCCTCCAAATCATTGTCTTTGTCTGTGCCGTACTCCAGCACCAAGCGCTTCGGCAGCCGGTAGAAAAATCTTCGCCAAATGGCTTGGATTAAAATCGGCAGCCATTGCCAGGTAATTTTTTTGGTCCAGAAGTCGACTTTGATGCCCAGCACGGCCAGCGGCACGCCAAGAAAAGTATTGAGGTTGCCGAAAGCCACCCCGACTTCGTTCGGGTAGGCGCGTTTCAGAACCTGGCCAATCATTTCTTTGGTGGTAGTCTTGGCAATCGCCCCGCCGATGGCAATGACAAATGGCCGATCTGCCTTGAGTCGTCTTTTAGCCGCCCACCACAAGATTTTTTCCCGAATATCACCCATGGCTTAAGTGTAACAAACCAGGAGGAAAACAAAACGTTTTCGCACTATTTACCACTTGATTAACTTATAACCACATGCTGGCAATTTTTGTGATTCAAATTCTTGCTTATGAGTCCCTTTATTGATATCGAGATATTCAACAAATATGCTATATTCTCTAATACTGGGATCGAGGTTCTTTACAAAAACATCATCATTAGCAAAGCCAAAATCTTCGTAGTTTGGCTCTGTTATTGGTAAGTAGGTCTTATTCGCACCCAGGATATTAACCACATATGATTCGTTTCGATGTGAGAATGTGATTTTCACGTTCACGGCAATGCCTGACCCCTCGTTAATAATCTTGATGTGGTGCAACCCGGGAACGCGCGTAGGATTGTCGTAATTAGAAACTTGCGACCACTCAATCCTAATAAGTGGCATTAGCAACAGCTTTGTATTATCTCGTGTTGCTTCGAGCTGTTTTTGGGTAACCCTCTTCAAGTCTCTGGTTTCTCGCGTATACAGAAAAATTGATATTGCGGTAATCCATAAAATGAGGCTTTGGGCGGAATTCCCGAGCTTGACATTAGTTACTTGTTTAAAATAAAGGGTAATAATTGCCGCGAAACCAAAAGCCGAAATAACCAAAATTGACCAGCTTGTGAGATCAAGAAAAGTTGTTTTTTTAAGATATTTACTGCCTTTTTCACACAAATTCTTTAGTTCTGCAAACAGATTCATTCTTTCTCATCGGTTTTCTCGTCGGTATTTATTAGTAGAAAAAGGACAAAAACAAGAAAGTAATTTCCAATGCTCAACAAAAAATACCTTGTGTCATTCTTGTCGTGACTATAAAAAGTAATTACAACCTGCCAAATTGCTAAAAATACTATCGATACTATATAAATCGGTTTTCTACTAATTGTTATTGAAGGTTTGTTCATCCACTAGATTGTACTATCGGATCGTAAAATGTCGAGGGATCTGAACGACACCCACTCTTCC
>DATKGP010000029.1:0-14732 GCA_035510775.1 Saccharimonadales bacterium (SeqCode)
TCTAATTTTTCGCGCTTCTCGGCGACATCCTTTTGATATTGAAACATTTCGTCCAAACCACGGCACATTTTGTTGAGCTTGAGGTTGGCCTTGAAACCAAGCTCCTTGAGTTTCTGGTGTTCTCGCTCGTGACTGGCTAAAGGCGTCGTCAGAAGCAGCTGGTAGGCCATGAAGTTTAAATCTCGGGCGGCCGAGAGCTTTGGGTCAAGCTGGCGCAGCGAGCCGGCGGCGGCGTTGCGGGGGTTGGCAAAAAGCGGCTCGTTTTTCTTTTTCTTCTCGTCGTTGAGCTTTTCAAAAGATTTATAGGGCATATATACCTCGCCGCGGACTTCAACTCGGCCGGGAAGATTCTTCTCTAGCCGAAGAGGCACGGCGGAGATTGTCTTAACGTTCTGGGTGACATCCTCGCCGATTTGGCCATCACCACGGGTGGCCGCCTGAACCAGTAAACCATCTTGGTAAATTAGGCTGCAGGCCAGCCCATCCATCTTCAACTCGCAGTAAAAATTGCTCTTGGCCGCGGCCGGCTCGAGCTTGGTAATGCGCTCAAACCAGTCCTTAACCTCCTGCTCATCGAAGGCGTCGTTGAGCGAGAGCATCGGCGTGGCGTGGGTGACCTTCACGAACTTGTCGAGCGGCTTACCACCAACGCGCTGGGTCGGCGAATCGGGCGTGACCAGCTCCGGATATTTTTCCTCCAGAATCCGCAACTCCCGAGTTAGCGAGTCGTAAATATCGTCGGAAACCGACGGATCGTCTAAAACATGGTAGCGGTGACGCAAATCGTCAATTTTTTCCCGCAGTTTCTCGACTCGTTCGATAATTTCTTGGGTAGCGCTCATGAGTCCATCGCGTGTAGCTTTTTAATTCGGTCAGGAATTGGCGGATGAGTCGAGACGAGAGTCGTCAGCCAAGACTGCTTTTCTTCTTTGACGCCGTACGGCTCGCTGATGAACATATGGGCGGTGGCTCGGTTGACGGTTCGCATCGGTTGTTCGTACTTTTCAATTTTTTCCAGGGCGGAAGCCAGGCCGTCCGGATAACGGGTGAGCAGCGCGCCCGAGGCATCGGCCAGATACTCGCGACGGCGGCTGATGGCCAGCTCAATTAGCTGAGCAACTAGCGGCGAAAGTAAGGCAAAAACGATGGCGATTATCATTAAAACGCCTGAATTATCGTTGTTGTCGCGTCGCCCTCGACCGCCGCCAAACCAGAGCGAGCGCATAAAAATGTCGGCGATTAGGACAATTACTCCCAGCAGAGTGACAGTGACGGTCATCAAGAGAATATCATAGTTACCGACGTGCGAGAGTTCGTGGGCGACGACCCCTTCTAGCTCGGATTTATTCATAATTTGTAGTAAACCGGTGGTGACAGCGACCGAAGCGTGTTGAGGGTTGCGGCCGGTAGCGAAGGCGTTGGGCGCCGGATCGTCGATGACGTAAACTTTAGGTTTGGGCAGGCCGGCAGTAATGGCTAGATTTTCGACAACATGGTGAAGTTCCTGAAATTGAGCTACCGGTGCTTCGACGGCATGAGAGACGGCCAGGGCGACCGAATCAGAGTAAAAATAGCTAAACCAGCTCTGACCGATAGCGATGATAATGGCGATGATTAAAATAATTGGCGAATTGTAATAGTAGCTGACTGCCCAGCCGATACCGATGACAAAAAGCGAGAACAAAATCATCAGCATAGCCGTCCGTCGCTTGTTGGAATCAATTTGTTTGTACATCACCTAATTTCTACCATATTTTGAGCGGAATTTCACGTAAAAAGCCACGCCAGACTCCGTCAGCTCATCCTTGCTCGCTTCGCAGGATATTCTTGCCTTCGACACGGCTCCTTAAGCGCTCGGCACAGCAAAATGCCAGTAAATATTTTGGCATTTTTCGTGCCTTCCGTTCGCCAAGCTCCACCGGAGCTTGGCTCATCAGCGTGGCCTTGTACCTCGCAAGTAAGCCCCTGGCCCTCGCAAAAAAGTATCTTAGAAAACAGGAGTACAAAGCCTCCCACAACTCTTTCAAAATGTCTTTAGGACTAGAAGCTAACCTTGACCGGTTCTTTTTCGCCTTCGGCGGCTTCAAAGAATTCTCGCTTGGCGATTCGCAGCATTCCAGCAACCAAGTTGGTCGGAAAAGTCTCGCACTTGGTATTCAAGTCGCGGACGTTGCCGTTGTAAAATCTTCGAGCCGCTTGAATCTTGTCTTCCGTGTCAGTCAGTTCGGTTTGCAGTTGCAAAAAGTTGGCTGACGATTTCAGCTCGGGGTAATTTTCAGAAACGGCAAAGAGCGACTTCAGGGTGTTGGAAAGGGTATTTTCGGCTACGGCCTTGTCGCCGACGCTCTGCGCCCCCATGGCGGCGGCTCGAGCTTGGGTGACTTTGGTAAAGACCTCCTGCTCCTGCTTGGCGTAACCTTTGACTGTTTCCACTAGATTCGGAATCAAGTCATAGCGGCGCTTGAGCTGAACGTCGATGTCGCTCCAGGCCTCGTCGGTTCGATTTTTCAGGCGAATCAAGCCGTTGTAAGTGCCAATTAACCAAAGAACGATGATAACGACGATCGCGATAATTATGTATGTTGTAGTCATTTTATTTTTTCTCCAATCAAGTTAAGGCTAATTCATTGGTTAGGAATTTGCAAGGTCGTCCCCGACGTGCTGCCAAAGCCCGGCAAGGCCCCCAACCCCGTCTTTACTCCTTTGAGCGACAGAATAATCATCACCAGCAAAGTGAAGGCGACAACCATAACGACCCCAACAATTATCAGTACTGGGTTGCGCAGAGCCGAAGCGCCACCAGACGAAACCTGGACTACCTCATCGGCTTCATCAGATGTAATCAGAATTTCTTCGTGAGCCATTTATGAGTAGTATGACCAAAAAATCGAGCCGGTTCTAGTTCTGATTCGCCAATTGCAGGGCTTTGTCCAGCACCGGATCGGCGCCGGTAGTAATATCTTTGTCGCCGGTCACGGCGATATCTGGTGTCAAGCCGACCTTGTTAATTGCCCGATCCTTGGGCGTCAGCCACTCGGCGATGGTAATACGCAGAGCCGAACCGTCAGATAAATCTATGACGTTTTGAACCGAGCCCTTGCCAAAAGTTTTGGCGCCGACCAATTTGGCTCGGCCGTAATCTTGTAAGGCTCCGGCTAAAATCTCGGCTGCCGAGGCCGAACCACCGTTGACCAGCAGGTACATCGGCGTATTGGGCATGACTGGAATGGCGGTGGAAGAAATCGAATCGGTCATGCCGGCTCGGTATTTTTCCTTGACCACCACCGACGGCGAGATAAACATTCCGGCAATCGGCGAGACGTCGTTAAGGTAACCGCCCGGGTTGTTACGTAAATCTATCACCATAGCCTTGGGGTTCTTGGCGTTCAATTCGTTAACCGCTTGGGTTGCCAAATTAACCGTGTCGTCACCAAATTGACTGATGTCGATGTAGCCGACGCTGCCAATCATTTTCCAGGTGACAGACTTCACTTGGATGCTGTCGCGAGTAATTGTCAGGTCGATAGGTGCGTCTTGGCTGCCGCGGGTAACCGTTACCTTGACGGTCGTGCCTTTGGTGCCGCGGATTTCG
Organism: Saccharimonadales bacterium (SeqCode); assembly: GCA_035510775.1. Taxonomy (GTDB): domain Bacteria; phylum Patescibacteriota; class UBA1384; order 2-12-FULL-50-11; family 2-12-FULL-50-11; genus DATKGP01. The sequence goes on from DATKGP010000029.1 coordinate 3,593, forward strand.
TTGACTACCTGGTCGAGCGTCTGGCCGTCGGTTGATTTGCCATCGACGGCGACGATAACATCGTTGGCCTTGAGTCCGGCTTTTTCGGCCGGCGAATCGGTAATCGGCGCTACCACCACAACTTGGCCGTTTTTATCTGTCAGCTCGGCACCAATGCCCTCAAACTGGCCGCTTAATTCAGAGTTCAGGTTTTGGCTCTGGTCTTGAGTGAGATAGGAAGAAAACGGATCGCCAAGGCCAGCCACCATCCCCTCAATCGCCCCGTTAACCACGTCAGTTTTGTTAATGTCGCCAACGTAGTTGCTTTTAACCAGCGAGTAGACGTCCCAAAACTTGCTTAAATCTAGTTGCTGACGGCTTTTTTCGTAGGCGGCGCCGCCGAAAAAAGACGCCCCAAAAGCCAAAACAATTGCCACGCCCAGAAATAGCCGGCGCAAGGCGTTTTTACTTAATCGAGGATTTGGAGTGGATTCGTCCATGTAGTTTGGTGATTATTTTTTGCTGGGCTGGCACCGCGGCGATGATCGCCCCTCCCAACACACTCTTCTTTGTATCGTAAAAGACAACCGACTGTCCAGCCGTAATTGCTCTAACTGGTTCGTCGAAGACTACTTTAAGCGTACCGCCGTCAAGCTGTAAGGAAGCTGAAATTAGAGCTTGGCGATAGCGAACCCTGGCCAGAACCTTGGTCGGCAGTTTGGTTTCGTCGACCAGCCAGTTTGGCTGGATCGCTTGCAAGGTGTCGGCAAAGGTTTCTTTGTCCGGCCCGACCACCAAAATATTTTTGGCAATGTCTTTGGCAATAACATAAAGCGGCGGGACATCGCCGGTCCAATCAACCGACCCAGCGCCCAAGCGCTGACCGATGGTATAGAAACTCACGCCCTGATGAGTCGCGACTTTCCGACCGTCCCCTAGCACCACATCGCCCTGTTTGGTTGTTAATTGGCTTTTCAGAAATTCTCGAACTTTCAGCTGGCCGATAAAACAAATCCCTTGGCTGTCTTTTTTGGTGGCCGTCGGCAGACTGTATTTTTTGGCCAGCTCCCGAACTTTAGTCTTGGTTATGTCTCCAAGTGGAAAAAGTATTTTCGGCAGCATTTGTTTATCTATTCCCCACAAAAAATACGTCTGGTCCTTCTCCTTGTCCGCGGGCTCACAAATCCGCGGGCAAGAATTTTCAATTTTCATTGATTGAGCAATTGATAATTGAGAATTGATAATTGGTAATTTTCGCCGTAGGCGAGCGTAGTGTCCTGTCGCAATGAATTCTGGTTCGAACTGTCGCACCGCTTGCCAGAGGGCTTTGAACTTAATCTCGCGGTTGCACAAAATATCCGGGTTCGGCGTGTTCCCTTTTCGATACTCTTCAAAGAAATTTTTAATTACATGATCGTAATATTCAGCGGATAAATTAACCGTGTAAAATGGGATTTTCAATTTTTCAGCCACAGATCGAGCATCGGCCTCCTCTTTCTGCCAGGAACAGGGAAATTGGTCGTTGCCGGTCCAGCCTAAAATATAGACACCCACGACGTCATAACCTTGCTCTACGAGCAAGGCCGCGGCGACTGAAGAATCTACCCCGCCAGACATGGCGATTATTACGCGCTTAGACATTACCCTGAAATTTTAACATTTTTTAGCCTAAAAATCATTCCTTGTGGGGAGGAGGGGCTGATTTACGAAGCCGCCCCAACTAATAATGAAGCCTGGGTTTCGGCGTTCTAACGAACAGGCCTCAACCCGTTCGACCGGTTCGAACTAAAGCAGTTTAGTTCTCACTGGCGGTCTCACCCCCGCACGCTCCTTACAGGTGCATGGCTCATGATTTTTCGAATTATTAACAACGTAGCTAATCCGTTGATATGATATATCATATCAACGGCTCACATTGTGAGCCATTGTTGTTAAGGAAAGGCTAGAGGCGGTTGCCTCTAGCCGATGATGCCCGTGTAGAAAGCCGACAGCCTTCTCCAGGATTCAATGTAATAGATAGGCGTTATTCCATAAGCTCGCTTATGGTATCCGCCGTTATGGCTTTCTCCGAAGTGACTACGTGTCATCCACTCCTCAAGCGCTCGTTTATTAAGGCTCTGATAGAGAATCGTCGTGGCAATCTCGACCAGCGTCTCATTGCGAAAGAGAGCTTCAAAGGTCACACAAGGACCTTTTTTACATCGTCTCTTAGGAAAACTCGACTGGAAATCGCAGATGTGAATCCACTCATGTAGAAATGTTGCCACGTCATGGTCTTTATGAGCAGTACGCACAATTCCGATGAACAAATTCTCGGCTTCACTGAATGTTGACGTGTATCCAGGAAGTTTGGCGACTTTTCGAGCCCCAGACTCATCGCTCTTGTCGATAACAATCGACATAAGGCAACCACTCGACGGCTGACCCGGCTTTAATCCTTCACCATAGTCGAGTGAAAGATATGGACTCCGATTCTCATTATCGATATAAAGCCACGGAACCCAGCTTGCCTCCGGTAAGCCGAAGATGAAACTCATCAATCTTAGCGTCTGGGACGCTTTTGACTGGACAAGTTGCCACTCCCGTTCGCTGCAACCCACAATATCTTCTCTTGCTCGGCGATAATTCATAGGCACATGAGGATGTCTCCCGATGTACTTGAGTAATTCCGTTCTTAACAAGGTTCACGCCTCCTATGCGGGCATTATGGCAAAATATGCCCATAAATCAACGGCTCACAATGTGAGCCGTTCGCTATGGAAGAGCTAGGGTGGCCTGGGTTAGGCCGAAGAGTGGGTAGATCGCAGATTTGTCAGTCGCCGAGGTGTAAAGTTTTGGTTGCCCCAGACTGTAAATTTGGTAGGGCAGAAGTTCGGCGGTGGTTGGTTTGTTATCAACGAAAGTCACTTTCAAGAGAGCCGATTTGTCTTTGTTATCTTCCGGCGTTTGGTCAAAAACGAGGTTCCCCAAGCTGTAAGCAATTAGTCCGTTTCCGTATTTTTCCACTGGTTCTGGAATATGCGGATGCGCGCCAATCACCAGCGTCGCTCCGGCATCAATGGCGGCACGAGCAAATGTCTTTTGGCTGGCAATTGGTTTTGTTTGATACTCCGCGCCAAAATGAGCCAGCACAATCACAACGTCAGCTTTAGTTTTCAAATCCTTAATTTCGGTTGCAAAATCGTCGGTGGTTTTCTGATAATAAACACCAGCTTTATCGAGATTACTGCCGTAGGTAAACGACAGAAAACCAAATTTTACTCCGCCTTTATCTAAAATAAACGGCGCAGCCGCGTCAGATGAACTCAAGCCGGCGCCGGCGTGTTTGATATTGTTGGCGTCAAGAATTTGCATAGTTTCAGTCAGGCCAGATACGCCCATATCGGCCACGTGGTTATTAGCCAGGCTTACTCCGTCAATGCCGGCTGAAACCATCCCCTTTACCCCGTCGGGATACCCCCGCAAAATTAGCGAGCCAGTTTGAGTAGTCGGGTGGGTCGAGCTGAACATTGACTCCAAATTGACGATTGTAAAATCGGCCGCCTTCATCGTGCTAGCCACTTGAGCAAACGGCCAAAGCGAACCGTTCATAAGCATCCCCTGCTCGACATTTCGCCCCAACATCACATCGCCACCAAAAATAATCGTCGTCGTAACTGGATCCTTTTTCGCCGGAGCAGAATTAGTTTCAGTTACCGTGGGTGTCGTAGTTTCTGTTGTAATCGACGCCGGCTTTTTGCTCGACAAGTAGTACCTAATTCCCAGTAAGGTTCCTAAAACGAGGATGGCTCCTAGGATAAAAATTGTCTTCTTCATCTGGGATTGAAAATTCTAAATTTAAAATTTGGGCTAATTTGTGAATTCTTGGCTGAACATCTTGCCGTAGATGCCGCCATCAATCACCCCGATACCGATATGGCCGTAGTCTTTATCCAAAATATTGGCTCGGTGGCCAGGCGAGTTCATTAGGCCGTTATGAGCCAGATCCACCGTGGCGGCATAGGCTAGGTTCTCGCCGGCGACGCTAAAGGCAATGCCAGCTTTACTCATTCGGTCAAACGGCGAAGAACCGTCCAAACCAGTGTGAGAGAAGTAGCCGTTCTCCAGCATATCGGCCGAGTGGGCTCGACCGACCTTGGCCAGTTGTTCATCCCAGACCAAAGAGTTCAAACCGACCTTGGCTCGTTCCTGATTGACCAAGGACAGCATCTTTTGTTCCGAGGCGGTATCGACGCTGATGTCGCTAGTTTTAAATTTCAAATCAACCGTTTCGCCTGGCTCGATAATCTGCTCGGTCTGCGATGGCACAGTCAGAAACGTCAAACTCTGTTTGACGTCCCGCCCTAAGATTTTGTCCATCACCGACTCCACCCGCCCAGATTGGGCGACAATCCGACTGCCGATAAGAGAGTTGTCGATCTGGTTTTTCAAAACCTCCGGCACCGGTAACAAAGCGGTAATAGTGATAATCACCGAGACGATAATTAAGCCTTTGAGAAAAGCCGGGATCAGGCCAGCCAGCCGATTCTCAACGTTGGAGCGAATCGGAAACGGAATCAGCGGATACAAAAGTTTGAGCGCCAGCGAGTAGAGCGCCTGGAGAAAAACCCAATCAATCAGAAAAGCCAGCGGGTCGGCAGTATTTTGGTTGACGCCGGTATGGCTCAAGAGAAAATTACCAATCGGCTGATAGGTCCAGGTGGCTAGGAAAATTGTGATGAAAAAACCGAGCAGCTCTAAGGTTTGCTCGATAAAGCCCCGGCGAATTCCCTCGAAAAAGTAGACAGCAAAGGTGACAATAATTAGGGCATCAATCCAGTTCACTCGGCCACCAATCTAGGAAAAACTTTGAGGGTATTATCTAGAGCCATACCAAGAATATCTTGAGAAGTGACCTGGCGAATGGTGGCCAGTTCCTCGGCGATGTCAAAAACCGCTGTCGGGTCGTTGCGAGTGCCACGCTTCGCTTGAACGGGCAAAAACGGCGAATCGGTTTCCAGCAACAGCCTGTCGTTGGGAATAGACACGGCTACCTGCCGCAATATGTCATTACCTGGGTAGCCAATCATGGCCGTGAAGGAGATATGTAAGCCCAGCTCCAAAAATTGATAGGCCTGTTCTTGGGTACCGCTGAAACAATGGACAACGCCCGAGATTCCTTTGTACTCGGCAAGGAGCGTCGTCAGATCGCCGTAGGCGTCTCGGCAATGAAAGCTGACTGGTAATTTCTGCTCTTGGGCGAAAGTCAGCATCATTCGTAGAGCCGCCTTCTGGACACTGGCAGTACTGTTGTCTTCCTGGTGGTAGTAATCCAGACCGACCTCACCCAGGCCGACAAACTTGGGATTTTCTTTTAAGAGATTGCCCCAGTATTCAATTTGTGTAGGCAGTTCAATTAAGGTTTTATCGCCTATATCGGTCGGGTGCAGCCCAACCATTCCCCAAACACTGGCGGTTTTCTTGGTTAGGCCATCAATCACCCGAACTGATTCTTGGCTGGTGGCGACATTTATCACCCCCAAATCTGCCTGGCTAATGGCCTGAAGAACTTTCGGCCGATCCGAATCGAAAGTGGGAAAATCGAGGTGGGCGTGGGTGTCGATGGCACGCATTACTGAACCGTAATCACGGTGGCCAAAGCCACGCAAACCAGGACGATTAACGAACCTAGAATCATTCGGAAACGCACCTTCTCGTGTAAGATTTCCCACGACAAGAAGAAAACTAAGACCGGCGCCAAAATACCAATCATCGTGGTATAGACCACACCCAAATCCGAGAAGGCGTAGTATTTAGTCAGCATACTGACCACGCCGATCAGAGCCGACCAAAAAATCATCCAGTAGTGCTTAACCTCCACGCGCCCGAGCTGTGGACGGTAGTAGAAGAAGAAAAATAATGCCAAAAAGAACGTTCGGCTGGCATACAAAGCCACTGGCGTGAAGGTGTAAAGCAGCTCTTTGGCAATAATACTTTCGACTGACATCAAAACTACCCCCAGCAAGGTGTTGTACGAGGTTCGATTGAGAGCAAAATGCTGTCGGCCGCCCTTGGCAAAAATTAGAGCCAAACTGGCGATGATAGCCAGAATTAAAACCTTATAATTTAGATCTTCCGGAAAAAAGACAGCGGCCAGAACTACCGTTACTAGCGGAGCGGTCATCACTACTAGCTCATGTTGCTGGACGTTCTCCCGCTGGACGCTTTGGTAAAATAAGACGTTCCAGGCAATGGCAGTAACGATCATTATCAAGAACAAGAACATAGTATTGGTTAGGCGTAACAGCTCCCAATCAACTCGCCCGAGGGTCGGCCAAAGAACGGCTGTCAAGATGAAAACAAAGGCAAAAAGAATCGGTAGATAGACCCGCAAGGTCACTCGCTCCCTGGCGAGAATTATTTTATCCAACAACAACCCACCCGCGTCGGTGACCGCTGCTATAAGCGCATACAACATATATATATGTTGCTAGAGATTTTGACTTTACGCAACCAGCCGAGGGAAGAGCGGTTCGGACTTGAGGGTTGAAAGCTGTTGACGGATTTTTGGCGAGAATGTCGGCAGGAATGGCTCGAGACGGAAACTGATTTCGATGAGGTTGGATTTGGCCAGCAATTCGGTGATTTGTTCTGTTGTTGGTTTCTCCCACGTCCAGGGTTTGTTCTCGCTCACCCATTGATCGGCCGAGTTGATGAGATCGTTTATGTCGATCAGCTCGCCCTTAAAATCCAATATGAAGTCAAGCGCAGACTTTTTTAAAAACTCGGCGGCTTTGGCCTGGCCTAATTCTTCTTTGACAATTTCCCCGGCTCCGTCGAACCTCCCCAATAGGCCGATAACACGGGCCACCAAATTTCCGAGGCCGTTGGCCAATTCGCCATTGTAGAGCGCGTCAAACTCCGCCCAGCTAAAGTTGCTGTCGTCGTAGTAGTTGAGTTGGCGCAAGAGTAGATAGCGGGTGCCATCGATACCGTATTTCTTGGCCAGTTCGGCTGGCGTAATCACGTTGCCCAAGCTTTTAGACATCTTTTTGCCTTCGACGTTGACGAAGCCGTGAACCAAAAGTTTTTCCGGCAATTTTTCTCCGTAACCCAAGGCAATTAGAATTGCCGGCCAGATTATGGCGTGAAACTTCAAGATGTCTTTGCCGATAATTTGAATATCGGCCGGCCAAATTTCTTCAATCGAATGGCCAGCCAGCTCGATACCGGAAAGATAGTTCAGCAAGGCGTCCACCCAAACATACATCGTTTGATCGGTGTCGTCCGGCACCGGCACGCCCCAAGATAGCTTGTCTTTTGGCCGAGAGACGCTAACCTCGTCGAAGTTGCCCTCTATTATATTGGCAATTTCCGACTGTCGGCCAGCCGGGTAAATTGCCGGCAACCAGGCGCGGATTTTGTCTTTGGTTTCCTTATTTATCAGTAAAAACCAGTTCTCTTCCTTAATATGCTCAACTACCTGATTGTGAATTAAGCACTTGCCATCTTCCAGCTCGCGTTCAGTCTTAAACGCTTCGCAACCGACGCAGTAATCGCCCTCGTAGCTGCGCTTCTCGAGCACACCGGCCTCTTTCAGTTTTTGCCATTTTTCCTGAACAAATTTGACGTGCCTTGGGTCGGTGGTGCGAATGAAACTGTCATTAGAAATATTAAAATCCCGGCAAAGCTTTTGGTATTTGGCAGCGGTTTGGTCGGCAAATTTTTGCGGCTCGAGCTTAGCATCAATGGCTGCTTTCTGAATTTTCAGACCGTGTTCATCGGTGCCAGTTAGGAAAAATACCTTATCGTCCCCGTAGATAAACCGGGCGTAGCGAGCCAGGACGTCGGCCGAGACGAGCTCCAACAAAAAACCGATGTGCGGCTCGGCATTAATGTAGGCAATAGAAGTAGTTATATATTTCGTCTTCTCCATGACCTTCATATTTTAGCCTGTAATTAACGCAAAAAGAAGGCGGTTCGTGGCGTCTAGGGTCACCGCGAACCGCTGGAGTCGAGAATGCGACATTTGGGGTTGCGAGCCCCCTAAGAACAGGTGTCGGAAGACGGCTCTTCCTACAGAACTCGTCACCCAAGTGGCGTTTCTTGGGTAGCTCAATTGTTGACCTCTAGCCCTATCGTGTCAAGAATCATTTCTGTAAGAGGGGGCTGTCGGCCAATCCTTCTCGCGACCGTTCCTCGACTCCTGCGGTCTCGTCACTTGTGTTCTCGGCGATTTTCGTCCGCAAGAACAGCGGACGAGCCAAGCAAATCGCCTGCGTACGTAGCTGCGAAGAATCGGCCTCCGCCTGCTAGAATTGTCTGGGTGAAAAACCGCGAGCCCAGCACCTGGGATCCCCAGGACCAGCGAGCGTGTTTTTCTCCACCCGCCTGGGGCGAGCGTGCAGGGTAGGGAGCGCGAGGGCCTAGGGGCTGCCTCGCAATTAAGCCCCTGGCCCTCGCAAAAAAGTGGGAGACGAAGTCGCCACGAAAAATTAATTTGAAAGAGAGAATATCTTGCGGTAGTGAGCGAACAGAAGGATCGGCCGACAAGCCTGCCTACAATTATCGTTGCCGAGCCAGACAAACCACAAACTCGCCTAAGGGTTTGTGGGCGGTAAAGTGAGCAGAAATTTCGGCTGGCGTGCCGGTAAGAATTTCTTCAAACTTTTTAGTCAATTCTCGGCCGACAATCAAATGGAGTTCGCCGCTGCCGAGTTCAGTTAGTTCGCGGCAGAGCCGGGCGATTCTGGGACCGGTTTCAAAAAGCACCACCGGGTCACTAAAAGCCAAAATCTTTTTCAGTTGGGTCTGCCGGCCTTTTTTGGTCGGTAGGAAACCGGCGAACCAGAAAGAATCGGTTGGGATACCGGCGACTGACAGTAAGGTGGTCAAGGCCGACGGGCCGGGAATCGGCACAACCGACAAACCTTTGGCTCGACAGAACTCGACCAGCTTGCCGCCCGGGTCAGAAATCCCCGGCGTGCCAGCATCGGTCAGATAGGCAATGTCTTGGCCAGCTCCGAGCTCCTGGGCAATTTTAATTAGCTTGGTTTCGCTAGAATGTTGATGGAGGCTGTCGATTGGCTTGGAGATATGGTAGGCGTCCAGCAAAATCTTGGTTCGGCGAGTGTCCTCGCAATAAATCTTGTCGACATTTTTCAGTGTTTCCAAAGCCCGCAAGGTGATGTCTTGGAGGTTGCCAATAGGCGTGCCAATTACGTAAAGCGTCATGGTTTTTTAGTCTAGCTGATTTTTAATTTCTTTTGAAAGGGTCTGCCAGTCGGCAAAAGTCAGCTCGCTCGGACGAATTAGCGGGTTCCAAGCATTTTTCTTCAAGAATTTCTCCAGCTCGGATCTTTTGAGCGGCAGGTCTTTAGTAAGGGCGTTAACCAGAGTCTGGCGTTTGTGGCGAAAAGCCGCCTCAACCGCTGGCCAAAGAATCGTCTCCATTTTCCGCTCACTTGGGGTAACTTTGATAATTGCCGAATCAACCTTGGGCATCGGGTGAAAACTACCTGGCTTGACCTTCCCGACAATTTTTACCTCGGCATTGGCCTCGGTTAAAAGGGTCAGAAATCCGCGTTCACTTGATCCGGCGGGAGCGACAATCCGCTCGGCCATCTCTTTTTGAATTAACAAAATTGCCACCGACGGGCGGTTTTCTAACTGAAAAATCTTGCGCAAAACCGGCGAAGTAATCGAGTATGGAATGTTGGCGACGATTTTGTAATCATTGCCAATGGTCACCGTCCAATCGATGTCCAAAGAATTGCCGGTAACAACAGTCACCTGCGGCAGCCGACGATTCCGCAGATATTCGGCCAGGTCACGATCCAGTTCGATGGCAATCACCCGGCCGGCTTTTTTGATCAACTCCTCGGTTAAAGCACCCAAGCCCGGGCCAATTTCCACAACTGTGTCAGTATTTTTTAATTCGGCCGCCGTAATCATCTCTTCGGCAACTTTTGGGTTGACCAAAAAATTCTGGCCGAAACGCTTTCTGGCCGTCTTCTCTAAACTTCGTAAAATCTCCGCAGGTTTCATCGCCTATATTTTACCTGAAAAAATCTAATTAAGTATCTCTTCAACCTTAACCTGCGGCATGTCGTTGTAGAGATTGCTCTGGAGTTGCAGGAAATAAGTCGGGCTAAGGTCAACAATGCTGGCGCAACCGGCCGAGGCCGGGCAGTAGTCGTCGATAGTCACGATAATGCTTTTGCCGTTGGAAGGATTGGTCACTCGAATGTCTTGGCCTTTTTTCAGACCCGTTGAAGAGCTAATCGCTACCTTGGTCGAGGCTGAATACCAGGTGAGTTTGCCGGAGAAAGTTCGGCCGATTTTCAGTTTCGTGCCAACCAGGACAATTTTATTGACCACCTGGGTCGAGACAACATTGGAAGTCAAGGTTTTGCTAACCTGGACGCCATCTTCACGAATCACCAGGTAAGTTTTGGTTCGCTCGCCGTTTGAACCGACTTGACTAACTTTGGTTTGGCCGCGCCACATCGTGTCGTCGTTCTGCTGAATTGTCTGGAACGGTATGATCTCTTTCTCAATTACATTGGTCTTGGCCACACGAACAATGGTAATCGTCATGTCGGTCGTTAGGGCGGTATTGAGTGGCGGGGAAATTTTGTCGTCCTGGCCGAGCTCGAGATTTTTTTCAGTAACCAAATCCCCGACCGTGGTTGCCCAGGTACGAGCGACGTATTTTCTCTTACCGTCGATAATGGTTAACGGCAGAGCTCGAGTGATGCTGATGAAACTGCCCAGGCCCAAAGCCGGGTCAGGTAGAACTGAAATTCTGTCTTCCGGGTAGTAGGCCACCCCAGCGGCAGCTAGAGCTTCGGGAATGGAACTGGCCGAGGTCTGAACCACAACTTTCTCAACTGGATGAAGCGGATCGGTGGAGGCAGCGGCAAATATTTCCGAAGACTGGCCGCGACGGAGCGGAAAAATAAGAATGGCCAGCGCGATCACGACAATCCCTAAAAGTGCCCCCCACTTCGCCAAGGTTCTCGACATGACTGTGCTATTTACGTTACTAGCAACGGCAAAATTGTCAAACCATTAAACACATTTTTGTGGGGACTAGGGGCTTAGTTGCGAGGCAGCCCCTAAGTCCCCACACTCCTTACCCTGCACGCTCGCCCCAGGCGGGTGGAGAAAATCTGCTTAC